>CAVPUD010000069.1:0-45553 GCA_963708545.1 uncultured beta proteobacterium | reverse complement strand
TGGGCAACCCCGCAAACACCAATGCCTACATTGCCATGAAAAGCGCGCCCGACCTGCCGCGCAAGAATTTCACGGCCATGCTGCGCCTGGACCACAACCGCGCCCTGAGCCAGATCGCCGCCAAGACGGGCAAACCGGTCGCAGAGATCGAAAAAATGATCGTCTGGGGCAACCATTCGCCCACCATGTATGCGGACTACCGCTTTGCCACCATCCAGGGGCAGAGCGTGGCCCAGATGATCAACGATCAGGATTGGAACGCCAATGTGTTTCTGCCCACCGTGGGCAAGCGCGGCGCTGCCATCATCGAGGCGCGGGGCCTGTCGTCGGCGGCTTCGGCAGCCAATGCGGCCATCGATCACATGCGCGACTGGGCACTGGGCACGAACGGCAAGTGGGTGACCATGGGCATTCCTTCGGATGGCCAGTACGGCATCCCCAAAGACGTGATGTTCGGCTTCCCCGTGACTTGTGCCAATGGGGAATACAAGGTGGTCGAGGGGCTCGCGATCGACGCCTTCTCGCAAGAGCGCATTAACATCACCCTGGCGGAGCTGCTGTCCGAGCAAGACGGCGTGAAGCATCTGCTGTAAAGCAACAGGGCAGTATGGCGATGCACTCGGCCCAGGAATCCGCGCAGTCCCCCGTGGCAGAGCGCGGCAATGCAGCAGGCCACCCCCGTGACGTGCTTTTGGGCGCGCAGGCGCAGACCGGTTTCTTGCCGGTTTGCGACCACTACAGCGGCGTGGAGGCGCGCATGCGCAAAAGTCTGCAGCTGCAGGCCGAGATGACGCAGGAATTCGGCACCTGCGTTTTCGACGTCACGCTCGATTGCGAGGATGGCGCCCCCGTAGGTGCCGAGGCGACCCACGCCAGGCTCGTGGCTGCGCTCGCGCGCGACGCGGCACCGCAAGCCCGTGTTGCGGCGCGCGTGCACCCTGTCGATCACCCCGCTTTTGCGAACGACGTGGCCACGATCGCCGGCGAGGCCGGGCACAGGCTCTGCCACATCATGATTCCCAAGGTGGAATCGATCGACGACGTGCTCACGGCGGAAAAGGCGCTGCAGCGTGCGTCGGCGGGGCATTTGCCCCTGCATGTGCTGATCGAATCGCCGCAGGCCGTGTACCGGGCCTTCGAGATCGCGGCGCATCCGCGCGTGCAGAGTCTGAGCTTTGGCCTGATGGACTTCGTCTCGGCGCATGGCGGGGCGATTCCGGCCGAGGCCATGACCTCGGCAGGGCAGTTTTCGCACCCGCTGGTGTTGCGTGCCAAGCTCGAGATAGCCGCGGCCTGCCATGCCCATGGCAAGGTGCCCGCGCATTGCGTAGTCACCGAATTCAGCGACATGGCAGCCATGAAGGCCGCCGCCACGCGCGCCGCGCGTGAGTTGGGCTACACGCGCATGTGGAGCATCCACCCGGCGCAGATCCGCCCCATCCTTGAAGCGTTCGCGCCCACGCAGGACGATGTCGAGCACGCTGCAAAAATCATTGCAGCTGCCGCCGGTGCCGATTGGGCTCCCATCAACATGGACGGGGTGCTGCATGATAGGGCCAGCTATCGGTATTATTGGCAGGTGCTGGAACGTGCACACCGAACAGGGCTTTTCTTGCCCGAGGCCGTGCGCGCTTGGTTTACCCTTGCCGCTTCAGCGGATGCCCCCTGAGTTTGCTTTTCCCTTCCTGCAGGAGTTTCTATGAAGTCCTTGTTTGCTTGTGTGCTGGTGGCCATGGTTCCCGCCTTTGCAGTTGCTGCGAATTCTGATGCGACGCCGGCCAAACCCTCACACAAAACTGTGGCCAAAGTCTCGAGCGCCAAGGTCAAACCCATGACCAGCCGCGAGCAGCTGCACAGCGCGGCCAAACAGGTGGCCAGCGGCTTTGACGCGGCGGAAAAAGCGCTCACGCCCGAAGAGTTGGCGATTGCCGACAAGGTGTACGTCGGGCGTATGCCTTGCGAACTCGGCGCGTATGTCACGGTATCCGCCGACGACGCCGCGCCCGGTTACTTCCACGTGGAGGGCAAGGGCTTCAAGTACCACATGGCGCCCGTCGTTTCGGCAACCGGTGCCATTCGCCTCGAAGACCACAAGGCCGGCGCCGTCTGGCTGCAGATCCCCAACAAATCCATGCTCATGAACCAGAAAATCGGTCAGCGCATGGCCGATGAATGCATGAGCGCGCAGCAAGTGGTCGTGGCCGAGGCCTTGAAGAAAAACCCGCCGCCGAGTCTGCTGGATTCGCGCAATTAATTATTTCAGCAGGCGCGGCCAGTAGGGGCGCAACTCTCGCGGCTGCGCCGTTTCCAATTGCAATCACAAGAGAAAAAAATGTTGAAAGCCTACCGTGACCATGTGGCCGAACGCGCCGCTCTGGGCATCCCGCCGCTGCCGCTGACTGCGCAGCAGACCGCGGAGCTGATCGAACTCATCAAAAACCCGCCCGCGGGCGAAGACGCGCAGTTTTTGCTCGACCTGCTCACGCACCGCGTGCCGCCCGGGGTGGACGACGCGGCCAAGGTCAAGGCATCGTTCCTCGCCGCCGTGGCGCATGGTGACATCCAGGTGGGCATGCTCAGCAAAGCCAAGGCGACCGAGCTGCTCGGCACCATGGTGGGCGGCTATAACGTCAAGCCTTTGATCGATCTGCTGGACGATGCCGAAGTCGCGCCGATCGCAGCCGAAGGCCTCAAGCACACGCTGCTGATGTTCGACGCCTTCCACGACGTAGCCGAGAAGGTGCAGGCTGGTAACGCGCACGCCAAGGCCGTGATGCAAAGCTGGGCCGATGCCGAATGGTTCCTCACGCGCCCCGAGGTGCCGCAAAAGATCACCGTCACGGCATTCAAGGTGCCCGGCGAAACCAACACCGACGACCTCTCGCCCGCGCCTGACGCCTGGAGCCGCCCGGACATTCCGCTGCACGCGCTCGCCATGCTCAAGAACAAGCGCCCGGATGCGCCGTTCGAGCCCGAGGAGGACGGTAAGCGCGGCCCGATCGGCGTGATCGAGCAGCTCAAGCAAAAAGGCCACCTCGTGGCCTACGTGGGCGACGTGGTCGGCACGGGTTCGAGCCGCAAGTCGGCCACCAACAGCGTGATCTGGCACACCGGGCACGACATCCCTTATGTGCCCAACAAGCGCTTTGGCGGCGTGACGCTGGGCGGCAAGATCGCGCCGATCTTCTTCAACACGCAAGAAGACTCGGGCTCGCTGCCGATCGAGGTCGATGTCAGCAAGATCGAGTTTGGCGACGTCATCGACATCTACCCCTACGAAGGCAAGATCGAGAAAAACGGCGAAGTCATCGCCACCTTCCAGCTCAAGAGCGAAGTGCTGCTCGACGAAGTGCGCGCGGGCGGCCGTATCAACCTGATCATTGGCCGCGGCCTCACGGGCAGGGCGCGCGAATTTCTGGGCCTGCCGGCCTCGACGGTGTTCCGCCTGCCCAAGGCGCCCAAGGATACGGGCAAGGGCTTCACGCTGGCGCAGAAGATGGTGGGCCGCGCCTGCGGTCTGCCAGAAGGCCAGGGCATTCGCCCCGGCACCTACTGCGAGCCCAAGATGACCACTGTCGGCAGCCAGGACACCACGGGCCCGATGACGCGCGACGAGCTCAAAGACCTGGCCTGCCTGGGCTTCAGCGCCGATCTGGTCATGCAGTCGTTCTGCCACACTGCGGCCTACCCCAAGCCGGTCGATGTGAAGATGCACTGCGAGCTGCCCACCTTCATCAGCAGCCGCGGCGGCGTCGCGTTGCGCCCGGGCGACGGCGTGATCCACTCGTGGCTCAACCGCATGCTGCTGCCCGACACCGTGGGCACGGGCGGCGATTCGCACACGCGCTTTCCGATCGGTATCAGCTTCCCGGCCGGCTCGGGGCTCGTGGCCTTTGCCGCGGCCACGGGCGTGATGCCGCTCGATATGCCCGAGTCGGTGCTCGTGCGCTTCAAGGGCCAGATGCAGCCTGGCATCACGCTGCGCGATCTGGTGCACGCGATTCCGCTGTACGCGATCAAGCAGGGTTTGCTGACCGTCGAGAAGAAGGGCAAGAAAAACTTTTTCTCGGGCCGCATCCTCGAAATCGAAGGCCTGCCAGACCTCAAGGTGGAACAGGCGTTCGAGCTCTCCGACGCTTCGGCAGAGCGCTCGGCCGCGGGCTGCACGATCAGGCTCCACCAAGAGCCCATCATCGAGTACCTGAAGTCAAACATCGTGCTGCTCAAGAACATGATCGCCGACGGCTACCAGGATGCACGCACGCTCGCGCGCCGTATCAAGAAGATGGAAGAGTGGCTCGCGAACCCGCAGCTGCTCGAGGCCGATGCCGATGCCGAGTACGCCGCCGTGATCGAGATCGACCTAGCCGACATCAAGGAGCCCATCCTCTGCTGCCCGAACGATCCGGACGATGCCAGGGTGCTGTCCGAAGTGGCGGGCACCAAGATCGACGAGGCTTTCATCGGCTCGTGCATGACCAACATCGGCCACTTCCGCGCCGCGGCGCGCCTGCTGCAAGGCCAGCGCGACATCCCCGTGCGCCTGTGGGTCGCGCCGCCGACCAAGATGGACCAGAACGAGCTCATCAAGGAAGGCTATTACGCGACTTTCGGTACGGCCGGCGCACGCACCGAAATGCCGGGCTGCAGTCTGTGCATGGGCAACCAGGCGCAGGTGCACGAGGGCGCGACGGTGGTGTCCACGAGCACGCGCAACTTCCCGAACCGTCTGGGCAAGAACACCAACGTGTTCCTCGCTTCGGCAGAGCTGGCGGCCATCGCTTCGCGTCTGGGCCGCCTGCCCACGGTGGAGGAATACCATGCCGAAATGGGCGTGATCAACCAGAAGGCCAGCGAAGTCTATCGCTACATGAACTTCGACCAGATCGAGGAGTTCAAGCAAGCGGCCGAGACGGTGAGCGTTTGATGCGCTGAACCTGCCCAGAAAAAAGCCCGCTTAGGCGCAATGCCAGTCAGTTAACCCACTGACTGGCATTTTTTGTGCACTCAAGCCGCCACAACCTCGAGCGGCTGGCCTAGGCTGCGCAGCACGTCGCGCACGAGCTGCGCGCGGGCCTTGGGGTCTGGCAGGGCGCGTTCGATGCGCAGCTTTTCGTTGCCGGCGAGCTTGATGTGCTTGTTTTTCTGGATCAGCCCGACGATCGCCATCGGGTCTATGGGCGGCTGGGGCTTGAAGCTGATGTGGATCACGCCGGGCGCGGCATCGACCTTGGTGACGCCGTAGCGGCTGCCGAGCACGCGCAGGCGGTGCACGTCGATCAGCGTTTGCGTGGGCGGCGGCAGCTTGCCGAAGCGGTCCACGATTTCTTCGAGCAGGCGGTCGATTTGCTCGTCGCTTTGCGCGGTGGCGAGCTTTTTGTAGAACGACAGGCGCAGGTGCACGTCGCCGCAATAGTCGTCTGGCAGCAGGGCGGGGGCGTGCAGGTTGATGTCGGTGGTGGCCGACAGCGGCGCGAGCAGGTCGGGCTCCTTGCCGGCCTTGAGCGCGCGCACGGCCTCGCTGAGCATTTCGTTGTAGAGCTGAAAACCCACTTCGAGCATGTTGCCGCTCTGGCTCTCGCCCAGCAACTCCCCCGCGCCGCGGATTTCGAGGTCGTGCATGGCCAGGTAAAAGCCGCTGCCGAGTTCCTCCATCTGCTGGATGGCTTCCAGCCGTTGCTGCGCTTGCCGGGTCAGCCCTTCGAGGTCGGGCACCATGAGGTAGGCGTAGGCTTGGTGGTGGCTGCGCCCCACGCGCCCGCGCAGCTGGTGCAGTTGCGCCAGGCCGAATTTGTCGGCGCGGCTGATGAGGATGGTGTTGGCCGTGGGCACGTCGATGCCGGTTTCGATGATGGTCGAGCACAGCAGCAGGTTGTGGCGCTGCGCCACGAAGTCGCGCATCACGCGCTCGAGCTCGCGCTCGGGCATCTGTCCGTGGGCCACGGCGATGCGCGCCTCGGGCAGGATTTCTTGCAGCTTCTGGCGCCGGTTTTCTATGGTCTCGACCTCGTTGTGCAAAAAATACACCTGCCCGCCGCGCTTCAATTCGCGCAGCACGGCCTCGCGGATCACGCCCGTGCTTTCGCTGCGCACGAAGGTCTTGATCGCCAGGCGCCGCTGCGGCGCGGTGGCGATCACGGAGAGGTCGCGCAGGCCCTCGAGCGCCATGCCCAGGGTGCGCGGGATGGGCGTGGCCGTGAGCGTGAGCACATCGACCTCGGCGCGCAGCTGCTTCATGGCCTCTTTGTGGCGCACGCCAAAGCGGTGCTCCTCGTCGATGATGAGCAGCCCCAGGTCTTTGAAGTGCACCGAATCGCTGAGCAGCTTGTGCGTGCCCACGACGATGTCCACCGTGCCCTCGGCCAGCCCTTTGAGCGTGGCCGCCACCTCTTTGGCGGAGCGAAAGCGCGACACTTCGGCCACCTTCACGGGCCATTTGGCAAAGCGGTCGATCAGCGTCTGGTAATGCTGTTCGGCCAGCAGCGTGGTGGGCGCGAGGAACGCCACCTGTTTGCCGCCCGTCACGGCCACGAAGGCCGCGCGCAGGGCCACTTCGGTCTTGCCAAAGCCCACGTCGCCGCACACCAGGCGGTCCATGGGGCGCGGGCTGATCATGTCCTGGATCACGGCGTGGATCGCGGCCTTCTGGTCGGCGGTTTCCTCGAAGCCGAAGTCGTTGGCAAAAATCTCGTAATCCTGCACGTTGAAGCGAAAGGCGTAGCCCTGGCGCGCGGCGCGGCGCGCGTAGATGTTGAGTAGCTCGGCCGCGGCGTCGCGCACCTGCTCGGCGGCCTTGCGTTTGGCCTTGTCCCACTGGCCGCTGCCGAGCTTGTGCAGCGGGGCCTCGTCGGCGCTCACACCGGTGTAGCGGCTGATGAGCTGTAGCTGGCTCACGGGCACGTAGAGTGCGGCCTTGTCGGCGTATTCGAGGTGCAAGAACTCCTGCGTCGTGGGGCTACCGTCGGGGTTTTTCTCGCCCAGGTCCATGTGCACGAGCCCGCGGTAGCGGCCTATGCCGTGCGCGCTGTGCACCACGGGGTCGCCCACGTTGAGCTCGGAGAGGTCTTTGATGAGCGCATCGACGTCGCTGGTCTGTTCCTGGCGCTTGCGCCGGCGCGTGGCGGCGCCGGTGGCAAAGAGCTCGGTTTCGGTGACGAAGTCGATGCCGCCTGCGGGCCACGAAAAGCCCGCACCCAGCGCCGCGGTGGCGATGCCGATTTTTTCGTCCGCGGCCTGGAATTCGGCGAGCGACTCGAACGCCGGCGGGTGCACGCCGCTGGCGCGCAAAAAGTCCAGCAGGCTTTCACGCCGCCCCGCGCTTTCGGCCAGCAGCAGCACGCGCTGCGGCGTGCGCTGCACGTGCGCTTGCAGGCGTGTGAGCGGCTCGTCGGCGCCGCGCACCACGGTGAGGTCTGGCAAGGTGTCGAATTCGGCGTACGCACTGGCCGCCCCTTCGACCGGCGCTGTGCCCGCAGGCGTCTCGCTGCCCGCTGCGTCAGCGTCTGCACGGGCCCGCAGTGCCAGTTGCGCATGGGCGTTGGCGCGGGTGTAAAACTGCTCGGCGCTCAAAAACAGCGCCTCGGGCGGCAGTACGGGGTGTTCGGGGTCGCCTTGCGCCAGGCGGTAGCGCTCGCGCGTGTCCTGCCAGAACTGCGCGCACGCGGCCTGCACGTCGCCGTGCAGCACTACGGTGGCCTGCGCGCCCAGGTAGTCGAACACCGTGGCCGTTTCGTCGAAAAACAGCGGCAGGTAATACTCGATCCCCGCCGTGGCGACGCCGTTGCCCATGTCTTTGTAGATGCGGCTCTTGGTCGGGTCGCCCTCGATCAGCTCGCGCCAGCGGCGTCGAAAGCGCGTGCGCGCTTCCTCGTCCATGGGGAATTCGCGCCCCGGCAGCAGGCGCACCTCGGGCACGGGGTAGAGGCTGCGCTGGCTGTCGGGGTCGAAGCTGCGGATGCTGTCGATCTCATCGTCGAACAGGTCGATGCGATACGGCATGGGCGAGCCCATCGGAAACAGGTCGATCAAGCCGCCGCGCACCGCGTATTCGCCCGGGCTCACCACCTGCGTGACGTGGCTGTAGCCAGCGAGCGTGAGCTGCGCCTTGAGCCTGGCCTCGTCGAGCTTCTGCCCCGTCTGGAAGTGAAAGGTGTAGGCCGCGAGAAACGAGGGCGGCGCGAGCCGGTACAGCGCCGTCGTGGCCGGCACCAGCACCACGTCGGCGCCCGTGTCCTGCTCCTTCTGGCTGATGCGCCACAGCGTCGCGAGGCGCTCGCTGATCAAGTCCTGGTGCGGCGAAAAGCTGTCGTAGGGCAGCGTCTCCCAGTCGGGAAACAACGCAATGCGCAAGTCGGGCGCAAAAAACGCCACCTCGTCGATCAGGCGCTGTGCGTCACTCGCATCGGCCGTGACGATGGCCGTGAGCCGCCGCCCCGCTTTTTCCCGCGCCGCGATCTGCGCGAGCAACAGCGCATCGGCGCTGCCCACGGGGCGCGGCACAGTGAAGCGTTTTCCGGGGGAGAGTTTGGGCAAGTCCATGAAGAGCGCGGGAAGGGGAAAAGCAAAGGGCAGAAACGACGAAAACCCCCGGCCTGGCTGGGCGGGGGTGTGGGGAGTCACAGGGCGCAATTTTAGAGCGTGGGGCACTTGTCGTGTGGCATCTCGCGCACCGGCCGCGCACCTGCCAGGCGGGCTGCTATGGAAAAGTACCATTTTCATAGCTGCTAAGGAAACCCTGCAAAACTCCGTCAAAAGTTAGGTAGGTGTAAGCAAAAGATGGCATTCTCTGAGCCCATGAAACAAGCCTGCCTCGAGCTGAATCTCACGGTGCGCAAGACGCGCAAGCAAGTGTTCCTCGAACAGATGGACAAGGTAGTGCCGTGGGATGAGCTGGAAGGTGCGCTACCGGGGACTGAAGAAGAACACTTTGCAGATCAAGACGCTGTTTGCGCTGTCCAACCTGTGGATGGTGCGCCACAAGTTGCTGGGTGCGCAGGCATGAGTGCGCCTGAAAGCCTGCAAAGGCTGCGCGTAAACGGCAAAGGGGCCGTAAAACACGCGAAAACGGCACTGACGTGGGCAAAAAATCAGCGTCCATCAGGCTCAACCTACCGGGATTCCACGGCATGAAAAACCAGACCGGCGTAGCACGCTTGAAAAGGCGTTTTTCAGGGTGTCCCTAGAGTTTAGTGGTGTACTGAAAAAGTCGAGCGCACTGCTCCTGCGTCAATTGTGCTCGACCGCGGTAGCAGCACTTCTTGGTGTTGTTTTTGTGACAATTCTGCGAGTATCTAGGGATTGCCCTAGCGTGCTCTGACTCGGGAGTGCTCTATCTTCGCGCTGTCAATTTTTGGTCGTGTTCTCGCGGATCAGGTGCGATGCGGTGGCCCACAAGGTGCGCCCTTCCAGCCTGGCTCTGGCTTCTTTCCCGAGAAGGTAACGCGGTCAATCATTGTTCATCCATCGTTTTTCCAAGCAGCGTTCTCTCTCAGAAAGGCAGGAGACATCAATGAAACATACCCAGAAATTCCAACGCAGCGCTCTGGTGGCAGCCGTCTTGGCGGCAAGCGCCGTGGGTGCGCAGGCGCAGTCGGCAGGGTCCAACGTCCGCATGTACGGTGTGCTCGACGTGGGCGTGAGCACCTTCTCGCGTTCGGCCACCATGGACAAGCGCCTCACGAAGATAAACACCGACACCAACAGCTCTTCGATCTGGGGTATCACGGGTTCCGAAGACCTGGGCGGTGGCCTGGCCGCGGAGTTCGGCCTCGAAGCCGGGCTCGATCCGAAAAGCGGCGGTGCCACGGGTGCTGCCACTACGGGAGCACAATTGCCGGCACCCACCAATGTCCTGTGGCGCCGGGGCTCCTGGGTGGGCCTCAAGAGCAACAGCTGGGGCTCGCTGCGTCTGGGCCGCGACTACACCACGCACATCCTGTCGCAGCTCGTGAACGGCACGGGCATGCCCGACGTGGCGATCAACTCGAGCAACGCCAACCTCATGGTGGCACAGGGGATCGGCAACGATTTCTGGAACAGCAACATGATCCGTTACACGAGCCCGACTTTTGCGGGGTTCAACGTGGGTGTGAATTACGTCTTGGGCGAGCAGCCGGGGGACTCGTCGGCTGGGCGCGGCATCGGCGCCGTGGTGAGCTACACGTACGCGCCGTTCAAAGTTGCGGTGAGCTACACACAAAACAATGGTGTCAATGAGGTGCCGTATGGGGGCTTGGATCACTCGAACGACGACGTCCATTATTGGATCCTGACGGGTTCTTACGACGTCGGCAAGTACCGCCTGGCCTTCTTGTACGACAAGGTCAGCAACAAGGACCAAGTCGCTAAAAGTCTTGGTTGGATTGATTCAGAGGCTTGGCTGATCGGCGGTAACTACGCCTTCACGCCGCAGTTGCGCGTGGGCCTGCAATACAGCGAAATCGACGCTGGGGACAGTGCTGTGGTCGGAACGCCCTACAAGAAAAAGAGCAAGTACACGGTCATCACCGCGCACTACAGCCTGTCCAAGCGCACTTATCTGTTCTCCACCTTCGGTCACGCGGACAACGGTATCGCTCCAATCCAGCCGTTGTGGGGCGGCAGCCAGGGCGGCCAGCAGGCCGTGCGTGGCGACAGCATCAACGGCTTTGTCGTAGGTATGGTGCACCGCTTCTAAGCGGCAGCGCTCGTTTTTTACTGCGAACCACTCCTTGCCAGCGCTTGCGGGTCAGCCCCGGGCGCTGGCTTTTTGTTTGGATGGCGTTACAAGGCGTGGCACCTGGGAGCCCATCGAGGCCGCCTGCGTGGTGGCGGCACTCGGCTGATCTTGGTTGCGTGTGTGGCCTTATTTTTGTGACGCTTGATGCTCTTTTTCCTGTAGCAAGCGCCACATCACCTTGCCGCTGCCGCTCTTGGGCAGGGCATCGACGAATTCGACGATGCGCGGCACTTTGTAGGCGGCCATGTGTTCGCGGCACCAGGCGATGATGTCTTCGGCGCTGACTTTGCCGCGGTATTCCTGGCGCAGCACGACCACGGCCTTGACGGTTTCGCCGCGGTAGTTGTCGCGCGCGGCGATCACGCAGGCTTCGGCGATCGCGGGGTGGCGGAACATGAGCAGTTCCACTTCGGCGGGCCAAACCTTGAAGCCGCTTGCGTTGATCATGCGCTTGAGGCGGTCGGTGATGAAGAAGTAGCCATCCTCGTCCATGCGCCCGAGGTCGCCGGTGCGAAAGAACCGTTTGCCTTCGAGCGCAATGAAGGCGCTTTGCGTGGCCTCGGGCTGCTTCCAATACCCGCTGAAGACCTGTGGGCCGTGGACGATGATCTCGCCGGATTCACCTACGGGCAGTTCGCGCAAGCTTTCGGGGTCCACGATGCGCGCGTCCGTGCTCATGAATGGGATGCCCAGGCATTGCTGCTTGGGGCGGTCGGGTGGGTTCGAATGCGAGGGCGCGGCAGTTTCGGTGAGACCGTAGCCTTCGTAGTACTGCAGGCCGTAGTGGTTGAGCAAGCGCTGCGCGATGGCCTGCGGCATGGCTGCGCCGCCGCCGCCGATGTAGGTGATGCTCGAAAGATCGTATTGCGCAAAATTCGGGCTGGTCATCAGGTCTATGACCATGGTCGGGATGTTGGGCCAGTTCGTGACCTTGTAGGTCGAAATCAAACGCCCTGCCAAGTCCCGATCCCAGCGCGGCATTACGACCAGTGTGAGGCCGGTATAGATGGCAGAGTGCATGACGCTGACCATGCCCGTGATGTGGAACATGGGCACGACGCACAAGGTGACGTTTTCGGGCGTGCTGGTGCCCCAAAAGCTGCCGGCCACGGCGTTGTGCATGATGGTGCGGTGCGGGTGCATGCAGCCTTTGGGCAGACCTGTGGTGCCGCTGGTGTAGGGCAGCACTGCGAGATCGTCGGGTCCGACCTCGAGCGCGGGCACAGTGGCGCGGCACGCGAGCGCCTGCGCCCAGCCGTGCACGCTGCCGCCTTCGAGCGCGGGCGGCGGGTGCTGCGCGGTGAGCCAGCTCGCCCAGGCTGCGGGCGGTGCGTCGGGGCCGGTGACGCCGGCGTCGAAGGCGTCGGTGTAGTGCGTCACGAGCATGTGCTGCAGGCGCTGCGCGGGCGCCAGGCCGTTGCTGGCCTTGGCGAGCTCGGCGGCGAGTTCGGCGCTCACGATGGCCGTACGCGCTTCGGAGTCTTGGATGTAGTGCTGCAGCTCGTCGGCCAGATTCATGGGGTTGACGGGCACGACCACGGCATTGGCGCGCAGGATCGCGAAGTGCGCGAGCACCAGCTGCGGGCAGTTTTGCATGAGCAGGATCACGCGCTCGCCCTTGCGTACGCCGATGGAGTGCAGGTAGGCGGCGAGGCGCTCGGTGCCGGTGCACAGCTCGCGGTAGCTGGTCTTGCGGCCAAAGAAGATCAGCGCGGCCTTGTCGGGGTAGCGCTGCGCGCTGATCGCGAGGTTGTCCCATAGCGAGGTCGCGGGCGGCGTGATGGCGTGGGGCAGGCGGCGCGGCCAGTGTTTGTGATGCGGGCGAAGGGTGCTTGTGCCGGTCATGTGCGTTGGCTCCGAATGGTGAACGGTGTGAATCTGACCTGGTAGGCTAGTCCGACATGCCGGCTGCAGGCATCAGGGTTGCCCCGGATATCGCGTCTCTTTGGTGAGCTTCTTGCTTTTCTTTATGCCTTTTTGGCGATTTATTAACAAAAATATATTCGTTTGTGTTTGAAGGAATGCTGCGGACAATCTGTCGATCGCCAATTTCATCGGGTACCGCAGACATGACTTCGCTTCGATTTCGAACCCTCGTTGCCACCGTGGCGCTGGCTGCGAGCACGCTCGCGGCGGCGCAGCAAAGCCTGCTCAATGTGTCTTACGACGTGGCGCGCGAGTTTTACAAGGACTACAACGCCGCGTTCATCGCGCACTACAAAAAGACCACGGGTCAGGACGTGAAGATCGACCAGTCGCACGGCGGCTCGAGCGCGCAGGCGCGCGCCGTGGCCGACGGGCTGGCGGCCGACGTGGTGACCATGAACACCACCACCGACGTGGAGTTTCTGGCCAGCCAGGGCGTCGTCGCCAAGGATTGGGCGCAGAAGTTCCCGCACAGCGCCGCGCCCACGACCTCGACCATGCTGTTTCTGGTGCGCAACGGCAACCCCAAGGGCATCAAGGACTGGGAAGACCTTGTCAAGCCCGGCGTGCAGGTGATCGTGGTCAACCCCAAGACGGGCGGCAATGGCCGCTACGCCTACCTCGCGGCCTGGGGCGCGGTGCGCGAAAAGGGCGGCAGCGACGCGCAGGCGGCCGAGTTCGTGGGCAAGCTGTTCAAGAACGTGCCTGTGCTCGCCAAGGGCGGGCGCGATGCCACGGCGATTTTTTTGCAGCGCAACATCGGCGACGTGCTGATCACCTTCGAGTCCGAGGTGGTGTCCATCGACCGCGAGTTCGGCGCGGGCAAGGTCGATGTGGTGTATCCGTCGGTCAGCATCGTGGCCGAGAACCCGGTCGCGGTGGTCGAGCGCACCGTCGCCAAAAAGGGCACGGCGGCGCTGGCCAAGGCGTATCTGGACTATCTGTATTCCGACGAGGCGCAGGAGATCGCGGCCAAACATGCGATCCGCCCGCGCTCGGAAGCGGTGCTCAAAAAATACGCCGCCACCTTCAAGCCGATCCGCCAGTTCACCGTGGCCAAGTATTTCGGCAGCCTCTCGGAGGCGCAGAAAGTGCACTTCAACGACGGCGGCCAGTTCGACAAGCTCTACACGCCGGGCGCGCGCTGAGCTGTTTGTGACGCATGAACATGCTTGCTGCGCATTCCACGCTGACGTCCGCGGGTGGGGCTGAGTTTCGGCCCGAGGTGCGGCCCGCTACACCCCTGCCGCGCGCCGCGCGCCGCCGGCCCCGGCGTGTGCTGCCGGGCTTTGGCCTGACGTTGGGCTACACGCTGTTTTATGTGAGCGCGATCGTGCTGCTGCCGCTCGCGGCGCTGGTGGCCAAGTCTTTCACGCTGAGCTGGGAGCAGTTCTGGCTCGCCGTGAGCGCGCCGCGCGTGCTGGCCTCGTACCGGCTGACCTTTGGCGCTTCGCTGATCGCCGCGCTCGTGAACCTGGTGTTCGGCCTGCTGATCGCCTGGGTGCTGGTGCGCTATGCTTTTCCGGGCAAAAAGATCGTCGATGCGCTCGTCGATCTACCGTTTGCGCTGCCCACCGCCGTGGCCGGCATCGCGCTCACGGCGCTGCTCGCGGGCAATGGCTGGGTGGGGCAGTACCTGGAGCCGCTGGGCATCGTGCTGGCGTTCCGGCCGGCGGGCATCGTGGTGGCGCTGATCTTCATCGGCCTGCCTTTCGTGGTGCGCACGGTGCAGCCGGTGCTGCAAGACCTTGAAAAAGAGCTCGAAGAGGCCGCCGCGTGCCTGGGCGCGTCGCGCTGGCAAACGTTCAGCAGAGTGATTTTGCCCACCATCGCGCCGGCGCTGCTCACGGGTTTTGCGATGGCGTTTGCGCGCGCCGTGGGGGAGTATGGCTCGGTGATTTTCATTGCGGGCAACATGCCCATGGTGTCCGAGATCACGCCACTCATCATCATCGGCAAGCTCGAGCAGTACGACTACGCGGGCGCGACTGCGGTGGCCGTGGTGATGCTGCTGATCTCGTTCGTGCTGCTGCTGCTCATCAACGCGCTGCAGGCCTGGCAGCGCCGGCGGGCGGGGGTGTAGGCATGAATCCGTCTGTGGTTTCCGCACGCCCCGTCGGTGCCCAGAGTGGCACCACCGAGGCGCCCTGGGTGCGCTGGGCCTTGACGGCGCTCGCGCTCGGCTTCATGGCGCTCTTTTTGCTGCTGCCGCTGGCCGCCGTGTTCACCGAGGCGCTGCGCCAGGGGCTGAACGCCTACCTTGCGAGCCTGCGCGAGCCCGACGCCTGGGCGGCGATACGCCTGACGCTGCTCACGGCGGCCATCGCCGTGCCGCTGAACCTGGTGTTTGGCGTGGCCGCGGCCTGGTGCATTGCGAAGTACGAATTTCGCGGCAAGGCGCTGCTGACCACGCTGGTGGATTTGCCGTTTTCCGTCTCGCCCGTGGTGGCGGGGCTGACGTACGTGCTGCTCTTCGGCGCGCAAGGATGGTTCGGGCCGTGGCTCGCAGCGCACGACGTGAAAATCATTTTTGCCGTGCCGGGCATCGTGCTGGCCACGGTGTTCGTGACCTTTCCGTTCATTGCGCGCGAGCTGATCCCGTTGATGCAGGCGCAGGGCAGCGACGAAGAGCAGGCCGCGATCGTGCTCGGCGCCTCGGGCTGGCAGACCTTTTGGCACGTGACGCTGCCCAACATCCGCTGGGGGCTGCTGTACGGCGTGATTCTGTGCAACGCGCGCGCCATGGGCGAGTTTGGCGCGGTGTCGGTGGTGTCTGGGCATATCCGCGGGCAAACCAACACGATTCCGCTGCACGTGGAGATTCTCTACAACGAATACCAGTCGGTGGCGGCGTTTGCCGCGGCCTCGCTGCTGGCGCTGCTGGCCCTAGTCACCTTGGTCATCAAGACCTGGGCCGAGCACCGCAACGAACGCGCGCTGCGCGAGGCGGCTACCCTGCCGCCCGAGCGGCCCAACACATAGACACGACTTACGCAAATCGGGGTTAGGCAGGGCGTTCGCCCCATGGCTAAACACCTCGCTGCATCTTGGTTTGCGTAAGTCCAGACTTAGATTTCCCATGAGCATCGAAATCCGCAACATCAGCAAACATTTCGGCGACTTCCAGGCGCTGCGCGACGTGAGCCTGGACATCGCTTCGGGCGAACTCATCGCGCTGCTGGGCCCCTCGGGCTGCGGCAAGACCACGCTGCTGCGCATCATCGCCGGGCTCGAGACGCCCGACGCGGGCAGCATCGCGTTTTCTGGGCAGGACAGCACCGACGTGCACGTGCGCGAGCGCAAGGTGGGCTTCGTGTTCCAGCACTACGCGCTGTTTCGCCACATGACGGTGTTCGAGAACGTGGCCTTCGGCCTGCGCATGAAGCCGCGCCGCGAGCGCCCGAGCGAGGCGCAGATACGCGCCAAGGTCATGGACTTGCTGCAGCTCGTGCAGCTCGATTGGCTCGCCGACCGGCACCCCGCGCAGCTCTCGGGCGGGCAGCGCCAGCGCATCGCCCTGGCGCGCGCGCTGGCCGTGGAGCCGCAGGTGCTGCTGCTCGACGAGCCCTTCGGCGCGCTCGACGCCAAGGTGCGCAAGGAGTTGCGCCGTTGGTTGCGCCGCCTGCACGACGAGCTGCACGTGACCAGCATTTTCGTCACGCACGACCAGGAGGAGGCGCTCGAGGTGGCCGACCGCGTGGTCGTGATCAACCGGGGGCGCATCGAGCAAAGCGGCTCGCCGCAGCAGGTGTGGGAGCACCCGGCCAGCCCTTTCGTGTATGGCTTTTTGGGCGACGTGAACCTGTTCCATGGCCGCGCGCACGAGGGCCTCGCGCACCTGCAGGGCATGCAGATCGAAGTGCCCGAGCACGCCCAGGCCGACAACGCCAAGGCCTACGCCTACGTGCGTCCGCACGAGTTCGACGTGCAGCGTTACACGCCCGGCGCCAAGCCATCGGATGCGGGCCGCACGCGCGGCATCGTGGCGCAGCTCGAACGCGCCATCGTCGTCGGGCCGATCGCGCGGCTGGAGCTCGTGCCCAGCGACGGCCTCCAAGCTGCGCCGCAGGGGCACAATACGCCCCCCGGGGCGCAGCCGCTGCGCGTGATCGAGGCGCAGATCCCCGCGCAGCAGTTTCACGACATGGGTCTGCGCGAGGGCGAGGCGCTGGTGCTCACGCCGCGCCGCGCCCGGGTGTTTCTCGACGAGGCCGCCGGCATTTGACGCTTGCTTTCGCGGTGTCAGCGGCGGGCCGCGCAACAAGGATGTTTATGCTTTGGAACTGGATAGACGCCGCGCCGCGCCGTGTGCTCGCGCTGCTGGCCGCGGTGTGCGTGGCCATGCTGGGCTTTGGGCTGTACCTGCAGTACGGCGTGGGTCTCACGCCGTGCCCGATGTGCATCGTGCAGCGCTACGCTTTGATATTGGTAGCTGCTTGTGCAGGTATATCAAGCGCTAGAGGCCAAAAAGGCTGGATATTTTCATGGGCCGCGCTGGGCTTGCTCGCGGCGGGCTGCGGGGCTTTCGTGGCGGCGCGCCAGAGCTGGCTGCAGTGGTACCCGCCCGAGGTCGTGAGCTGCGGGCGCGACTTCTACGGCATGATCGAAAGCTACCCGCTGAGCCGCGCCCTGCCGATGATCTTCCGCGGCTCGGGCGACTGCACGGCGGTCGATTGGACCTTGCTCGGCGGCTCGCTCGCGAACTGGGCCTTCGTGGGCTTCGTCGGTCTGGGCTTGGCTTTGCTCGCCGTGCTCGTGCGCGTGGGGCATTGGCGCCTGAAGCCCCGCTGATCAGCCGCCGGTTTTTTGCGCTTCAACCCAGATTGTCCATGAGGACGCGGGATGATGGCGAGGCGGCTGGCGCGGCAGTTTGGTCGCTGATGAGAAGCCCATGGCCGGTGCCATGGGCGCCGAAGCAGCGGCCAAAATGACCGGCAGGCGTCCGCCAGCGCCCGCGTAGGTGCGTAGCACCGCCTAATGGACAATCTGGGTTCAAAGCTTTTTCACGAGCACTTGGCTGCGTCGGTCCCGGTTGTATTTGCGCTTGCGCGCCTCGGGCAGCCAGTCCGGGTCCACGGGCTGAAAGCCGCGCTTGAGGAACCAGTGCATGGTGCGCGTGGTGAGCACGAAGATGCTTTGCAGGCCCATGGCGCGGGCGCGCTGCTCTATGCGCTTGAGCAGCTTTTCGCCGTCGCCCTGGCCCTGGCTTTGCGGCGAGACGGTGAGCGCGGCCATCTCGCCCGTCCTGGCCTCGGGGTAGGGGTAGAGCGCGGCGCAGCCGAAGATCACGCCGTCGTGTTCGATGATGGTGTAGTGGCCTATGTCGCGCTCGATCTCGGTGCGGCTGCGCTTGACCAGCGTGCCGTCTTTTTCGAAGGGCTCGATGAGCTGCAGGATGCCGCCCACGTCGTCGGGCGTGGCTTCGCGCAGCGCTTCGAGCTTTTCATCGACCACCATGGTGCCTATGCCGTCGTGCACGTAGATTTCGAGCAGCAGCGAGCCATCGACGGCAAACGGGATGATGTGGCTGCGCGCCACGCCGCCCTTGCAGGCCTTGGCGCAGTGCTGCAGATAAAAACCAATGTCGGTGGGCTGCAGCGCCTGCGGCAGGCGCGCGAGCAGCGCCTCGGCGTCGGCCAGCGACAGCTCGGTGTCTATGGGGTTGTCCTGGCTCTCGGGCTCTTCGGGGCGCACGCGGATGCCAGGGATTTCGCTGAGGAAAATCAGCTTGTCGGCCTGCAGCGCCACGGCCACGCTGGTGGCCACCTCTTCCATCGCCAGGTTGAAGGCCTCGCCCGTGGGTGAGAAGCCAAATGGCGACAGCAGCACCAGCGCGCCCATGTCGAGCGTGCGCGTGATGCCTGCGACATCGACCTTGCGCACCACGCCCGAGTGCTGGAAGTCCACGCCATCGACGATGCCCACGGGCCGCGCGGTGATGAAGTTGCCCGAGAGCACGCGCACCGTCGCGCCCGCCATGGGCGTGTTGGGCAGGCCCTGGCTGAATGCGGCCTCGATCTCGTAGCGCAGCTGGCCCGCGGCCTCTTGCGCGCAGTCGAGCGCGACCGAGTCGGTGATGCGTATGCCGTGCGAATATTTGGCCTCGTGCCCCTTGGCGCGCAGCTGCTCGTTGACCTGCGGGCGAAAGCCGTGCACGAGCACGATCTTCACGCCCATGGCCTGGATCAGCGCCAAGTCCTGCACGATGCTTTGCAGCTTGCCCGCGGCGATGGCCTCGCCTGTGAGCCCGATCACGAAGGTCTGGTGGCGGAACTTGTGGATGTAGGGCGCGACCGAACGGAACCAGGGCACGAAGGTGAAGTTGAAGACGGCGGACATGGCCAATGAGCGCTGCGCTGGGTGTAATAGGGGGAGAGGGGGCGCGAAAGGCGCAAAGTGTAGTCTTTCCCTCGGTGAGCCGTTGGCGGCATGGGGCTGCTTTTGCAAGTTCGATAATCCCGCCTTTCCAGTGTTTGGGAGGCGCTTGAAAACCTCAAAACGCCCCTCAAAAAGCCGGTGTGTGCCGCAGCAGCGAAGGCGGCCGTTTCCTTTTTTTTGTTGGACTTACGCAAACAAGGATGCAGCGAGGTGTTTTGCCATGGAGCGAACGCCTTGCCTAACCCCGATTTGTGTAAGTCGTGTTTTGTTTGTTTGCCCGCCTTGACTTTTCTAGCCTCGAAAATCGAATTCCCCGAATCCCTCCCCGTATCGGCGCGGCGCGACGAGATCATGGCCGCGCTGCAGGCGCACCAGGTCATCATCGTGTGCGGCGAGACGGGCTCGGGCAAGACCACGCAGTTGCCCAAGATGGCGCTGGCCTTGGGGCGCGGCAAGTGCAATGCCGCGCCGGGGCAGCGCGGGCGGCTCATAGGGCACACGCAGCCGCGCCGCATCGCTGCGAGCAGCGTGGCGCAGCGCATCGCCGAGGAACTGCACACGCCGCTGGGCGAGGTGGTGGGCTACAAGGTGCGCTTTCACGACCGGCTCTCCAGGGACGCCTCGGTCAAGCTGATGACGGACGGCATTTTGCTGGCCGAGACGCAGACCGACCCGCTCTTGCAGGCCTACGACACGATCATCATCGACGAGGCGCACGAGCGCAGCCTGAACATCGACTTTTTGCTCGGCTACCTGCGCCAAATTTTGCCGCGCCGGCCCGACCTCAAGGTGGTGGTGACCTCGGCCACCATAGACGCCGAGCGCTTTGCGCGGCACTTTGCTTCGGCGCAGGGGCCCGCGCCGGTGATCGAGGTGTCGGGGCGCACCTACCCGGTCGAAATCCGCTGGCGCCCATTCGAGGAAAGCCGCGACCATGGTCTCAACGACGCGATCGCCGACGGCGTCGATGAGCTCTGGGCGGGCAATGCGCCCGGCGACATCCTCGTCTTTTTGCCGGGCGAGCGCGAAATCCGCGAGGCCGCAGACCACTTGCGCAAGCACCTCGCGCACCAGCCGCTGCTGCGCAATACCGAGGTGCTGCCGCTGTTCGCGCGCCTGTCGCAGGCCGAGCAGCAAAAAATCTTTGCGCCCCACGGCCAGCGGCGCATCGTGCTCGCGACCAACGTGGCCGAGACCTCGCTCACGGTTCCAGGCATCAAATACGTCATAGACGCAGGTACGGCGCGCGTGAAGCGCTACAGCTTCAGAAGCAAGGTGGAGCAGCTGCTGATCGAGCCCATCAGCCAGGCCGCGGCAAACCAGCGCGCCGGGCGCTGCGGGCGCGTGGCCAACGGCATTTGCCTGCGGCTGTACGACGAGGCCGACTTTCAGAGCCGCCCGCGCTTTACCGACCCCGAAATTCTGCGCAGCTCGCTCGCGGGCGTGATTTTGCGCATGGCCGCGCTGCGCCTGGGTGACGTGGCGCAGTTCCCCTTCCTCGACGCGCCCTCGGGCCGCGCGATCGCCGACGGCTACCAGTTGCTCGGCGAGCTCGGTGCGGTCGATGACTCGGGCGCGCTCACCCCCATGGGCGCGCAGCTCGCGCGCCTGCCGCTCGATCCGCGCGTGGGCCGCATGATCGTGGAGGCGCGCGAGCGGCAGGCGCTCGACGAGGTGCTCGTGATCGCCGCGGCGCTTGCCGTGCAGGACGTGCGCGACCGCCCGCTCGACGCGCAGCAGCAGGCCGATCAGGCGCACGCCAAGTTCGACGACGACAAGAGCGAATTCAGCAGCTACCTCAAGCTCTGGCGCTGGATCCACGAGGCGCGTGGCGGCAGCCTGCCCACGCTGCCCTCGGCGCGCGCGCAAGCCCAGCAAAAGGCCGCCGCAGCGCGCCAGGGCCGGGGCGCGCACGCCGCGCTGCCCGTGGCGCAGCGGGCGCTGGCCGCGGCAGCGCCACCCTCCGCAGCGCCGGCGTCCGCGCCCGCCGAAGCCGCCCCGCACCCCACGCACAAACTCAGCCACCGCCAGTACGAGGCGCTCTTGCGCCAGAACTTCATCAGCGTGCGCCGCCTGCGCGAGTGGCGCGACATCCACAGCCAGCTGCTCACCGTGGTCACCGAGCACGGCTGGCAGCTCAACACGCAGCCCGCGAGCTACGAGCAAATCCACTGCGCGCTGCTCAGCGGTCTGCTGGGCAACGTGGGCGTCAAGAGCGACGAGGACGACTGGTACCTGGGCGCGCGCGGCATCAAGTTTTACCGCCATCCGGGCGCGCACCTGTCGAAAAAACCGGGGCGCTGGATCGTCGCGGCCGAACTGGTCGAAACCACGCGCCTGTATGGCCGCGGCATCGCGGCGATCGAGCCGCAGTGGCTCGAACAGCTCGGCAGCCATTTGCTCAAAAAGCAGCTGCTCGACCCGCACTGGGAGAAAAAGCGCGCCGAGGTCGTCGCGTTCGAGCGCGCCACGCTCTACGGCATCGTCGTCTATAGCGGCCGGCGCGTGAACTTCGGCAAGGCCGATCCGCACGCTGCGCGCGAGATTTTCATCCGCGAGGCGCTGGTCGCGGGCGAGTGGGACGCGCGCCTGCCTTTTCTCGCGGCCAACCGCAAGTTGATCGCGCAGGTGCAAGAGCTCGAACACAAGGCGCGCCGCCAGGACGTGCTCGTCGATGAGGAGCTGATCTACGCCTTTTACGACCAGCAAATCCCGCCCGACATCTGCAGCGGCGCCGACTTCGAAGCCTGGTGGCGCACGGCGAGCCGCGCGCGGCCCGACCTGTTGCGCCTCACGCGCGAGGAGCTCATGCGCCACGAGGCCGCGGGCATCACGGGCAACGCCTTTCCGCGCACGGTGCGCCTGGGCGGCGTCGATTGCGCGGCGAGCTACCTGCACGCGCCCGGCGATCCGCGCGACGGCGTCACCGTCACCGTGCCGCTGTTCGTGCTCAACCAGGTGAGCGAGGAGCGTTGCGAGTGGCTCGTGCCCGGCATGCTCAAGGACAAGATCCAGGCGCTGCTCAAAAGCCTGCCGCAGCGCCCGCGCTCGCGCTTCGTGCCGCTGTCCGAGTCGGCCGCGCGCCTGGCGGCCTTGCTGGGCACGCCCGAGCGCTTCGGCCAGGGCAGCTTGATAGACGCACTGCTGCGCGCGGTGCGCCAGGAGACTTCGCTCGACGTGCAGCGCGCCGACTTCAAGCTCGACATGCTCGCGCCGCACCTGTTCATGAACTTTCGTGTGCTCGACGAGCACGGCCGCCAGCTCGGCCAGGGCCGCAACCTCGGCGCGCTCAAGGCCGAGTGGGGCGCGCAGGCGCGCGGCGCGTTTCAGGCGCTCGCGGCGCTGCGGCGTGCGGCGCCAGAGCCCGCATCCGCACCCACACCCGCGTCCGAAAATTTAGAGCCAAATAGGCCTCTAGCGCAGGTACAACAAGCGCTTGCAGCTATCAAAAATGGGGTTCCCGCTGCGCCGGCCTCTGCCCGTACCTCTGCCCGTACCTCTGCCGGAACCTCTGCCGATGCCGCCCCTGCCGCGGCGCCGAGCCCCGATGCGAGCCCGCGCGCCGGCCAGCGCTACACCGCGTGGACCTTCGGCGCGCTGCCCGAGCTCATGGAGATCCGCCAGGGTGCGCAGACCCTGATCGGCTTTCCGGCGCTGATCGACGCGGGCGAGGCCGTGACCATCGAAGTCTTCGACGAGCCCGAACTCGCCGCGGTCAAGCACCGTGCGGGCCTGCGGCGCCTGTTTGCGCTGCAGCTGCGCGACGCGCTCAAGTACCTCGAAAAAAACATCCCCGAGCTGCAAAAAATGGCCATCGCCTACATGCCGCTGGGCACGCAGGAGGAGTTGCGCGCGCAGATCATCGACCTGGCGCTCGAGCGCGCCTTCCTGCGCGAGCCGCTGCCCACCGATGCCGCGGCTTTCGCGCGCCGCCTCGAAGAAGGCCGCACGCGCCTCACGCTGATCGCCAACGAGGTCGCGCGGATCGCGGGCGCGATCCTGCTCGAATACGCGAGTGCGCTGCGCAAGCTCAAGGACACGAAAAACGCCCCCGAGGCGGTGCAGGACGCGCAGCAGCAATTGCAGCGCCTGCTGCCCAAAAATTTCCTCGGCGCCACGCCCTGGGCGCAGCTCGCGCACTTTCCGCGCTACCTCAAGGCCATCGTGCTGCGCCTGGACAAGGTGCGCACCGACCCCGCGCGCGATGCCGCCAGGCTCGCCGAGCTGCGCCCGCACGAGCAGCGCTACGGGCGCTTGCTCGCCGAGCGCAAGGGCCGCGCCGACGCGCGCATGCAGGAGCTGCGCTGGATGCTCGAGGAGCTGCGCGTGAGCTTTTTCGCGCAAGAGCTGCGCACCCCCCAGCCCGTGAGCCTCAAGCGGCTCGAAAAGCTCTGGGCGCAGGTGAGCGGGGCGGTGTAGCGGTCTCGGGTGCGCGTTGGGTGGGCGGATAGGCCGAGGCGCTGGTGCTGCGCGCCACCTGACCGGATTTTTGCGGCGTTCTTGATGCCTTCTTGATGCGCCCGGCACGTAAATTTTCATCATCTTGACGCCCGGCTCCGTAGCATCCCCATAGCCCGTCTTCGCGCGGGCCAAGGAGGATGAAAAATGGACATCGCATATCTCGCACTCATGGCCCTGATGTGGCTCGCGCTGGTGGGCTTGACGCTGGGCTGCGCCAAGCTCGGAGGGGCTGAGCAATGAGCTGGACGTATGTATGGGGCGGCATTGCCGCCGTGGGCCTGCTGGTCTATCTGGTGGCGGCATTGCTGCATCCGGAGGACTTCTCATGAGCGCGCATGCCTGGACCCTGCTCGGGGTGTTCTTGCTGGTGCTGCTGCTCGCTGCGGTGCCGCTTGGGCGCTACATCGCCGACGTGATGGCGGGCCGCGGCCTTGCCGTGCGCCTGGGGGCCCGCCTTGAAGCGCTGCTGTACTGCGCGAGCGGCGTGCGGCCGCAAGAGGAAATGGGCTGGAAGTTCTACGCGCTGGCCATTTTGCTGTTCAACCTGTGCGGCTTCGTGACGGTGTACGCGCTGCAGCGCCTGCAAGCCTGGCTGCCGCTCAACCCGCAGTCCATGGCCAACGTGAGCGCGGACTCTGCCTTCAACACCGCCGTGAGCTTCGTCACGAACACCAACTGGCAGGGCTATGCGGGCGAATCCACGATGAGCTACCTCACGCAGATGCTGGGCCTGGCCGTGCAGAACTTCCTCTCCGCAGCCACCGGCATCGTCGTCGTCATCGCGCTGATCCGCGGCTTTGCGCGCCATACGGTGCCAGGAGCCTGTCGGACTTTGGGCGTCGAAAGCGAGAATGCGCCGCAAGCGACGATTCCAAAGTCCGACAGGCTCCTGGGGAATGCCTGGGTGGACTTGACGCGCGCCACGCTCTACGTGCTGCTGCCGTTGGCGCTGCTGTTCGCCGTGTTTTTGATGGGGCAGGGCGTGATCCAGAACTTCGACGCCTACCGCGGCGTGACTGCGGTCGAAGTCACGCACTACGAGGCCCCGAAGCTGGACGCACAGGGTCAGCCGCTCATGGATGCGCAAGGTGCACCCGCCACCGAGTCCGCCGAAACCCGCACGCAGACCCTGCCCATGGGGCCGGTCGCGTCACAGGAGGCCATCAAGCTGCTGGGCACCAATGGCGGGGGCTTTTTCAACGCCAACTCGGCGCATCCTTACGAGAACCCGACGCCGCTGGCAAATTTCGTGCAGATGTTGGCGATCTTCATCATCCCCGCGGCGCTGTGCCTGAGCTTCGGGCATATGGTCGGCGACCGACGCCAAGGCTGGGCCGTGCTCGCTGCCATGGCGCTGATGTTCGTCGTGCTGGCCGTGGCCGTCATGTCTTTCGAGCAGCAGGCCAATCCCTTGCTGACGCAGCACGGCGTCAGTGCCCTGGCGGGCAACATGGAGGGCAAGGAAACGCGCTTTGGCATTGCCGACAGCGGTCTGTTCGCCACCATCACCACGCTGGCCTCGTGCGGCGCGGTGAACGCGATGCACGACTCCTTCATGCCCTTGGGCGGCTTCGTGCCTCTTTTCGACATGATGCTGGGCGAAGTGGTGTTCGGCGGCGTAGGCACGGGTCTTTACGGCATGCTGGTGCTCGCCGTCATGGCGGTGTTCATCGCCGGCCTGATGATAGGGCGCACGCCCGAATACCTGGGCAAGAAGATCGAGGCCTACGACATGAAGATGGTGTCCATCGCCATCCTCGTGACGCCGCTGCTGGTGTTGGTGGGCACGGCGATCGCGGTGCTCAGCGCCGCCGGTGTGGCGGGTGTCGCCAACCCTGGTGCGCACGGCTTTTCGGAAATTCTCTACGCCTTCACCTCGGCGGCCAACAACAACGGCAGCGCTTTTGCCGGTCTGTCGGCCAACACACCCTTTTACAACGTTCTGCTGGGCCTGGCGATGTGGTTCGGGCGCTTTGGCGTGATCGTGCCGGTGCTCGCGCTCGCGGGCTCACTGGCCGCCAAGAAGCGCGTCGCCGTGCACGCCGGCGCCATGCCCACGCACGGCCCGCTGTTCATCGTGCTGCTGATCGGCACGGTGCTGCTGGTCGGGGCGCTCAACTACGTGCCTGCGCTTGCACTCGGCCCGGTGGTCGAGCACTTGATGCTCTTTGCCGGCCATTGAGCAGGAGGAATCTTTCATGTCACAACCTCAATTGCGCATGTTCGACCCGGCGCTGGTGAAGCCGGCCATCTTGGACGCATGCAAAAAGCTCCATCCCGCCGCGCAATGGCGCAATCCGGTGATGTTCGTCGTCTATGTCGGCAGCATCCTGACCACCGTGCTCGGCGTGCAGGCGCTGTTCGGCCAGGGCGAAGCGCCGGTCGGCTTCATCCTGGCCGTGGCGCTGTGGCTCTGGTTCACGGTGCTGTTCGCCAATTTTGCCGAGGCCCTGGCCGAAGGGCGCAGCAAGGCGCAGGCGGCTGCGCTGCGCGGCCTCAAAAAAGACACCTGGAGCAAAAAACTGCAGGGCCGGCATGCCGACGCGCAGTGGAACATGGTGCCGGCGAGCGATCTGCGCAAGGGCGACATCGTGCGCGTCGATGCCAACATGTTCATCCCGGCCGATGGCCAGGTGATCGAGGGCGTGGCCTCGGTGGACGAGTCCGCGATCACCGGCGAATCGGCCCCGGTGATCCGCGAGTCGGGCGGGGATTTCGCCTCCGTGACCGGGGGCACGCGCGTGCTCTCGGACTGGCTGGTGATCGAGGTCACCGTAAACCCCGGGGAAACCTTCGTCGATCGCATGATCGCGATGGTGGAAGGCGCCAAGCGGCAGAAGACGCCCAACGAGATCGCGCTGACCATTCTGCTGGTGGCTCTGACCATCGTCTTTCTGGGCGTCACGGTCACGCTGCTGCCGTACTCGATGTTCAGCGTTCGGGCCGCCGGTGCCGGCACGCCCATCAGCATGACGGTGCTGGTGGCCTTGCTGGTGTGCCTGATTCCGACCACCATCGCCGGCCTGCTCTCGGCCATCGGCGTGGCGGGCATGAGCCGCATGATGCAGGCCAACGTGATTGCCACCTCGGGCCGCGCAGTCGAGGCGGCGGGCGACGTGGATGTGCTGCTCTTGGACAAGACCGGCACCATCACGCTGGGCAATCGCCAGGCTTCGGCGTTTTTGCCCGCAGCCGGCGTGCAGGAGGCCGAACTCGCCGATGCCGCGCAGCTCGCCTCGCTGGCCGACGAAACGCCCGAAGGGCGCAGCATCGTGGTGCTGGCCAAGAAGAAGTTCCAGCTGCGCGAGCGCGACGTGGCGGCGCTCGGGGCGCAGTTCGTGCACTTCACGGCACAGACGCGCATGAGTGGCGTCGATCTGGCCGACGGCCGCTGCCTGCGCAAGGGTGCAGCAGATGCGATCCGCCGGCACGTGGAGGCGCTCGGCGGGCAGTTTCCGCCCGCGCTGCAAAGCGAGGTCGATGAGGTTGCGCGGCGCGGCAGCACCCCGCTCGTGGTGACCGATGGCAAGCATGTGCTCGGTGCGATCGAGCTCAAGGACGTCGTCAAGGGCGGCATCAAGGAGCGCTTTGCCGAGCTGCGCCGCATGGGCATCAAGACGGTGATGGTGACCGGCGACAACCGCCTGACGGCGGCTGCCATTGCGGCCGAGTCCGGCGTCGATGACTTTCTGGCTGAGGCCACGCCCGAGGCCAAGCTGCAGTGCATCCGCGAGTACCAGGCGCAGGGCCGCCTCGTGGCCATGACGGGCGACGGCACCAACGACGCGCCCGCGCTGGCGCAGGCCGACGTCGCGGTGGCCATGAACACCGGCACGCAGGCGGCGAAGGAGGCCGGCAACATGGTGGACTTGGACAGCAATCCGACCAAGCTGATCGAAGTGGTCGAGACGGGCAAGCAGATGCTGATGACGCGCGGCTCGCTCACCACCTTCAGCATCGCCAACGACGTGGCCAAATACTTCGCGATCATCCCGGCGGCCTTCGTCAGCACCTATCCGCAGCTCGCGGCGCTGAACGTGATGGGGCTCGCGACGCCGGGCTCGGCCATCCTCTCGGCGGTGATCTTCAACGCGCTGATCATCATGTTCCTGATCCCGCTGGCGCTCAAGGGCGTCAAGTACCGGCCGCTGGGCGCGGCCGTGCTGCTGCGCCGCAATCTGCTCATTTATGGTCTGGGCGGTCTGGTGGTGCCCTTTGTGGGCATCAAGCTGATCGACATGCTGCTGGTGGCATTTCACCTGGGTTGAACCCAGATTGGTTGAAGGAGATCACGTCATGAAAACGCTTTTGCGCCCCGCGCTGTGTGTGTTCGTTTTGCTGACCGCGCTCACCGGGGTGTGCTATCCACTGGTGGTGACGGGCATAGGCAAGCTGGCCTTTGCCGACGCGGCCGCCGGCAGTTTGATTTACCAGGATGGAAAACCCGTGGGCTCGGCCCTGATCGGGCAGAACTTCAGAGCGCCGCAATACTTCTGGGGCCGCCCCTCGGCGACCGGGCCCTATCCCTACAACGCCGCAGCGTCTTCAGGCTCGAACCAGGGACCATCGAACCCTGCACTGGCGCAGGCCGTGCGGGCGCGGGTGCAGGCGCTGCAGGCAGCCGATCCGGGCAATACTTTGCCCGTGCCCGCCGACCTGGTCATGGCGTCGGCCAGCGGGCTGGATCCGCACATCAGCCCCGAGGCGGCTGCGTACCAGCTGGCCCGCGTCGCGCGCGCCCGCGGCCTTGGCGTCGAGCAGCTGCGTGCCCTCGTGGCGCAGCACACCGAAGGGCGCCAGTGGGGCCTCTTCGGGGAGCCGCGCGTGCACGTGCTCGAACTCAATCTGGCGCTCGATGCCTTGCGCCGCTGAAGCCATTCGCATGGGCTGGCCTTGCGCTGCGCCGGGGCAATGCATACTCGATTCCCCGCACCGAGGGGTGCATGCGAAGAAGGAATGCTTGTGCTGATCAACTGCGCCGTCTATAAGGAAGGGAAGAAACTCGCCGACATCCCGGTGCAGGAGATTCGGCACCACCTCGATCGCCCTGGCTGCTTCGTGTGGGTCGCCTTGCGCGACGCCACCGAGCAGGAGTTGCGCCAGATGCAGCTGGAGTTCGGCCTGCACGAGCTCGCCGTGGAGGACGCGCTGGACGGCCACCAGCGGCCCAAGATGGAGGAGTACGGCGAAGTGGTGTTCGTGGTCATGCACTTGCTCGAAATGCCTCCAAGCGACGTATCTACTGCCGAAAATGCTTCTGAAAATATAGCCATTGGCGAGGTGGCGATCTTCGTCGGCGCGAACTTCGTGCTCTCGGTGCGCAACCGCAGCAGCCAGAACTTTCTCGGCGTGCGCGAACGCTGCGAGCGCGAACCGCAGCTGCTGCGCCACGGTGCCGGCTTCGTTCTTTACGCGCTGATGGACGCGGTGGTGGACAGGTACTTTCCCATCCTGGAGCAAGTCGAAACCGACCTCGAGGAGATCGAGTCGCAAATTTTCGAAGGCGGCGCGGCGCGCTCGAACGTCCAACGGCTGTACGCGCTCAAGCGCCGCGCGAGCGTGCTGCGCCACGCCGTGGCGCCGCTGCTCGAGGCCGCGGGCAAGCTGCACGGCGGGCGCGTGCCCGAGGTCTGCCTGAGCACCCAGGCATATTTCCGCGACATCCACGACCACCTGGCGCGCATGAACGGTGCGATCGACGCGATCCGCGACACCATCGGCATGGCGATGCAGGTCAATCTTTCGCTGGCCACGATCGACGAGTCGGAGGTGACCAAGCGTCTGGCCGCGTGGGCGGCGATTTTTGCCGTCTCGACGGCGCTGGCCGGCATCTGGGGCATGAATTTCGAGCACATGCCCGAGCTCAAGTGGGCTTACGGCTATCCCTTCGCCCTGGGCCTGATCGCCACCGCTGCGGGCATCCTCTACTGGCGCTTCAAGCGCGCCGGGTGGTTGTGAAGCGACGCGTTGATATTCGGCTGCCATGACGGATGCGCCCCAACGCCCCGATCCCGATGCCCTGTTGCAGCGCGTGCAGGCCGAGGAAGAGCGCGCGCGGCGCGGGCGGTTGAAGATATTTTTCGGCGCTTCTCCGGGCGTGGGCAAGACCTGGGCGATGCTGGCCGCCGCGCAGGCGCAGGCGCAGGCGCAGGCGCAGGCGCAGGCGCAGGCGCAGGCGCAGGCGCAGGGCTCGGCGCTCGTGATCGGCGTGGTCGAGACGCATGGCCGCGCCGACACCGAGGCCATGGCCAGAGGGCTGCCGCGGCTGGCGCTCAAGGAGGTGCCGTACCGCGACCGCGTGCTGCGGGAGTTCGACCTCGACGCAGCGCTGGCCTTTGGTGCGGCGCATCCTCAGGCGCTGGTGCTGCTCGACGAACTGGCGCACAGCAACGCGCCCGGCTCGCGCCACCCCAAGCGCTGGCAGGACGTCGAAGAACTGCTGCAGGCGGGCATGGACGTCTGGACGACCTTGAATGTGCAGCATCTCGAGAGTTTGAACGACATCGTCAGCGGCATCACCGGCATCCGCGTCTGGGAGACGGTGCCCGATCGCGTATTCGACGAAGCCGACGAGGTGGTGGTGGTCGATTTGCCGCCCGATGAACTACTCGATCGCCTCAGGTCAGGCAAGGTGTACCTGCCGCAGCAGGCCGAGCGCGCGGCGGCCAACTTCTTTCGCAAGGGCAACCTGCTGGCGCTGCGCGAGCTGGCCTTGCGCCGCACGGCCGACCGCGTCGATGTCGAAATGCAGGTCTATCGGCGCCAAAGCGCCGTGCAATCGGTGTGGCCCAACCGCGAGGCTTTGCTCGCCTGCATCGATGCGGGCGGGCACGCGGAAAAAGTGGTGCGCAGCTGTGCGCGCCTGGCGGCGCAGCTCGACGTGCCCTGGCATGCGGTGCATGTGGAAACGCCCGCGATGCAGCACCTGCCCGAGGCGCAGCGTGGGCGCGTATTGCGGGTGCTGAAGCTGGCCGAAGAGCTCGGTGCCGTCACTGCTACGCTGAGCGCGCCCGAACTGGCTCCCGCGCTGGTGCGTTACGCGCGCGAGCACAACCTTGTGCGCCTGGTGATCGGTCGGCGCGAGCGGCGCTGGTACTGGCCCTGGGCCATGCCGCTGGCCGAGAACATCGCCGCGCTGGCCGACGATCTCGACGTGTTGCAGGTCGCATTGCCCGCGACGGATGCAAGCAAGCGTCCGCTGCGGCGCGCGCACGGTCCAGGCGAGGGCCTGACCCTGCACTGGCAGGGATACCTGGCGGCTACCGGGGCCTGCGCGCTCGTGGCTGTGCTCGCCACACCTCTGGCAGGAATGTTCGAGCTGAGCAACATCGTGATGCTGTTTTTGCTCGCGGTGGTCGGCGTGGCGCTGCGCTGGGGGCGCGGGCCAGCCGTATTGGCGGCTTTTCTCGGTGTGGGCATGTTCGATTTTTTCTTCGTCGCACCGCATTTCTCGTTTGCGGTGAGCGATGTGCAATACCTCGTCACTTTTGCCGTGATGCTGGTCGTAGCCCTGGTGGTGGGCCAACTCATGGCCGGGCTGAAGGTGCAGGCCGAGGCCGCTACCCTGCGCGAGCACCGCGTGCGCGGGCTCTATGAAATGTCGCGCGACCTGTCGGCGGCGCTGCTGCCGACGCAGGTGGCTGAGATCGGGGCGCGCTTTCTCGTGGCCGAATTCGGCGCGCGCACCACGCTGCTGGAGGCTGACGAGGACGAGCGCCTGCACCCGTTGCCCGGTGGCGAGGCCGAGGTCGATGAGGGGGTGGCGCAATGGGCTTTCGACCACGGCGAGGCCGCCGGCCATGGCACCGACACGCTGCCGGCCAGTCGCTGCCTGGTGCTGCCGCTGAAGGCGCCTATGCGCCGGCGCGGTGTGCTCGCGATCGAGCCGCCGGCAGGCGCGCAGGCGCTGGGGCCGGAGCAGCGACGCCTGCTCGAGACCTGTGCATCGCTGCTCGCGATCTCGCTCGAGCGCATCCACTACATCGACGTGGCGCAAAAGAGCACTTTGCAGATCGAGTCCGAACGCCTGCGCAATTCGCTGCTGTCGGCGATCTCGCACGACCTGCGCACGCCGCTTGCCGCATTGGTGGGCCTTGCGGATGCGCTGGTCATGGCGCAAACGTCAGGACGCGATGCCGCTGCGCAGCACGAGATCGCGCTTTCGATCTGCGCATCGACGCTGCGCATGAGTGCGCAGGTCAACAACCTGCTCGACATGGCGCGGCTGGAGGCGGGCAGCGTACAGCTGCACCGTGCCTGGCAGCCGCTCGAAGAAGTCGTGGGGGCGGCGCTGGCGGCCTGCGCGCCGGCGCTGCGCGAGCGGCCCGTGAGCGTGCAGCTGGCCGATGACCTGCCGCTGCTCGAATTCGACGCCGTGCTGATCGAGCGCGTGCTGGTCAATCTGCTCGAAAACGCCGCCAAATACACGCCGCCCGGCACGCCCGTGCGCATTGCGGCCAAGCCCTCGGGGGCTTGCGTCACCATCACCATAGACGACGATGGGCCGGGCCTGCCGCCAGGGCGCGAGGAGGCGATCTTCGAGAAATTCGAGCGCGGCACGCGCGAGAGTGCGACGCCAGGCGTGGGCCTGGGCCTCGCGATCTGCCGTGCCATCGTGCTTGCGCACGGCGGCCGCATCCGCGCGGAAAACCGCATCGAACAGGGTCGGGTGGCGGGCGCACGCTTCACCATCGAGCTGCCACGCGGCACACCGCCTGCCGACGACGGCAGCGCTGAAGGGGTGAAAACCTGTTCATGAACAGGTTCCAGACCATGACCCTAAATCCGGCAGTTGACCGCTGCATTTTGTATGCAACTCTTTGATTCTTTGAATGATTTTTCACGCTGCGAGACGCACCCATCGGGTCAGAGCGCTGCGCACCCGATCGCGCCGTCCTCGGGCACGCTGGCCGCGTTGCAAATCCTCGCCATGGCACCCGCCATGGCTGCGGTTTGCGCCTTGCCAGTGCACCCGATGACGACACGCTCGGGCGCGCTCAACTGCCGGATTTAGGATGACCGCATTGCGCAGCCGCATCCTGGTCGTCGAGGACGAGGCGGAAATCCGCCACTTCGTACGTTTGGCGCTGGAGTCCGAAGGGCATGAGGTATTCGAGGCCGACAGCGTGAAGCGCGGGTTGATCGAGGCCGCGACACGCCGCCCTGACCTGCTGGTGCTCGATCTCGGGCTGCCCGATGGCGACGGCGTGGAACTGGTGCGTGCGCTGCGCCAGTGGTCTGCGGTGCCCGTGCTGGTGCTTTCGGCACGCAGCCAGGAGGCAGACAAAATCGCCGCACTCGACACCGGCGCGGACGACTACCTGGTCAAGCCCTTTGGCGCCGGCGAACTGCTGGCGCGCGTGCGCGCGCAGTTGCGCCGCCACCTGCAGCAGTCTCCCGCAGGTGAGGCGGTACTCACATTCGGCGACATCCGCATCGATCTGGTGGGGCGCGTGGTGGAGCGTGCCGGCCAGACGCTGCACCTCACGCCCATCGAATACAAACTGCTCACCTATCTGGCATCGCAGCCGGATCGGGTGATCACGCACCGCCAACTGCTCAAGGCCGTTTGGGGCCCGGGCCACACCGAAGACATCCACTACGTGCGCGTGCACATGGCCAACCTGCGCAAAAAGATCGAGCAGGCGCCTGCGATGCCCAAACACCTGCTGACCGAGACCGGCGTGGGGTATCGCTTCAAGCGGTGAATAAACAGCGTAAATCTCAGATTTACTCCGTATTTCATGTGTAATGCGCTATATTTTACGAAGCGTTCGGCAGCGTTTCGAATGGGCACGGACCCGCGGAACTGTCATACAACCGCCATCGCATTGACACCATCTCGTCATTCGTGACAACCACACTGGGATGATGAAAAACCATATCCTCCGCAAAGGGTTTGGTTTTTGCGTTTGATCACCGTCTTCCCAAGGAGAGTTGTCCATGAACGAATTGCCCAGCCCCACCTTGCCGCTGTCGCCCATTTCCCTGCCCAGGGGGTCACTTCACCGCCCGGGCCATGCGGATGGTGCGGCGCAGCCTGCGCCTGCAGGCAAAGGGATTGAAGTGGCCTGGGCGCGGCACCTCGACGAAGTCCGCGCGGCGCAGCGGCTGAGGTACGAGGTGTTCGTGCGTGAAATGGGCGCACGCCTGCCGACATCCGTGCCCGAGCACGACATCGACCTGTTCGATGACTATTGCGAGCACTTGGTGGTGCGTGCGCAGGCCACGCAGGAAGTCATAGGCACCTACCGCGTTTTGACTCCGGCGCAGGCGCGGCGCGTGGGCAGCACTTACAGTGATACCGAGTTCGACCTCACGCGCCTGCGCGGCCTGCGTGAGCGCATGGTGGAGCTGGGCCGCAGCTGCGTGCATGCCGATTTCCGCCAGGGCGGCGTGATCATGGCGCTGTGGGGTGCGCTTGGCGACTTCATGGTGCGCAACCAGCTCGACACCATGATAGGCTGCGGCAGCATACCCATGATGCACAACGGCGTGGCGGGCGGCGACGTGGCCGCGAGCATCTGGGCGCAATTGCGCCAAACGCATCTTGCGCCCATCGAATACCAGGTGCGTCCGCGTCTGCCACTGCCTGTCGAGCAGCTCGACTCCAGTCTGCAGGTCGAGCCGCCCGCGCTCATCAAAGGCTACCTGCGCACGGGCGCGCGCGTGCTCGGCGCGCCCGCGTGGGACCCGGATTTCAACACTGCCGACTTGCCGCTGATGATGCGCCTGGCCGACTTGCCTTCGCGCTACCGCAAACACTTTCTGGGCGCCTGATGCGCGCAGTGTTCGACGCCCCCGCTGCTTGGAGCGCTGGCATGGCCTATGCGACGAACGAAGCCGCTGGCGCACGAGTCGAGGACGATGCACCCGCAGGGTCTGCGCCCACGCAGCACTACCGCGCCGTGTTCATCTCCGACCTGCACCTGGGCACGCCGGGCTGTCAGGCGCACGCCTTGCTCGATTTTCTGCGCCACCACTCGAGCGATTACCTCTACCTCATAGGCGACATCGTCGATGGCTGGCAACTGCGGCGCAAATGGTTTTGGCCACAGGCACACAACGATGTCGTGCAAAAGCTGCTGCGCCGTGCGCGCAAGGGCTGCCGCGTGGTCTTCGTGCCCGGCAACCATGACGAATTCGCGCGCGCTTTCGTCGATCATTCGTTTGGCGGCATCGAGGTGGTGGAAGATGCCGTGCACCTGACGGCCGACGGCCGCCGGCTCTGGATCACGCATGGCGATTACTTCGACGGCGTCATTCAGTGCGCCAAGTGGCTCGCCTACGTGGGCGACAACCTCTACGAATTCACCCTCAAGCTCAACCGCCACCTGAACACGCTGCGCGCGCGCCTGGGCCTGCCGTACTGGTCGCTGTCGGCCTACCTCAAGGGCAAGGTCAAAAAAGCCCTGAATTACGTGACTGACTTCGAGGTCGCCGTGGCCACCGAGGCACGGCGGCGTGGGCACCAGGGCGTGGTTTGCGGCCACATCCACCGTGCCGAAATGCGCGAGATCGACGGCATTCTGTATTGCAATGACGGTGACTGGGTCGAGAGCCGCACGGCCTTGGTCGAGCATCTGGACGGGCGGCTCGAATTGCTGGAGTGGCCCGCGCAAAACCGGGCGCAAGGCAGACCTCTCGCGGTGCCCGCGCAGGCATGAAGCCCAGTACCCACGGCACGCCCCTGCGGGCGTGCTACGGTGCATGGCGGAATATGACTTGTCACATGTCTGACACGATGCCGATCGATACTCGCTGTTTCGTCATTTTTCGCTCGACCTCGTTTGTGATCCGATGAAGCCTGCCCCAGAAAGCTCCTCGCCTGCACCCGCTACGGACGCCGCCGCCCGCCCTGCAGACGCCGAGGGGCATGGCGAAGCGAAGGTCGCCAAGGCAATGCACGCGCATCCAGCGCGCACGGCGGCAGCGGCGGCCGCTCAGCCAGTCACCCTGCTCGACCGCGACCACAGCATCCTGGCCTTCAACGAGCGCGTGCTCGACTGGGCTGTGCGCGACGACGTGCCTTTGCTCGAGCGCTTGCGCTATCTGTGTATCGTTTCGTCGAACCTCGACGAATTTTTCGAGGTGCGCGCCGAGCTGCATGTCAACGCCGTCAAGCACGGTGAAACCGAAGGGCTCTACACCGTGGCCTCGTTCGAGGCGCTGGCGGTCAAGGTGCACGACTTGGTGGCGCGCCAGTATGCGCTCTACAACCAGGTGCTGGTGCCGGCGTTCGCGGCGCATGGCATCCGCATCCTTGCGCACAGCGAGCGCAGCGTAGCGCACAAGCGCTGGGTGAGTGCGTATTTCCGGCGCGAGGTGCGCCCGCTGCTGGTGCCCGTGGGGCTCGATCCGGCGCATCCGTTCCCGCAGGTGGCCAACAAGTCGTTGAACTTCATCGTGCGCCTCAAGGGGTGCGACGCCTTTGGGCGCGAAAACGAGGTCGCCATCGTCAAGGTGCCGCGCGCGCTGCCGCGCATCGTGCGCATCCCCAGCGACAAGCCCAAACAAATGCTGTTTGCGAGCATTTCGAGCATCGTGCGTGCGCATTTGGCCGACCTTTTCCCGGGGCGCGAGGTGACGGAGTTTTCGCAATTTCGCGTCACGCGCCACTCTGACCTCGCGCTCGACGAAGAGGACGTGCGCAATCTGCGCACGGCCTTGCGCCAGGGGCTGCAGCAGCGGCATTACGGTGAGGCGGTGCGGCTCGAGGTATCGGCGGGCTGTTCGAAGTTTCTTTCGGACTTTTTGCTGCGCCAGTTCGACCTGCCAGAAGCCGCGCTGTACCGCGTGCACGGGCCGGTGAACCTGGTGCGGCTCACGCAGCTGGTCGATCTGGTCAACGACCCGGCGCTGCTGTTTGCGCCGTGGAACCCCGTGTGGCCGCGCCAGCTCGTCGCAGGTGCCTCGATCTTGGAGCAGTTGCGCGAGCGCGACGTGCTGATCCACCAGCCTTTCGAGAGCTTCGACGGCGTGCTCGCCTTTCTGCGTGAGGCGGTCGAAGACCCGCAGGTGCTCGCGATCAAACAGACCATTTACCGCACGGGGGGGCGCGACTCCGAACTCATGCGCCTGCTCGGCGAGGCCGTGCGCCGCGGCAAAGAAGTCATGGCGGTGGTGGAGCTCAAGGCGCGCTTCGACGAGGAGGCCAACATCAACTGGGCCGAGGCGCTCGAATCCATAGGCGCGCAGGTGGTGTATGGCGTGGTCGGGCTCAAGACGCACGCCAAGATGCTGCTCGTCACGCGCCGCGAGGGGCGCCAGCTGCGCCGCTATGGCCATCTTTCCTCGGGCAATTACAACGCACGCACTGCGCGGCTCTATACCGACTTGGGTTACTTCACGGCCGACACGCAACTGACCGCGGAGATGGACGGCGTGTTCAACCACCTGGCCAGCCAAAACCGGCCGCCGCGCCTGCGCAAGCTCATCCTGGCGCCTTTCCATCTGCACCGCCGCTTGTTGGCTTTCGTCGAGCGCGTGGGCCAGGCGGCGAGCCGTGGCGAGGACGCGCGCATCGTCGTCAAGACCAACGCGCTCACGGACGAGGCCTTGATCCACGCGCTGCTGCGCGCCGGCCAGCAAGGCGCGCGCATAGACCTGATCGTGCGTGGTGCGTGCATGCTGCCCGCGCAAGTGCCAGGCGTGAGCGACAACATCCGCGTGCGCTCCATCGTCGGGCGCTTTTTGGAGCACAGCCGCGTGTTCTACTTTCGCGCCGGCTTGCAGGAGGACTTGTACCTTTCGAGCGCCGACTGGATGAACCGCAACATGCTGCGCCGCGTGGAGCTTGCCTGGCCCGTGACCGACCCGGCGCTGCGCCAGCAGATCATCGACGAATGCCTGGTTGCGTACCTGTACGACGACCGCGACGCCTGGACGCTGCAGGCCGACGGGCACTACGCGCCCCCGCCGCACCCGCAGACCGGCAAAGGCGCGCAAAACGCGCTCATGGCGCGCTATGGCGCTACGAAATCGGAAGAAGCATGATCCCAAATTGTCCATTAGGCGGTGCTTCGCACCTACGCGGGCGCTGGCGGACGTCTGCCGGTCATTTTGGCCGCGGCTTCGGCGCCCATGGCACCGGCCATGGGCTTCTCAGCCGCGACCAAACTGCCGCGCCAGCCGCCTCGCCATCATCCCACGTCCTAATAAACAATTTGGGATGATCCTCAATCCGGCAGTTGACCGCTGCATTTTGTATGCAACTCTTTGATTCTTTGAATGATTTTTCACGCTGCGAGACGCACCCATCGGGTCAGAGCGCTGCGCACCCGATCGCGCCGCCCTCGGGCACACTGGCCGCGTTGCAAATCCTCGCCATGGCACCCGCCATGGCTGCGGTTTGCGCCTTGCCAGTGCACCCGATGACGACACGCTCGGGCGCGCTCAACTGCCGGATTTAGGATGATGGACTTGATTCTCTGGCGGCACGCCGAGGCCGAAGAAGCCGCCGACGGCATGGACGATGTGGCACGCGCCCTTACGCCGCGCGGCGAGAAACAGGCCGAGCGCATGGGTGCCTGGCTCGACCGGCAGTTGCCGCAGGGTTTGCGCGTGTTTGCAAGCCCCGCGCGGCGCACCGAGCAGACCGCGCGGGCGCTGGGGCGCAAGTTCAAGCTGCGCGCCGAACTGCTGCCCGGCGCGAGCGCGCAAGACGTGCTCGAGCTCGCGCGCTGGCCCGAGGCGCGCGGCGCGGTGCTCATCGTCGGCCACCAGCCCACGCTGGGCCAGACCATCGCCGAGCTCATGGGCCTGCGCTCGGGCGAATGCGCGGTGCGCAAAGGGGCCGTGTGGTGGCTGCGCTACCGTGAGCGGCAGGAGCGCGGCGAGACCGTGCTGCTCACGGTGCAGTCGCCCGAGTTTCTTTGAGGCAGTTGAGCGCGCCCTTATCGCTGCGCGAGGCTGCGGCGCAGGGGCGCCGCCTACAATGCCGCTTTGTCCTGATCCCTCTGGTTTTGCCGACTTCATCGGAACGAAAGGCCCGCCCGTGCAAGTGAATCCCGCGATTTTCAAAGCCTACGACATCCGCGGCGTCGTGCCCACGACCCTCGACGAGAACACCGCGCGCGGCCTTGGGCGCGCCTTCGGTATGGCGGTGCGCGCGCAAGGGGAGGGCACGGTGGCCGTGGGGCGCGACGGGCGCCTGTCGGGGCCGGCGCTCGCGGCGGCGCTGATCGCGGGCCTGGTCGATGTGGGGCTGGAAGTGATAGACGTGGGCATGGTGACCACGCCCATGCTGTATTTCGCCGCCGCCACGCTGTGCACGAGCGGCATCCAGGTCACGGGTAGCCACAACCCGCGCGACCACAACGGCTTCAAAATGGTGCTCGGCGGCCGCGCTATCTACGGTGACGACATCCAGGCTTTGCGTCGCAGCATGGAGTCCGAAAGCTGGCAGCTCGCGCCCGGCGGCTCGGTGCGGCAGGTGGACGTGCTGCCGGCCTACACTGCGCGCATCGTCGGCGACGTGCGCCTCGCGCGGCCTATGAAGATCGTCGTCGATTGCGGCAACGGCGTTGCGGGTGCCTCGGCGCCGGGGATTTTCCGCGCGCTGGGCTGCGAAGTGGTGGAGCTGTTTTCGGAGGTCGATGGCAGCTTCCCGAACCACCACCCCGACCCGAGCAAGCCCGAAAACCTGCGCGACCTCATTGCCGGACTCAAGGGCAGCGACGCCGAACTGGGCCTGGCCTTCGACGGCGACGGCGACCGGCTGGGCATTGTCACCAAGGGAGGCAACAACATCTTCCCCGACCGCCAGATCATGCTGTTTGCGCAGGACGTGCTGCAGCGCGTGCCGGGCGGCGCGATCGTGTTCGACGTCAAGTGCACGCAGCGCCTCGCGCCCGCAATCGTGGCCGCGGGCGGCGTGCCCGTGATGTTCAAGACCGGCCATTCGCTCATCAAGGCCAAGATGCGCGAGATCGACGCGCCGCTGGGCGGCGAGATGAGCGGCCACATCTTCTTCAAAGAGCGCTGGTACGGTTTTGACGACGGCACCTACGCGGGCTGCCGTCTGCTCGAAATTTTGAGCCGCAGCCCCGACCCGAGCGCCGTACTCGATGCGCTGCCCACGAGCCACTCCACGCCCGAGCTCAACGTGGCCTGTGCCGAGGGCGAGCCGCACCGCGTCACGGCCGAGCTGCAGGCGCTCGCGCCGCAGTATTTCGGCCCGCCGGCGCAGATCAACACCATCGACGGCCTGCGCGTGGACTGGCCCGACGGCTTCGGCCTGATCCGCGCGAGCAACACCACGCCGGTGCTGGTGCTGCGCTTCGAAGGCCACACGCCCGAGGCGCTCGCGCGCATCGAGGCCGACATGCTTGCGCTGCTGCGCCGCGTCAAGCCCGATGCGCAGATCGGCGCGGCGGCGCATTGAACGCGGCGCACGCTTTGCTGGGTTGAACCTAAATCCGGCAGTTGACCGCTGCATTTTGTATGCAACGCTTTGATTCTTCGAATGATTTTTCACGCTGCGAGACTCACCCATCGGGTCAGAGCGCTGCGCACCCGATCGCGCCGCCCTCGGGCACGCTGGCTGCGTTGCAAATCCTCGCCATGGCACCCGCCATGGCTGCGGTTTGCGCCTTGCCAGTGCACCCGATGACGACACGCTCGGGCGCTCTCAACTGCCGGATTTAGGTTGAACTTTCGCCGCAACCACGCAAGCGCGCCGGCGATGGAGCTCGCCACTGCACCCGTGCCGCATCCCGTGATGGTCTGGCTCGCGCTGCGCCTTTATGCAGCGCTGACCTGGCTTGCCCAGCCGCTGCTGCGGCGCAAGCTGCGCCGCCGCGCACGCGCCGAGCCCGGCTACGCGCAGGCCGTGGGCGAGCGCTTCGGGCGCTATGCACCAGAGATCGTGCGCCAAGTGCAACGGGCCGATCACGCCCGCGGCTATGCGCCCTGGGTCTGGGTGCACGCGGTGTCGCTTGGCGAAACGCGCGCCGCGGCGATCCTGATCGCGGCCTTGCGCGCGCGCCTGCCCGGCATGCGCCTGCTGCTCACGCACGGCACCGCGACGGGCCGTGCCGAAGGCGCCAAGCTGTTGCAGCCCGGCGACGTGCAGGTCTGGCAGCCGTGGGACACGTGCGCTGCCGTGGGGCGCTTTTTGCACACCTTTCGCCCCGCGCTCGGCATCCTCATGGAAACCGAAGTCTGGCCGAATCTGGTGGCGGGCTGCAAGGCACGGGGCGTGCCGCTCGTGCTCGCGAATGCGCGGCTCAACGCCAAGTCTTGGCGCCGCGCGCGGCGCTTGCGCGCCCTGGCCGTGCCCGCGTACCGCAGCCTCACGGCCGTGTGGGCGCAGACGGAGGACGACGCGCGGCGCCTGCGCAGCCTGGGCGCACCTGTTCGGGCGGTGCTGGGCAATCTCAAGTTCGACGTGCGCCCCGACGCCGCACAGCGCGCGCTCGGCCAAGCGTGGCGCGCGCACAGCCCGCGCCCCGTCGTCATGCTTGCGAGCTGCCGCGAGGGCGAGGAGGCAATGTGGCTGCAGGCCGTCGCCCCAATTTTTGAACGAAAAAGGCCTCTAGCCCAGGTGTATCAAGCGCAAGCAGCTATAGATTCAGAAGTTTCTACGGTGCCGCCAAGCCCTGTTGTGCAAGTGCAATGGCTGATCGTGCCGCGCCACCCGCAGCGCTTCGACGAGGTGGCTGCGCTGCTCGAGGATGCGGGCCTGCGCGTCGCGCGGCGCAGTGCCTGGACGGATGCGCCCGTGCCAGCAGACGTATGGCTAGGCGACTCGCTGGGCGAGATGCAGGCCTATTACGCGCTGGCAGACGTGGCGCTGCTCGGCGGCAGCTTTGCACCGCTGGGCGGCCAGAATCTGATCGAGGCCGCGGCCTGTGGCTGCCCTGTAGTGCTCGGCCCCCACACTTTCAACTTTGCCGAAGCGGCGCAATGCGCCTGCGAAGCCGGTGCCGCGCTGCGCGTGGCAGACCTGCGCCAGGGCGTGCAGGCAGCATGCGCACTCGCGCTCGACGGTGCGCGGCTTGCACAGGCACGCGTGCAGGCGCAAGCGTTCGCCAAGACCCACCGCGGCGCAGCCGACGCCACGGCGCAGGCCGTGACCGCTTTGCTCGCGCAACTGGGCAGGGGTGGCGAGGTGGCGTGAGGGCAGCAACCAGCTTCAGCTACCCATACGCCTTTGGCGCGCACGCTCGAGGGCCGCGGCAATGGCCACCTGGCGCGCCTGGGCAGAAGGCGGGGCAGACGGCGAAGCAAAAGGGGCCGCTTGTGGTGCACCTGCCGTTGCGTGCGCTGACTCCGTGGCCGCAAGGTGAGGTAGAGGCGTAGATGCAACTTTCTGTGCCAGTCGGTGCTGGCGCCGCGCATAGCGCTCACGCGCAGCGTCGGCCTGCGCCTGCGACCAGGCAGCCCAGCCTGTAGCCGTGCCGCTGGCGTTGGCGAGGTGTATGCAATCGACGGGGCATGCGGGCAGGCAGAGTTCGCAGCCTGTGCAATGCGCCTCGATCACGGTGTGCATGCGCTTGTTCGTGCCCACGATGGCGTCGGTGGGGCAGGCCTTGAGGCACAGGGTGCAGCCTATGCAGGCGCTCTCGTCGATGAAGGCCACGCTGCGCGCCGTTTCCTGGCCACACTCGGGGGCGAGCGGCAGCACCGGCTGGCCCGTGGCCGCCGCAAGCCGCGCCACGCCCTCGGCACCGCCGGGCGGGCAGCGGTTGATGGCCGCCTCGCCGACGGCAATGGCCTGCGCGTAGGCTGCGCAATCCGCGTAGCCGCAGCGTGTGCACTGCGTTTGCGGCAGCAGCGCGGCAATGCGCTGCACGCCCCCTGCGCCCGCTGTATCCATCCCGCTCAGGATGAGGCGTCGGCGGACGAGGAGGGCGATGGCGCTGCAGTGCTCTGGGCAACGGCAGCGCCATCGGCCGGCGCCGGCGTGGGTGTGGCATCCACCCAGCGCGTGGCGACGGAGGGTGTAGGTGCTTCTGTCGTGGCCACGGAGGGTGCTGCGCTGTTGGCAGCGGACTTTGCCGCGACCTTTTTGCTGCTGGCGGAGGTCCGTGGTGCTGCCGTGGCCTTGGCGCCTGCGGCAGCCGTACCGTGTGGGGAAGCAGCTTGTGCGGCGGTTGCGGCGGGTGTTGTTGCTACTTTTTGCAAAGCATTTGTCGCAGCAGAGACGGTCTTTTCTTCCGTTTTTACGGCATTTTCTTCTGCGACCGCGGCAGGCGTTGCAATGGGGAGCGGTGTCGGCGGCACAGTCTGGGGCGCGGGCTGGTGTGCGCGGATGAAGTCACGCACTCTGGGGTACACCATTTCGCGCCAGCGCCGGCCACTGAAAATGCCGTAATGCCCGGCACCCGGCACGTCGTAGTGGAATTGCTCCTTCTGCACGATGCCGGTGCACAGATCGTGCGCGGCGCGCGTCTGGCCCGAGCCGGAAATGTCGTCGAGTTCGCCCTCCACGGTGAACAAGGCCGTGTTCTTGATGTCCTGCGGCCGCACGGGCTCGAGTTCGCCCGAGGGTGAACGCACTTTCCAGGTGCCCCGCACCAGTTTGAACTCCTGAAACACCGTGTGGATGGTTTCAAGGTAATAGTCCGCATCCATGTCGAGCACGGCGTTGTATTCGTCGTAAAACTGGCGGTGCGATTCGGCGCTTGCATCGTCACCCTTGATGAGGTCGAGAAAGTAGTCGTAGTGGCTGTTTGCGTGCTTGTCGGGATTCATGGCCACAAAGCCCGCGTGCTGCAAAAAGCCCGGATACACGCGCCGCCCCGCGCCCGGGAAGGTCTCGGGCACGCGGTAGATCACGTTGTTTTCGAACCAATCAAAGCTGCGCGTGGTGGCCAGGCTGTTGACTGCTGTGGGCGAGCGCCGCGCATCGATGGGGCCCCCCATCATGGTCATGCTCAGCGGCGTCTTTTCGCCGCGGCTCGCCATGAGCGAAACGGCCGCGAGCACCGGCACCGTGGGCTGGCATACGCTCATGACGTGGCAGTTGCCATAGATGCTCTGGAGGTGACGGATGAACTCCTGCACATAGTTGACGTAATCGTCGAGATGGAATTCACCCTGCGACAAGGGCACGAGGCGCGCGTTCTTCCAGTCGGTGATGTAGACCTTGTGGTCTTTGAGCATGGCGCGCACGGTGTCGCGCAGCAGCGTCGCGTAGTGGCCCGACAAGGGCGCGACGATCAGCACTGCGGGCTGGTTCTTGAGCTTGGCGAGCGTGGCCGGGTCATCGGTAAAACGCTTGAAGCGACGCAGTTCGCAAAAAGGTTTGTCGATCTCCACGCGCTCTGCAATCGCTACGTTCACGCCATCGACATCGACCATGCGGATGCCGAACTCAGGCTTTTCGTAGTCCTTGCCAAAGCGGTAAAACAGATCGAAACCCGCGGCCATGCGCTGTGCGAGGGGGTTTTCGCTCAGGGGCCACATGGGGTTGCTGAGCAGCTTGGAGGCCGCCAACGAAAAGTCGGCAAAGGGCTCCATGAGGGAGCGTTGGGTTTCGTAAAGGTGGTAGAGCATGTCTGCGCCGTCCAGTTATGTTGCAGTGCAGCAAAATATACCAGCACGCGGCTTGTTGTGCATGGAAATATTTTGCACGCCAGAAGCAAAAAACCTGCCTGAAGAGGCGTTATTGGTGATTTTGGTGTCAGCGCAAACGGAGGAAAACGGAGGAATTCAACCCTCGATGAGCCTCTACCCTGATCCGAAAAATCCAACCCAGATTGTCCATTAGGCGGTGCTGCGCACCTACGTGGGCGCTGGCGGACGTCTGACGGCCATTTTGGTCGCTGTTTCGGCGCCCATGGCCGGTGCCATGGGCTTCTCATCAGCGACCAAACTGTCACGCCAGCCGCCTCGCCATCGTCCCGCGTCCTAATGAACAATCTGGGTTCAATCTTCATCGGGTCGAACCTATAGGCTGCACCAACGCGGTGCAGCCGCGGTGAACGTCGTACACTGTGCGGTGCCGTCCGCCAAGATAGACAACAACGCAGAAGGCGGCCAGCGCAGCGCTCATCAAGCACAAGGAGACAAAGCTTGCAGCCGACCAATACGCAAGACCCGGCCTATTTCCACCAGGTCGTCGATTGTCAGTGGGCGTGCCCCGCGCACACGCCCGTTCCCGAATACATCCGCCTGATCGCGCAGCGCCGCTACGACGATGCGTACATGGTCAACTGGGTGTCCAACGTCTTCCCCGGCATCCTCGGGCGCACCTGCGACCGGCCGTGTGAGCCCGCGTGCCGCCGCGGCCGCGTGGAAGACCACAACCTGCCCAAGCCCGAGCCCGTGGCGATCTGCCGCTTGAAGCGCGTGGCCGCCGACTTCAAGTCCGACGTGCGCGCGCGCATGCCGCGCCCGCAGCCAGCCAACGGCAAGCGCGTGGCCTGCGTGGGCGCGGGGCCGGCTTCGCTCACGGTGGCGCGCGACCTCGCGCCGCTGGGCTACGAGGTCACGGTGTTTGACGCCGAGGCGCGCGCGGGCGGCTTCATGCACCAGCAGATTCCGCGCTTTCGCCTGCCCGAGCACGTGATCGACGAGGAGACGGGCTACGTCTTCGCGCTCGGCGCCCAATTCCGCCCCGGCGAGCGCATCGAATCCATGCGCGCGCTGCTGGGCCAAGGCTACGACGCCATCTTCGTGGGCAGCGGTGCGCCGCGCGGGCGCGACCTCGACCTGCCCGGGCGCAAAGAGGCGGCCGCGCACATCCACATCGGCATCGACTGGCTGGCCTCGGTGTCCTTCGGGCACGTGACTTCGGTGGCCAAGCGCGTGATCGTGCTCGGCGGCGGCAACACGGCCATGGACTGCTGCCGTTCGGCGCGGCGCCTGGGCGGCGAGGACGTGAAGGTCATCGTGCGCTCGGGCTACGACGAGATGAAGGCCTCGCCCTGGGAGAAGGAAGACGCGCAGCACGAAGGCATCCCCATCATCAACATGCACGTGCCCAAGGCTTTCGTGCACGAGGGTGGCAAGCTCACCGGCATGCGCTTCGAAGTCGTGCGCGCCGAGTACGACGCGCAGGGCCGGCGCCAGCTCGTGCCCACGGGCGAGCCCGAGGCATTCTTTGCCTGCGACGAGGTGCTG
>CAVPUD010000068.1:0-24643 GCA_963708545.1 uncultured beta proteobacterium | reverse complement strand
CAAAAAATGCACGGGCGCCCAGGGGTGGATGTCGTGAAAGGCGTAGATGTCCTCGTCTTCGTAGACTTTTTTCGACGGAATCTGGCCGGCGATGATTTTGCAGAAGATGCAGTTCGGGTCATGCAAGGTGGCGTCCATGGTGAAAGTCTCCGTGCGGGGTGGTTGCCCCGGCCAGCAGGATGGCTGGCCGCGTGGGTGTCGCTGAGGTCAGATATTTTCGGCGATCTGCATGCTCGCGCGCCGGCCCACGTCGGCGCGGTGTGCCGCGAGCCAGTCCTGCCCGGCCTCGCGCCCGAGGGTGAACAGCTTGCGCACCAGCCTCAAGTCGGTCCGCGACTTGCTCGTGGGGCCGAAGGCGTGCAAGAGCGCGCCGCCGTCGATGTGGTGCATGCGCATGTCTTTGTAGCGGCGCGCGTCGAGCCGCCCTTCGGCGAGCATCCGGCGCACGAATTCGATGCTGCGCAGCTCGGCCAGCAGGCTCGCATTGAAGGTGATGTCGTTCATGCGCTCGACGATCTCGGGCACGGTGTCGGGCAGCTCGGGGAACTCCATGGGATTGATCTGCACGAGCAGGGTGTCGCAGCACTCGGTTTGGTAGACAAGCGGATGCAGCGCGGGGTTGCCCGAAAAGCCGCCATCCCAGTAATTCTCGCCTTCGATCTGCACCGCCTTGAACAGCAGCGGCAGGCAGGCCGAGGCCATCACGGCGTCGGCGCTCAGGCGCTGGCCGTGAAAAATCTCGCCGCGCCCGGTGCGCACATTGGTGGCGCACACGAACACCTTGGGTACGTGCGCCGCGCGCGTGGCGCGCAGCAGCTCGAAATCGACCTCGCGCTCGAGCAGGCGGCGCAGCGGGTTGAAGTCGAGCGGGTTGGTCTGGTAAGGCGAGAGCCACTGGCTCATCATGCCGAGCAGCGGCTTGGAGCTGAGCAGCGGCGCCGAGAATAGCGTGCCCACGGCGCCCAGGCTCTCCCAGAAGCGGCTGAGCGTTTCGCGCGCCTGCGCGCAGCCGGCCGCGTGCGCGTCCTGCGTGTCGCGGTGCTCGCGCGCGGCCTGCGCAAAGCCGTGCGCGACGGCCACGGCGTTCATCGCGCCGGCGCTGGTGCCGCTGATGCCGTCGAAGTCCCATTGCCCGTCTTCGAGCAAGGCGTCCAGCACGCCCCAGGTGAAGGCGCCGTGCGAGCCGCCGCCCTGTAGCGCGAGGTTCAGCGGCAGGCGCGGCGCACTGCGGGGTGGGGTGCTTGCGGCGGGGTCTTCGTGTTCGGGCATGGCATTGTGGCGGTGCAAGGGCGTCCGTCAGTGGCCGTTCAGACTTCGATCGCGCGGTTTTGGTTCATCGCGACCATACCGCGCACGATGCGGTAGAGGAACCAGATCGAGATCAGCGCCCAGGCCACCATGCCGGGGATCAGGAAAAAGAGCCACAGCGGCGCCGTGACCACGTACAGCACGCCCGCCCAAAGCACGGTGCGGATGCGCCAGAGGTAGTGGCTTTCTTGCCAGGTGCCCGTGGCGTCGCTTTGCTTCACGAGGTCGATGATGAGCGCGATGATGAGCAGCGCCGCGCCCGGCTGCGCGCCCGGGATCACCGCGCCGAGCGCGACGATCAGGTGCAGCACGTAGCTGACCCAGCCCCAGGCCTTGAGGCCCTCCGCGCGTTCTGCGTCGCTTTGCACGTCGATGATGTCGTTCATGCTGTTCTCCGAGACAAGGGTTGGTGCGCACGCTGGCGCAGGCGTGAAGATGTCATCACGCTGGGCGCGCGGCTTTTTCCGCGATGCCGCTCAGGCCCTCGCGGCGCGCGAGTTCGGCGAGCACTGCGTCTGGCGTGAGCCCGAAATGCGCGAGCGCGATCAGGCAGTGGAACCACAGGTCGGCCACTTCATGGACGATCTTGGCCCGCTCGGCGCCGTGTTGCACGTCCTTGGCGGCCATGACCACTTCGGTGGCTTCTTCGCCGATTTTTTTCAAAAAGGCGTCGGGCCCTTTGTGCAGCAGGCGTGCGACGTAGCTCTTGTCCGGGTCGCCGCCGTGCGCGGGCTTGCGGCTTTCGATCACGGCCGCGAGGCGCGCGAGGATGTCCGCGGCAGCTTGTGGATCGGGCGGGTTAGTCGTGGGGGGGGGGGGGATGTTCATGCTTTGGGGTCGTGGTAAATCGAAGCCGGGTCTTTGAGCACGGGCTCCACGGCGCACCAGCGGCCATCATGCAATTGCTGGAAGAAGCAGCTGTGGCGGCCCGTGTGGCAGGCGATGCCGGGATCGTGGCCTTGCTGCGTGACCTGCAGCAGGATCACGTCGTTGTCGCAGTCGAGGCGGATGTCGTGCACGGTCTGCACATGGCCCGACTCTTCGCCCTTGAACCACAGCTTGCCGCGCGAGCGGCTGAAATACACCGCCTGGCCCAGTTCCGCCGTCTTTTGCAGCGCCTCGCGGTTCATCCAGGCGAACATCAGCACGTCGCCCGTGCCGCGCTCCTGCGCGATCACGGGCACCAAGCCCTGCGCGTCCCAGTGCACGGCGTCGAGCCAGTTCGGAGAGGATCCGTCCGCGGTCGTCATGGCAGTTCGTTTGCTTCTGAAAAAATAGCTGTTAGCGCTTTATGGGTAAGCGCTAGAGGCCAAAAAGACTTCAAACCCGCACGGGAATGCCACGCGCGGCCATGCAGGCCTTGGCTTGCGCGATGGTGAATTCGCCGTAGTGGAAGATGCTCGCCGCGAGCACCGCATCGGCGCCGCCGATCTGTATGCCGTCGGCCAGGTGTTCGAGTTGGCCCACGCCGCCCGAGGCGATCACAGGCACGTCCACGGCATCGCTCACGGCGCGCGTGAGTTCCAGGTCGAAGCCGGCCTTGGTGCCGTCGCGGTCCATGCTCGTGAGCAAAATCTCGCCCGCGCCCGCTTCGGCCATGCGGCGCGCCCAGGCGACGGCGTCGAGCCCTGTGTTCTTGCGCCCGCCGTGGCTATACACGTCCCAACCCTCGCCACGGTCCAGCAGGTCGTTGCCGAAGCGGCGTTTGGCGTCTATGGCCACGACGATGCACTGCGCGCCGTATTTGTGCGATGCGTCGGCGATCACCTGCGGATTCGCGATCGCGGCGGAGTTGAAGCTGACCTTGTCGGCGCCGGCGTTGAGCAGGCGGCGCACGTCCTCCACGCTGCGCACGCCACCGCCCACCGTGAGCGGGATGAAGACCTGGCTGGCCACGGCCTCGATGATGTGCAGGATCAGGTCGCGCCCGTCGCTCGTGGCCGTGATGTCCAGAAACGTGAGCTCATCGGCGCCCTGGTCGTTGTAGCGCGCGGCAATCTCCACCGGGTCGCCCGCGTCGCGCAACTCGACGAAGTTGACGCCCTTGACCACGCGGCCGCCGGTCACGTCCAGGCAGGGAATGATGCGTTTGGCGAGCATGAACGAGAAAGCAAAAAAGCAGAAATCAGAAGCCGCACAAGATACCACGCCGCGCGCCCCTGTCGGATAGCCGCGGGCGCACGGATCAGCCGCCGGCCGTGAGGTGATGCGGGGTGATCCGCCCTCAGGCACTTTGCGCTGCGCCGCTTTGCCAGCGCCACATGTCGGCGCACATGCGGTCGAGGTCGCGCTGTGCGCGCCAGCCCAGCAATTGCTCGGCCAGCGACGGATCGGCCCAACACGCGGCCACGTCACCGGGCCTGCGCGCGACGATGCGGTAGGGAATGCGGCGGCCGCTCGCGCGCTCGAAGCTGCGCACCATCTCCAGCACCGAGACGGGCCGCCCAGTACCCAGGTTGACCGTGAGCAGCCCGGCGTGCGTCTGCAGGTAGCGCAGTGCCGCCAGGTGGCCCTCGGCCAGGTCCATCACATGGATGTAGTCGCGCACGCCGGTAGCGTCGGGTGTGGGGTAGTCGTTGCCATAGACGCTCAACGCTTCACGCTGGCCCGTCGCCACTTGGGCAATGTAGGGAGAAAGGTTGTTCGGCACGTCCTGCGGGTCTTCGCCGATCAGGCCGCTTTCATGCGCCCCGACAGGGTTGAAGTAGCGCAGCCGCGCGATGTGCCATTGGCCCGGCTCGGCCTGGTCTAGATCAGCCAGTATTTGTTCGACCATGAGCTTGCTCCGGCCGTAAGGGTTGGTTGCCGAAAGCGGAAAATCCTCGCGCAGCGGCAGCGAGGCGGGCTCGCCATAGACCGTGGCCGAGGACGAAAACACCAGCGTGCGCACACCTGCGGCTTGCATGGCCTGCAGCAGCACAAGGCTGCCTGCGACGTTGTTGTCGTAGTAGCGCAGCGGCTCGCGCACCGACTCGCCCACGGCCTTGAGACCGGCGAAGTGGATCACTGCGCTGATCGGATACTCAGCAAACAGGCGCTGCAGCAGCGCGGCATCGCGCACGTCGCCCTCGACGAATGCCGGCGCTGCGCCCGTGATGCGCGCGAGGCGCTCTGGCACCGAGCGGCGGCTGTTGCAAAAATTGTCGAGGATGAGAAACGGCACGCCAGCCTCGGCCAGCGCCACGCAGGTGTGCGAGCCAATGAAGCCGGCGCCGCCGGTGATGAGGATCATGGAGCCTTCCCTGAAGCACGATACTCGGACTCTACTTTATTTCCATAGCAGCAAGCCCGTACCACCGGAAGGCACTGCATTCCATCTGCGATGATCGTGCCGAAGTCGCTCATGTCTGCACATTCTGCAAGCGTTGTAGATAGGTGCTTGTAGGTGCTTGCGGAAAAGCAACAGGCAAAGATATAGGCGCAACAAGCAGACCTGCCATGGCTGCTCCAACATTCATAGTGCAATGATTTCTCAGGCATTTCCCGATTCTCCGCCAGAACTTCTGGAGCGAATGGTCATACTGCGCCCCTCAGGGGAGCGTTTCCCTCACGAGTCTGATGCGGAGGTTTTCGCTACATGGCAAGACTGCGTGAACTCACAGGTACTGCCTTTGGGGTTTTACTTCGACGGATGGGAGGCGCAGACAGCAGACAGCTTGATCGCCCAATTGCGCCAAAGCACTTGGTGGGATCGCTTGGCATTCATCGCCCCTGATGGGGGTGTGGCCCCTGCGCTGGCCGACGCGGTTGCGCCCTATGCCGAGGCAGTAGCCATGGCAGAGCATGGTCTGGCGGTGCGGCGCCGTTTGCCTTTGAGCCTTGCAGACATGCGTCTGGAAGAACGTGTGTTGTACTTCCTTTATGTGCGCGACAACGCGGAACTTGTGCCGCAATGTACTGTGACCCACCGCATGCTCTACCACTACCCCGCGGTGGAAGCATTGGCGCAGCACGGGGAAGACCCTAATGATTGTCTGACGACGCTGGTGCGGCGCAAGTTGCTGGAGCCATCCAGATTGGTTGATCGCACACGGCATTGTCGTGCCTGCGGGAGTGCGCACATTCACTACGTGGATGTGTGCCCCCACTGTTCGAGTTTGCAAATTCGCAAAGAGCCGGCACTGCACTGTTTTACGTGCGGACATGTGGCGCCCGAGCGGGAGTTCCACGCTGATGAGGGTGTCCTGGTCTGCCCGCACTGCAGCACGGCGCTGCGTCATATCGGAGTGGATTACGACCGCCCCCTCACCCAATATGCATGTGCCAATTGCCACCATGTTTTCGTGGAAACGGCCGTGCAAGCGCGTTGCCTCGAATGCGGAGCTGCGTCCGAGCCCAATGCATTGGACGTGCGCGAAATCGCCACATTGCGCCTGAGTCCACACGGACGTGCTGCCTTGCGTGCGGGACAGATCGAGGAATCATTTGCCGCGTTGGATACGGCGAACTATGTAGATCCGGCCTATTTCCGGCGCCTGCTCAATTGGGCGCTGGCCGTTAGTGAGCGCCATAAAGAGATGCGTTTTGCGCTGATGCTGATAGAGTTTACCAATGCGCTGGAACTCATCGAGCGGCTCGGCACGGCGCGGCTTTATTTGTTGCTGGATGAGTTTGCGAGGCGTTTGCATGAATTGCTGCGCAGTTCCGACATCACCACACGTACGCAAGAGGAAAAACTTTGGATCTTTCTGCCTTTTTCGGATCCACAAGGGCTTGCCGCACGTATGCAGAAGGCATTGGCCGAGATGGCTGCGTCGAGTCCCGAAGGGGCATTGTGCGTACGAATGCACCATTTGCAGATACCTCAGGATCGGCGTGAGGGTGAAAATGCTGCAGCATTGATGGAACGTCTGCAAGAACAGGGCTGATTTCATGTGGGAAACGGCCATCCTCTCCTTCGATTCATTGGTCTTTGCCTCTGCTCAACAAAATTGGGTGGAGTTGGTGCTGAAGTTTTTTCCATTCGTGATTTTTTTGGAGGCGCCGGTTTTTTTATTGATAACGGTTGGTATGGCGAAATATGGATTGCGTGAGCTTCGACCATACCATCAGCGCGAATATTATCCGCGTGTTTCTTGCATAATCACTTGTTATGCAGAGGGCAAAGATGTTTATAAAACTATCCAATCATTGTCGGAGCAGCTGTATCCGGGGTTCATCGAAATAATCGCCGTGATCGACGGTGCATTGCAAAATCAGGCCACATTGCAAGCGGCACGCCAAGCGTCTTCGCTGATTGCGGGTGCACCACGACGGCAGCTGCTTGTGCTGCCCAAATGGCAACGCGGCGGGCGTGTTTCTTCACTGAATGCGGGTCTATCCATTGCGACTGGTGAGGTGATAATGGCTCTTGATGGAGACACTTCGTTCGATAGCGACATGGTTCGCAATGCGACGCGTCATTTCGACGATCCTAACGTCGTTGGCGTTTCAGGAAATCTGCGCGTGCGTAATGCAAGGCGTAGTCTCGTTACGCGCTTGCAAGCGCTCGAATACCTGCTTTCCATCGGCGCAGGCAGGACGGGACTGTCGGAGTTCAATCTCGTCAATAACATTTCTGGCGCATTCGGGGTTTTCCGTACTCAAATTTTGCGCAACATCGGCGGTTGGGATGCGGGGACGGCAGAGGATTTGGACTTGACAATGCGCATCAAACAGTATTTTGGCAGGCATTCGGAGTTGCGCATTGTATTTGACCCGCATGCTATTGGACACACAGATGTGCCTGAGTCGTGGCGGTCTTTCTTCCGTCAGCGGTTACGCTGGGATGGTGATCTTTTTTATATCTTCATTCGTAAATATCGTTTCAACTTGCGACCGCGTTTGTTGGGCTGGCGTAATTTTATTTTCGTCGTGCTGAGTGGTTTGCTCATGCAAATGGTCTTGCCTTTTCTTATCGTGGGGTACAGTATCGTATTGTTTTGGGTGTTGCCGGCAGGAGTTGTTTTCGGCTTGTTGTGCTTCATTTATATCTTTTATTTCGCGTCGCTGCTCTTTTATTTTTTACTTTATGTTGTGGCCATCTCTGAGCGCCCGTGGACTGATTTGACGTACGTGCCATTTTTGCCTTTATTTCCGTTTTATGCGTTTGTGAGTCGCGTACATTCTGCTTTTTCCATCATGGCCGAGATGTTTTTGAAATCTCATCTCGATTCGTCCATGGCGCCGTGGTGGGTATTGCGTAAAACAAAATTTTGAGATGGTGCGACATATCTTTTTTCTCATCGCTGCTGCACTCGTTTTCGCCCTTGGTTGTCAAAAGGCAATGGCGCAGGGGGGCGGAGATGTTTCTTTGGCACAGTTGGAGGATTGGGCGCGCTCATTTGCTCCGGTCGTCGAACTGGCACGGGCGGAAGTCGCCGTAGCGCAGCAGCGCAGCATGGCGTATCAGGCACGCGAAGGAGCGCGGGTTTTTGGTGGGGCTGGGGTGGTCAATGCCCGTGAGGCGGTCACCGATACGCTCAGTCGTGATTACACGCGGCCTCAGGCAGAGCTGGGTGTGCGCTGGCCCATATTGGGTAGCCGTGCATCCCAGCAGCGCATTGTGGAAGATGCGCAATATGCTCTTGCGCAAAGTCAGCTGCGGCGTTTGCAGTCAGAAAATGAGGCCGTGCTTGCGCTGCAGCGCGCTTATGTGCGTCATTTGCGTAGTGCCGAGCGTGTTCGCATAACGCAAGCTTTTCTGAGCGTGCGCGCCGACGTCCAAAAACAGTTGGAACAACGGCGTGGGGCAGGGGTTTTGCTCGAAGCGGATCGTTTGGACTTGATGGGACTTTTCGATATCGTGCAAACGGCGCATGACGATCAGCGGTCTGCGCAGAAGTTGGCGCGCGCAGAGGTTGCCCGTCTTACCGGCCAGCCTGCCGTCGCAGTTCCGACCCATGAACTACAGTGGCCAGAGGTTTGTTTCCAAGAACGAGGGTTCGATCTGGATAAGATGCCCTCCGTAGTGCTTGCACAACTTGAGTTCGACGCTTCTCGCAGCCGACAACAATCCGCGCGTCTGGAAGGGTTGGAGGCCGGCATTTCGGTTTCGCAGGCCCTGAGCAGGGATATTGGAGGGCCTTCAGGCCGCAGCACGCGTGTGGGGGTGGATTTTTCCATGCCGCTGCAATGGCAGGCGCAGCGCGACGCAGCGCTGGCCCAGGCACAAAGTGAAATAGACCGTGCACAGGCATTGCTAGTCCTGCGCCGCAGCGAGGCCGAAGCGGCGCGTGAGCAGGCCCTTGCCCAATATGAACTGCGCAGCAAAGAGATGGCGGGTTTTCGGCACAGGCAGCGAGCGGCACTGGAGGCGCTGCGGGTGGCACAGCTGCGCTTGGATGCATTCGATGGCGACGGGTATTCCAAGCTCCTGATGGCACGTTACGCGTTGTACCAAGCCGCAATGCAGGTCGCGGATGGTGCACAGCGGCGGGATTTGGCTGCCTTGGAAGTGCTGTCGCTTCACAATGGATGCACATTGGCGTCGGCAGACACATTTACGGATGTGCACGATTCCTGGGCTGCCGTCCTAGCCAGTCTCTCGAGCGCTGCCTTGCCTGTTGTCCCTGCGCCTGAACCTGACCATGGCGTCGGCTTGGGTTGGTACGTGTGGAAGGGGCGATCCATGTTGACCCATCCCCAGCAGCTTGATGACTTGCCTGTGGAAAGCCGGCGCGTACTTCTTTCATTCACAGATGCCGAATTGCGCGCACTGACCCAGCCCATGGAGCAAAAGCAGTTGCAAGACTTTATTGCCGCAGCCCATGGGCGGCGTTTGCAGGTGGAATTGCTGCTGGGCGAACCTACTTGGGTACTGCCACAGCAGCGAGGCACACTGCTGGCGCTTATCGACGCCTTGCGAGATCTGCCTTTTGACGCTTTGCATCTGGACTTGGAGCGCAGTCAGCTCCCGGTGCCGCAGCAGCGCAGTTGGATCGGCGATCTCATGGACACATTGCGCGAGGTGCATAAGCGATCGCCCTGGCCGATCGCTCTGACCACGAACTATCGAGAACTTCGACAGCCAGATTTCGCTGCGCGTGTCCATGCCGCTGGCGTGCGCGAGATCGTGGCGATGCTGTACGTCAGCGATGTGAATCGAGCGGCTGCCATCGCGCGCGAGCTTTTGCGCGGGCCGGCGGGGCTTCGGCTGTCTCTGGCGCAAAGCATAGAGCCTGGATTGTCTGCGCAGGAGAGTAGCTATGCCGCAGGCCGTGCAGCTTCATTGGCGCGCTGGCGAGAACTGGCGCGCAGGCTCATGTCGGTGTCAGGGTTCAACGGCATCGTGGTGCAATCTTGGGAAGACTATCAGGAGGCTAGGCCTTGAAGATCCAGTTTGACATTCCTCCCAGCTCAGCGTCAGAGAGCAATGGTTTGGCGGTGCGCTACGCTGCCGCGAAACGGCAGGTGCCACGCTGGCGCTGGTATCTGCTGCTGGCGGTGGTGTTGGCGGTCCCTGCTTACCTTTTGGTGCGTTTCGTCGTGGCCTATTTGTGGGCGAGCATGCCCGCCCAGGTGATGCTGGAGCAGGGCACTGTGCGTGCACCTGCTGCGGGTGTGATTACCGCGGTCGTCCCAGTCGGTGCGGAGCTTCGCGCAGGCCAGGTGTTGGCGGAAATGGATGCGTCATTGCCTCGGGCCTCTGCAACAGCGGCTGCCGCGCCTACTTCTGGCGCTAGCTCCGTCGGGTTGGCACAGGCCCAGGCTGCGCGCGCGACTTTGCTCATGGAGGCTGAGCGTCTGGCGCAGCATCGCTTGGCGATTCAGCAGGAACGCCTGCGCGTAATACGGGGTCTCTATGCCCAGGGTGCGGCAACCCGCCAAGAGGTTGACAACCTGCGCTTTCAGGAGCTTCAGGCGCAAGCAGATCTCAGTCGGGCTCGTGCCGATGTGCGCGAATACCAAGCCTTGCTTGAGCGCGAGCGCGCGCAGTCCTTGCCGGTTGCGGCCGCCGGAGCTTCAGCCAATCTCAATGGGCTTCACGTGGTATTGGCGCCATTTGATTCCACTATGCAGCGGGCCATGGTGCACAAAGGGGATTGGGTGGTTCAAGGCACCGAAATTGCCGTGGTGCAAGGCAAGACGGAACCCTTGGTATATGCCTACGTGCCGCCCGATAAGGAGCGCTATGCCCAAGTCGGTAGGGCGGCAACCTTGCGCTTCATGGATGGCGGCAAGGTGCAGGCCAAAGTGGTTCGCGTCATGCCAGAGGCGCAGAGCCCGCCGCTTGACCGTGGCTCGCCTCTTGCACCACGTGCCCCTGCTATCGTGGTTTGTTTGCAAGCGTTGCAGCCTTTACCTGCGGCTTATCGCATCCATCAACTGCCGCTGGATGTGCGCTTTGACTGGATTGCCGGCACCCTTTGGTGATTCGCGCTACGGTGACAGACCGTATATCGGTGCCAATGCACGAAGAGGGCGGCAACGCGTCCCTCATTCGCCGCTCAGCGCATCCGCGCGCGCCTGCGCCGCGGCGAAGTCGAGCGCGCCGGTGTAGATCGCGCGGCCGCAGATCACGCCTTCTACGCCTTCGTCCTGCACGGCGCAGAGCTTTTCGATGTCTTCCATGCCGCTCAGGCCGCCCGAGGCGATCACGGGGATGGTGAGTGCCTGCGCGAGCCTGACCGTGGCCTCGACGTTGATGCCCGTGAGCATGCCGTCGCGGCCGATGTCGGTGTAGATGATGGATTCGACGCCCCAGTCCTCGAACTTCTTCGCCAGATCGACGACTTCATGGCCCGTGAGCTTGCTCCAGCCGTCGGTGGCGACCTTGCCGTCCTTGGCGTCGAGGCCCACGATGATGTGGCCGCCGAAGGCGCTGCAGGCGTCGCGCAGAAAGCCGGGGTTTTTCACCGCGGCGGTGCCGATGATGACGTAGCGCAGGCCGCCGTCTATGTATTTTTCGATGGTGTCCAGGTCGCGGATGCCGCCGCCCAGTTGCACGGGCACGTCCTCGCCCACTTCCTCGAGGATGGCTTTGATCGCGCCGTAGTTCTTGGGCACGCCGGCAAAGGCGCCGTTCAGGTCCACCAGGTGCAGGCGCCGCGCGCCCAGATCGACCCATTTGCGCGCCATTGCGGCAGGGTCTTCGCCGAAGGTGGTGGATTGGTCCATGTCGCCTTGTACGAGGCGCACGCAGTGGCCGTCTTTGAGGTCAATGGCGGGAATGAGCAGCATGGTGGAGCGGGCAGGCTAGGGCCGTCGGTGCGGCAGAGTGGAAAAAAGGTGAAGGAGAAAAAGCTCAAGGATTCCAGTGCAGGAAGTTGCGGTACAGCGCCAGGCCGTGCTGCGCGCTCTTTTCCGGGTGGAATTGCGTGGCAAAAATGTTATCGCGTGCGATGGCTGAGGCAAAGAGGCCGCCGTAGTCGGTTTCGCCCGCGCAGTGGCGCGCGTCCTGCGGCAGCGCGTAAAAGCTGTGCACGAAGTAAAAATAGCTTTCGTCGGGAATGCCCGCCCACAGCGGGTGCACGCGGCCGTCCTGCGCCGTTTGGCACACCTGGTTCCAGCCCATTTGCGGTACTTTGTAGCGGCTGCCGTCGGGCTGGCGCTGGCCCGCGAGCGCGAACTTGCGCACCACGCCTGGAATCAAGCCTAAGCCTGGCGTGTCGCCCTCCGCGCTGTGCTCGAGCAGCATTTGCATCCCCACGCACACGCCAAACAGCGGTTTGCTGGCCGCGGCTTCGAGCACCGAGGCGCGCAGTCCCGAGTCCTGCAGCTCGCGCATGCAGTCGGGCATCGCGCCCTGGCCCGGCAGTACCACGCGCTGCGCCGCGCGCACTTCCTCGGGGCGCGCAGTGACGCGCACCGTCCAGCCGCTGCCCTGCGCCGCCGCCTGCACGGCCTGCGAAACCGAACGCAGGTTGCCCATGCCATAGTCCACCACGGCGACGGTGTTTGCTTTCGTATTCATAGCTGCTTACGCTGGTGTATCAAGCGCTAGATGCCAATTTGGCTGAAAATTCTCAGAGCGCGCCCTTGGTCGAGGGAATGCTGCCCGCGGCGCGCGCGTCGTGCTCGAGCGCGGCACGCAGCGCGCGCGCAAAGGCCTTGAAGATCGTCTCGCACTGGTGGTGCGCGTTCACGCCCTTGAGGTTGTCTATGTGCAGCGTCACGCCCGCGTGGTTCACGAAGCCCTGGAAGAACTCGAACACCAGCTGCGTGTCGAGCTGGCCCAGCGTGGCGCGCGTGAACTGCACGTCCATGTGCAGGCCCGGGCGGCCCGAAAAATCGACCACCACGCGGCTCAACGCCTCGTCGAGCGGCACGTAGGCATGGCCGTAGCGGCGTATGCCCTTTTTGTCGCCCACCGCGCGTGCAACGGCCTGGCCCAGCGTGATGCCTATGTCCTCGACCGTGTGGTGCCCGTCGATGTGCAGATCACCCTGGCAGGCGACGTGCAGATCGATCAGGCCGTGGCGCGCGATCTGCTCGAGCATGTGGTCCAGAAAGCCGATGCCGCTGTGCAGGCTCGACTGGCCGCTGCCGTCGAGGTTCACGCGGACGGTGATTTGTGTCTCCAGGGTGCGGCGGGTGACTTCGGCTTGCCGCGGTTCGGGGCTGGTCATGCGAAAAGGTCAAGAAAAAACCGGGCCATGATAGCATTCGAGCCCCGCAAAACGGCCTTTTCCGGCGCGGGCTCTGGCCCATCCGTTGCGTGCAGGCTGCGCCCGCTGCGGCGTCCAGGCAGCAGGTGCCACGCGCTGCAGCCCGGCCGTTCACCGTCCACATCCTGCCTATTCGTCCCATGAGCCGCTATTGGAGCGCCGTCGTCCACGGCCTGACCCCCTACGTTCCGGGCGAGCAGCCCAAGCTGGCTGACCTCGTCAAGCTCAACACCAACGAGCATCCTTACGGCCCCTCGCCGCGCGCGCTCGAAGCCATACGCGCGGCCACCGACGACCGCCTGCGCCTGTACCCCGACCCGAACGCCGACGCGCTCAAGACCGCGCTCGCGCAGCGCCACGGCGTGCAGGCGAATCAGGTCTTCGTCGGCAACGGCTCGGACGAGGTGCTCGCGCACGCCTTCATGGCGCTGCTGCACCACGCGCGGCCGCTGTGGTTTCCGGACATCACGTATTCGTTCTACCCCGTGTATTGCCAGCTCTACGACATCGCGCACCAGGCGGTGCCGCTGGCCGACGACTTTGCGTTGCGCGCCGAGGACTACCTGCCGCGCGGTGAGGAGCGCGCGGGCGCGATCATTTTCGCCAACCCCAACGCGCCCACGGGCCGTCTGCTTGCGCTCGCCGACGTGGAGCGCATCGTCGCCGCGAATCCCGATGCCGTGGTGCTCGTCGATGAGGCCTACATCGACTTCGGCGGGCAAAGCGCCATCCCGCTCGTGCAGCGCTACCCGAACCTGCTCGTGGTGCACACCTTCTCCAAGAGCCGCGCGCTCGCCGGTCTGCGCGTGGGCTACGCCATCGGGCAAGCACCGCTGATCGAAGGGCTGGAGCGCGTGAAAAACAGCTTCAACTCCTACCCGCTCGACCGCCTGGCGCTGGCCGGTGCGCTGGCCTCGGTGCAGGACGAGGCGTATTTTCAAGAAAGCTGCCGCAAGGTCATTGCCACGCGCACGGCGCTGGTCGAGCGCCTGAGCACGCTGGGCTTCGAGGTGCTGCCCTCGGCCGCCAACTTCATCTTCGCGCGCCACCCCCGGCATGACGCCGCCCACCTCGCCGCCGCACTGCGCGAGCGCGCCATCATCGTGCGCCACTTCAAGCAGCCGCGCATCGCGCAGTTCCTGCGCATCACGATAGGGACGGATGCGCAGTGCGAGACGCTGGTGGAGGCGTTGCGGGAGATTTTGGCAGGGTGAGGGCGCCAACCTTTCAGGCCTTGGAGTCGCTGGTTGCGAAGTCGGCGTTCTTTTGCATGGCCACGGCAAGCAAAGCCTTGGGGTTGGTGCTTGCGATGGCCAAAAGGGTGCGCGCAGCGCCGCTGGGCTGTTTGCGGCCTTGCTCCCAGCCTTGTAGCGTGCGTACTGAACCTCAATCCGGCAGTTGAACGCGCTCAACTGCCGGATTTTTTAGATAAAGCGGCTACTGGCGCTGCGCCAGTCACCCCACCCGCAGCCGCGCCGCCTCGGCGTGCGCGTGCAGGCCTTCGCCTTCGGCCAGCACCTGCGCGATGTGGCCGAGTTTTTGCGCGCCGGCTTGGCTGACGGCGATCAGGCTGCTGCGTTTTTGGAAGTCGTACACGCTCAAGGGGCCCGAAAAGCGCGCCGTGCCGCTCGTGGGCAGCACGTGGTTGGGGCCGGCGCAGTAGTCGCCCAGGGATTCGCTGGTGTAGGCGCCCAAAAAGATCGCGCCGGCGTGCTTGAGCAGCGGCTCCCAGCGCTGCGGCTCGCGGCTGCTGACTTCGAGGTGCTCGGGCGCGATGCGGTTGGCGATGTCGCACGCCTCATGCATGCTGCGCGTGTGGATCAGCGCGCCGCGGTTCGTGAGGCTTTTGGCGATGATCTCGGCGCGCGGCATGCTGGGTAGCAGGCGGTCGATGGCGGCCTGCACGGCGTCGAGGTAGGCGGCGTCGGGGCTCAGCAGAATGGATTGCGCGAGCTCGTCGTGCTCGGCCTGGCTGAACAAGTCCATCGCCACCCAGTCGGGCGGCGTGCTGCCGTCGGCGAGCACCAATATTTCCGACGGGCCCGCGATCATGTCTATGCCCACGGTGCCGAACACGTGCTTCTTCGCGCTCGCGACGTAGGCGTTGCCGGGGCCGGTGATCTTGTCCACCTTGGGGATGGTGGCGGTGCCGTAGGCGAGCGCGGCCACGGCCTGCGCGCCGCCGATGGTGTAGGCGCGCGTGACGCCCGCCACGTGTGCGGCGGCCAGCACCAGCGGGTTCTTGGCGCCGTGCGGCGTGGGCACGACCATGATGATCTCGCCCACGCCGGCCACGTGCGCGGGGATGGCGTTCATCAGCACGCTGCTGGGGTAGGCCGCCTTGCCGCCGGGCACGTAGATGCCCACGCGGTCGAGCGGCGTGACTTTCTGGCCCAGCAGGGTGCCGTCTTCGTCGAGGTAGGTGGCGGTTTCGCCGCCTTGCTGCTTTTGCCAGGCGTGGTAGCGGCGGATGCGCGCGGCGGCTTGCTGCAGCGCGTCGCGCTGCGCGGCGGGCAGGGCGTCGAAGGCGGTCTGCAGCTCGGTCGCCTGCAGCTGCAGCGCGGCCAGGCTCGCGGCCTGCACGCCGTCGAAGCGCGCGGTGTAGTCGAGCACCGCCGCATCGCCGCGCGCGCGCACGTCGGCGAGGATGTCTTTGACGCGCTGCTCGATTGCGTCGTCCTGCGCTGCGCTCCAATGCAGGCGCGCCGAAAGTTTGGCATCAAATTGGCCGTCAGCGCTTGATAGACGTGCGGGAGTAGCTCTCAAATCGATACTGCTCATGCGGCCTCCGGCGACGTTTCGGTGGCGCCCACGGCCTGGGTGAAGGCGTCGATGATGCGGCGCAGCGGCGCCTGCTTGAGCTTGAGCGCGGCCTGGTTGACCACGAGGCGCGCGCTGATGTCCATGATGCGCTCGACCTCGACCAGTTGGTTCGCCTTGAGCGTGTTGCCGGTGCTGACCAGATCGACGATGGCGTCGGCCAGGCCCGTGAGCGGCGCGAGTTCCATGCTGCCATAGAGTTTGACCATATCGACGTGCACGCCCTTGGCGGCGAAGAATTCGCGCGCGATGGCGGTGTATTTGGTTGCCACCTTGAGGCGCGCACCCTGGCGCACGGCCTGCGCGTAGTCGAAGTCGGCGCGCACGGCCACGCTGACGCGGCAGCGCGCTATGCGCAAGTCGAGCGGCTGGTACAGGCCCGTTCCCCGCAGGGAGCCGTCCTGGTTCGCGCCGTGCTCGATCAGCGTGTCCTTGCCCGTCACGCCGAGGTCGGCGCCGCCGTACTCGACGTAGGTGGGCACGTCGGTTGCGCGCACCAGCACCACGCGCACGTCGGGCTGGTTCGTCGGCAGGATGAGCTTGCGCGACTTTTCGGGGTCTTCGAGCACCGTAATGCCCGCTGCGGCGAGCAGAGGCAGGGTTTCTTCGAAGATGCGTCCTTTGGACAATGCGAGTGTGATCACGAAAACGGCTCCTGGTGGGGAATGGGGGAGTTCAGCGTGAAGACTTTTCAGCGCAGACGCGAGGCGTGGGTTGCGGTTGCGGCCGCGGGTGGCCCACCCGGCGGCTCGCCCCACAGGCGTTGCTCCCAGGATTCGGCTTGGCCTTGGATGAGGCGGTGCGTGAACAGTTTGCGCCACGAGGGCGGCAGTGGCAGAGCCAGCACTTCGTGCAGAACGGCCGGCACGCACACGCGGTCGCGGATGAGCGCGCCTATGCGCGCCAGCGGCCATGCGGGGTACGGGCGCGCGCGCAGCTGCACGGCATCGCCTGCGCGCAGCGCGCCAGGCGCGAGCACGCGCAGGTACCAGCCGGTGCGGCCCGTGTCCTGCACACGGCGCGCCATGTCGGGCACACCAAAGCGGTCATTGAGCTTCCAGCAAGGCTGGCGGCCCTGGCTGACGACAAAGCGCGCGCTGCCGATCTGCCACTCGTCGCCCAGGCAGACCATGGTTTCATCGAGCGCATCCACGCTCAGATTCTCGCCGAACGCTCCTGGCGTCTGCAGCAGGGGCAGCGTGCCCAGTTCGGCTTGCCAGAGGGCGTAATGCGCCCAGGGATAGACATGCACGGCCTTGTCAGGCCCGCCGTGCACGCGCCGGTCGCCTTGCTCGTCGCCTGCAAGTCCTGTGGCGTCTATGCACACCGCCCCCGGCACAGGGCGTTTGTCTATGGCGCTGAAGCTGCCGGGCCGGCTGTAGGGCACGGCGCGGCCAGTGAGTACGGTGCGCACGCGAGCGATCACGGGGGCATTGCCAAATGCAGCAGCATGCATGGTCTGTCTTTTCAACGGATCCGCTCGATGTCGGCGCCCAGGCCGCGCAGTTTGGCCTCCATGCTGTCGTAGCCGCGGTCCAGGTGGTAGATGCGATCGACCAGTGTTTCGCCCTCGGCCACGAGGCCCGCGATCACCAGGCTGGCCGAGGCGCGCAGGTCGGTGGCCATCACGGTGGCGCCCGAGAGGCGCTGCGCGCCCTCGACCACGGCCACTTTACCGTCGGTCTGGATGCGTGCGCCCAGGCGCTGCAGCTCGTTCACGTGCATGAAGCGGTTTTCGAAAATGGTCTCGGTCACCGTCGCTGTGCCTTGCGCGATGCAGTCGAGCGCCATGAACTGCGCCTGCATGTCGGTAGGAAAGCCCGGGTATTCGGTGGTGCGAAAGCTCTGCGCCTTGAGCTGTTCGCCGCCCGCGCTCTGGATGTGGATGCCGTCGGCCGCGGCCTCGACCCAGGCGCCGGCGTCGCGCAGCTTGTCGATCACGGCGTCGAGGTGGTCGGCACGCCCGTGGCGCAGCAGCGCCTCGCCGCCCGTCGCGGCCACGGCGCACAAGAAGGTGCCGGCTTCGATGCGGTCGGCCACCACATGGTGCGTGCAGCCGCGCAATGCCTCGACGCCGCGGATGCGGATGCGGCTCGTGCCGTGGCCGTCGATCTGCGCGCCCATGGCGATCAGCATCTCGGCCAGATCGGTGACTTCGGGCTCCTGCGCGGCGTTTTCGAGCACCGTCTCGCCCTCGGCCAGCGTCGCGGCCATGAGCAGGTTCTCGGTGCCGGTCACGGTGACCATGTCGGTGGTGATGCGCGCGCCGTGCAGCCGCCTGCGGCCGGGCTGCAGCCGGGCGAGGATGTAGCCGTGCTCGACCACGATATGCGCGCCCATGGCCTGCAGGCCCTTGATGTGCTGATCGACGGGACGCGAGCCTATGGCGCAGCCGCCCGGCAGCGACACCGTGGCTTCGCCAAAGCGTGCGAGCAGCGGGCCCAGCGCGAGCACCGAGGCGCGCATGGTCTTGACCAGGTCGTAGGGTGCCTCGGGGGTGATCGGCCCTGCGGCGTGAAAACCCATGCCGCCGCGTGCGCCGTGCGTTTCGGTGCGCACGCCCATGTTGTCGAGCAGCCGGCGCATGGTGGCCACATCTTGCAGGCGCGGCACGTTGACCAGGTGTACGGGCTCGGCCGTGAGCAGCGCCGCGCACATTTCGGGCAGGGCGGCGTTCTTCGCGCCCGAGATGGGCACTTCACCTTGCAGACGTCGCCCGCCGCGGATCAGGAGTTTGTCCATGCGAATCGCGAAAAATATGAATGAAATAGGCCTCTAGCCAAGATGTATCAAGCGCAAGAAGCTATCAATACAATAGTCTTCGAGCTCAGCTGCGGGCCTGCTGCGCCCATTCGGCTGGCGTGTAGGTCTTCATCGACAGCGCATGTACCTCGTCCGTGTGGATTTTGCTGCCCAGCGTGGCATACACGCGCTGGTGGCGCTGGATGGGGCGCAGGCCCTCGAAGGCGGGCGAGACGATGGTGGCAAACCAGTGGCGGCCATCGCCTTCGAGCGCGATGTGCTCGCACGGCAGCTGGGCGGCGATCAGGGCTTTGAGTTCGTCGGCGGTCATGGTGCGTTCAGCAAAAAAGTTCAATAACGGATTTTGTAGCCCGTGCGCAGCAGGTGGATGGCCAGTGCGCTCACGAGCAGCCAGGCGGTGCCCACGATGCCCAGGCTGAGCCAGGGCGAGACGTCACTCTGCCCGAAAAAGCCGTAACGGAAGCCGTCGATCATGTAAAAAAACGGGTTCAGGTGGCTCACCTGTTGCCAGAACGGCGGCAGCGAGTGGATCGAATAAAACACACCCGAAAGGAAAGTCATGGGCATGACGATGAAGTTTTGGAATACCGCCATCTGGTCGAACTTGTCGGCCCACAGCCCCGCAATCAGGCCCAGCGTGCCCAACAGCGCCGCCCCGAGCAGCGCGAACACGCCGATCCAGACAGGGGCGGAAAACTCGGGCCGCGCAAACACCAGTGTGCAAACGAACACACCCAGCCCGACCACGAGCCCGCGCACCACCGACGAGCCCACGTAGGCCACGAACCAGGCCCAGTGCGACAGCGGCGTGAGCAGGATGAACACCAGGTTGCCCATGATCTTGCTTTGCACCAGGCTCGACGAGCTGTTGGCAAAGGCGTTTTGCAGCAGGCTCATCATCACGAGGCCGGGTATCAAGAAGGCGGTGTAGCTCAGCCGGTCATAGACGCGCACGTGGTTTTCGAGTACGTGGCTGAAGATCAGCAGGTACAGCACGGCCGTGAGCACCGGCGCCGCCACGGTCTGGAAGCCCACCTTCCAAAAACGCAGCACTTCTTTGTAAAACAGGGTTTTCCAGCCGTTCATGCCGCCACCTCGGTGCGCTTGACTTGCTCCGGCTGAGTGCGGGGCGGTGCCGGTAGGGGCGATGCCGTCGCCATCACTTGCAAAAACACGTCCTCGAGGTCAGGGCGGCGGATTTCAAGGTCTTGCACATCGACGTGCGCACTGCGCAGAGTGGCGAGGTGGCGCTCGATCTCGAGTGCATCGTGCGCGGGCAGCTGCACGATGCGGCCCGTCACACGCGCCAGCGCGGCGAGCTCGGCAGGCAAGGCCGCAGTCGTCTTGAACTGCAGCACGTTGCCCGATACCGTCTTGAGCAGCGCGCTCGTGCGGTCGAGCGCCACCACCTGCCCGCCCTTGAGCATGGCGATGCGCCCGCACAGGGCCTCGGCCTCTTCGAGGTAGTGCGTGGTCAGCAGCACCGTGTGGCCTTCCTGGTTCAGGCGCGCGATGAACTGCCACAGCGTCTGGCGCAGCTCCACATCGACGCCCGCAGTCGGCTCGTCGAGCACGATGATGGGCGGGCGGTGCACCAGCGCGAGCGCCACCAGCACGCGGCGCTTCATGCCCCCCGAGAGCTGGCGCATGTTGGCCTGCGCCTTGTCTTCGAGCCCCAGGTTGTAAAGCAGCTCGTCGATCCAGGCGTCGTTGTGGCGGATGCTGAAGTACCCCGACTGAAAGCGCAGGGCCTCGCGCACGCTGAAAAACGGGTCGAACACGAGCTCCTGCGGCACCACGCCGAGCTTGCGCCGGGCCGCGGCGAATTCACTTTGCGTATCGCTGCCCTGCACGAGCACGCGCCCGCTGCTTGCGTGCGCGAGCCCCGCGAGAATGCTGATGAGCGTGGTCTTGCCCGCCCCATTGGGGCCGAGCAGGCCGAAGAATTCGCCTTCTTCGATGTCGAAGCTGACTTTATCGAGGGCTTGAAAGGGGCCTTTGGCTGTGGCAAAGGTTTTGGAGACGGCTTGAAATGAGACGGCAGGCATAAGGGCGCAGGATTTTACGACCGCAGCAGCGCTGTCGCAGGCGAAAAGGAATAGGCAGCCGACGCGCCAGCAGCAAGAGGTGCCGGGGCAGGAATGCAGGCCACGTGCTCAGGCGGCGGCGGGTAACAAGCCATCCACACCGTAGAGCTTGGACATGCCCACGAGTGCCTGCGGCAGGTCTTTGACCGCAAAGGTCTTGTGCTCGCCCAGCGCCTCACGCCGGCATTCGAGCAGCACGGCCAGCGCCGAGGTGTCGAATGCCGTAAGCGCGCTCGCGTCCACCACTACCTGCGGCGCGGTGACCTTTTTCAGGCTTTGCTCGAGCATGCGCAGGCAGGCGCTGGCTTCGCGGTGTGTGAGCGTGGCGGGCAACACCAGCACCGGTGCAGCGCCCGGTGCCGCGCCATCGGTTCCATCGGCTCGCAACGCAGCCTCAGCTCTTGGCGGCGGCTTCATTGCTCTTGTTGCGAGCGGCCAGCGCCTCAATCAAGCCATCGATGCCGCGGGCGTTGATTTCCTGCGCAAACTGGGTGCGGTAGGTTTCCACCATCCACACACCCATGACGTTGAGGTTGTAGATGCGCCAGCCCGTGGGGGTTTTCTCGAGACGGTAGTCGAGCTGGATCGGGTCGCCGTGGCCGATGATCTCGGTGCGCACCAGCACGTCCTTGTCTTCGGGCGCAGCGCGCAAGGGTTTGACTCGGATGGTCTGGTCGGTCACCTGTGTGAGCGCCCCGGCATAGGTGCGCACCAGCAAAATTTTGAATTCATCCTGCAGGCGCTGCTGCTGCTCAGGGGTGGCCTTGCGCCAGGCGGGGCCCACGGCCGCAGCCATCATGCGGCGGAAATTCACGTGCGGCATGATCACCTTGTCCACCAAGGCGATGATGCGGTCGATGTTTCCGGAGCGAATGGCCTTGTCGGTGCGCAGGGTTTCGAGCACCTCGTTGGAGAGGCGCTGCACCATCGCATCGGGGGTTTCGTCGGCGGCCGCAGCCATGCCCACTCCCGCCCAGGCCACGGAACTGGTACACAGCAGCAAAGCCATGCGGCTGAAATGACGTCGATTCATTACGGGCTTCCTTTCATCGGCACGGTAGTTCTTCTTGGGTCGTCGCAAGGGTGGCGCCCCATCATTCTTCGGGTTCGGGTGGCAAGCGCCCTTCATCGGCATTGCCCGCATCCGCCCCCGGTTTCTGCACGCGCTGGGCGCGCATCTGCAGATAGGCGTCACGCGTGAAGCTGTATTTATCGAGCGCTGCGCCTTCGAGCACGTTCCCCGCCTTGAGCAGGCTCGCACGCGTATCCACGATGCGCAGCGCATACAGCATGTTCCGGTCGGATACAGGGTCCACCTGGCGCACGAGGTCGCCATACCAGTCGGCGGGCAGTCCTGCCGTGTCGCGCAGCGTCGAAGGGCCCAGGAAGGGCAGCACCAGGTACGGCCCCGAAGGCACGCCCCAGCGCGCCAGCGTCAGGCCGAAGTCTTGTTTGCTGCGCTCTATGCGCATCTCGGTGGCGATGTCCAGCACGCCGCCAAAGCCGAAGAAAGTGTTCACATTGAAGCGCACCAGGCTGTTGAGCGCCGGTTCGGCGCGCAGCTGCAGGACGTTGTTCACGAACGACCAGGCATCGCCGAGGTTGGCGAAAAAGTTGTTCACGCCGGTGCGCACCGGTGAAGGCAGCACCTCGGTATAGGCCGTGGCCACGGGCTTGAGCACCGCCTTGTCCACGGTTTCATTGAACGAGGTCATGCCGCGGTTGAACGGCTCGAGCGGATCGCGCGGGTCGGCCGTGGGGCCGGTGGCGCAGCCCGCAAGAGAGCAAAAGCCTATGGCCAGAGCGGCACAGCGTAGTGTTGGTGTCATTTTTTTGCTCCCGCATCCGATGCCGAGCCGCTGTCCGCGGCCTTACTGTAGAGGAACTGCCCGAGCAGGTTTTCGAGCACGATGGCGGATTGCGTGGCCGTGAGGGTGTCGCCAGCCGTCAAATTCTGCTCGTCGGCGCCCGGCTCTATGCCCACATATTGCTCGCCGAGCAAACCGCTCGTGAGGATTTTCAGGGAGCTGTCCTTGGGAAAGGCATAGCGCTTTTCGAGCTCCAGCGTCACTTTCGCCTGGTAGGTCTTGTCGTCGAAGACGATCGCCACCACCTTTCCCACCGTGACCCCGGCACTCTTGACGGCGGCCTTGGGTTTGAGCGTGCCGATATTGTCGAACTTGGCCGTGACCTGGTAGCCGGTCTGGAAGTTCAGGCTCAGCAAGTTTCCCGCCTGCAGCGCCAGAAACACCAGCGCCGCAGCACCGAGCATGACGAAAAAACCGACCCACATATCGTTTTTCGAGTGTTGCATACCTTTCGTCTTTCTTTTTGGAGTAGCCCAAGGTCTTCAGATACTGAACATCACGGCGGTAAGCAGGAAGTCCAGCCCCAGTACGGCCAGCGAAGCCATGACCACGGTACGTGTGGTAGCGCGCGAAACCCCTTCGGGCGTGGGCTTGGCGGCGTAGCCTTGCAACAAGGCCACAAAGGTTACGGTGAAACCGAATATCACGCTTTTGACGATGCTGTTACCAAGGTCACTGAATACATCGACGCCGCTCTGCATCTGGCTCCAGAACGAACCCTCGTCCAGCCCTATCATGACCACTGCCACCAGCCATCCGCCGATCACGCCCACGGCATTGAATACCAGGCTCAGCACGGGCATGGTGATCACACCAGCCCAAAAGCGCGGCACCAGTATGTAACGCACGGGGTCCACCGCCATCATCTCCATCGCACTGAGCTGCTCGCCCGCGCGCATCAGGCCGATTTCGGCGGTGAGTGATGTCCCCGCCCGTCCTGCAAACAGCAAGGCCGTAATCACCGGGCCCAGCTCGCGCAGCAGGCTCAGGGCAACCAACTGCCCCAGCGCAGCCGTAGAGCCGAAGTCCTCCAGCGTGTAATACCCTTGCAACGCCATCACGAAACCCACGAACAAGCCCGACACGGCGATGATGGACAAAGAATAGTTGCCCAGAAAATGCACCTGGTCGCGCACCAGCCCCGGACGCTGCAACACTGCAGGGAAAAGGGTGATCAGCCGCGCAAAAAGGCGCGCGCCCACCCCTATGTCGGCCAGCTTGCGGCGTGTGGCAAAGCCCACATCGGCAGGGTTCCACCAACTCATCCGACCCTCCCTTCGGCGGGGCCAAAGTCCTCTTCGAGCTTGGGCGCCGGGTAGTGAAAAGGCACGGGCCCTGAGGGCAAGGCATTAACGAACTGATGCACCAAGGGGTCCGTGCTACAGCGCACTTCCTCAGGGGTTCCCTCGGCAGCCACCATGCCAGGGCCCAAAATGATCACATGATCGGCCAGGGCAAACGTCGCTTCGAGGTCGTGCGAGACCAACACCGTGGTAAGACCCATGGCGTCGTTGAGCTCGCGGATCAATTGCGCCGAGGTGCCCAGGGAGATCGGGTCCAGCCCGGAAAAAGGCTCGTCGTACATGACCAGTTCGGGGTCCAGCGCAACTGCCCGCGCCAGTGCCACGCGACGTGCCATCCCGCCAGAAATCTGGCTGGGCATGAGGTCGCGCGCGCCGCGCAGGCCCACCGCATGCAATTTCATGAGTACGATGTCCCGGATCAACTCATCGGGCAGGTCGGTATGCTCGCGCAGCGGGAACGCCACGTTCTCGAATACGTTTTGGTCAGTGAACAAGGCACCGAACTGAAACAGCATGCCCATGCGCCTGCGTGCCTGATACAAGGCGCTGCGGTTCATGCGTCCCACGTCGCTACCGTCGAAAAGCACTTCGCCCTTCTGCGCCCGCTCCTGTCCCCCAATCAAACGCAGCACAGTGGTTTTGCCGCCACCTGATGCCCCCATCAAGGCGGTCACTTTCCCCCGCGGAACTCGTAAGGACAGGTCACGCAGGATCAATCGGTCGCCGTAGCCAAAGCTGACGTGACGGAGTTCGACGAGCGAAGGGAAACGGGATGCATCCATGGTAAAAATGACAAAGCCGGAGCGAAGCCGGCTTGGGCGATGATAAAGGAATGCGCGACGGCCAGCAGGATGATGGCCCTTGGCGTCAGGACGTCCTGCCACCTTCGCAAAAAATCTCCGTCC
>CAVPUD010000067.1:0-19635 GCA_963708545.1 uncultured beta proteobacterium | reverse complement strand
TGCTCCGCGGTCCATTCGCGCTCGGCCAGGGGTGGAATACGGGGTTGGGAAAGTTTCATGGCGAACTCCAGGGGGTGGTTATCGTTCTTTGTCGGCGCTGACCGGACCAACCTCGAGCGGGCCACGCTGCCGCCGCTCTCGGCCTGCTTGAAGGCGTAGTAGATGGTGACGGGGAAGCCCGGATGCGCCTGCTCGGCGAACCGGTGCATGGCCTGCGTATGCCGCCCAAGAAGAAGGTTTCCGCCTTCTCCTTGCTGCCGTGGCGGTACGGCGTGGCCACCAGCTCCTCAGCCTTGGGCACGGCGCGTGTGGCGAACAAGTCGGGAAAGACGGGCCGCAGCGCGCGCCGCAGCCAGATGTAGAGCTTCGGTGGATCTCCGGTTCCACCGTGACCTTGGGCAGAACTTCAGCACCTTCGGGGTCATGTCGCAGGCGGCTATGTTTCCTCTGCAGGCCAACTATCGTGCCCGGTTTAATCGGCTGACCGTTGGCCTGAACTACCGCATGGATTGGGGAGCGTGGAACCAGTGAGTAAGCTTCAAATTGATCCGAAGTGGGCGCTTTGCTCGCGATCGTGGTCGGGTTCATCGACGCGACGGCGAGTGGGGCAGTCACTTTTCCTCAGTATGTTCCAGCGGACTGGGTTATGCGGCGTTTACCGAAATCGCGCAGCAGCTGAAAGACGCCAACAAGAAGGTGCAGTTGATCTATGCCTTCAACGGCTCGGGCAAGACGCGCCTGTCGCGGGCCTTCAAAGATTTGATTGCCCCCAAAACCGATGATGAAGATGGGCAGCAGTCAGAGCTGGCGCAAAAGAAAATTCTCTACTACAGCGCGTTCACCGAAGACTTGTTCTATTGGGATAACGATCTGGAGGGTGATGCCGAGCCCAAGCTGAAAATCCAGCCCAACGCATTCACCAAGTGGGTGCTTGACGAGCAAGGTCAGGACCGGAATGTAACTTCCACCTTCCAGCACTACACCAATGACAAATTGACGCCGAATTTCAGCGCAGCCTTTTCGGAAGTCAGTTTTTCATTCGAGCGTGGCAACAACGAGCATTAACCCAACATAAAGATTTCCAAGGGCGAGGAAAGCAACTTCATTTGGAGCGTGTTTCATTCGCTGATTGAGCAGATGATTTTCGAGCTTAACATCGCGGAGGCCGCAAATCGGTCCACGGATGTTTTCAATAATCTGGAATACGTTTTTGTTGATGACCCGGTCAGCTCTCTGGATGAAAACCATCTGATCGAATTGGCGGTAAATCTGGCGGGCCTGATCAAATCCAGTCAATCCGAGCTGAAGTTCATCATTACCACGCACAGCCCGCTGTTCTACAACGTGCTTCACAACGAGCTTGACCTCAGTAAAAAGGGCAAGAATGAGGGCTGCTATCTCCTTGAGCGCCACGAAGACGGGTCATTCGACTTGACCGTGAAGCATGGCGACTCCAACAAGAGTTTTTCCTACCATTTGCATCTGTTGCAGACCATCGAGCAGGCCATTGTTGATCAAAAAGTCGAGCGCTACCACTTCACGCTGCTGCGCAATCTGTACGAGAAAACGGCCAGCTTCCTGGGCTACCCGAAATGGTCAGAGCTTTTGCCCGATGACAAGCATCTGTACTACGGCCGAATCATCAATTTCACCAGCCACAGCACGCTATCAAATGAAGCCGTTGCAGAGCCAACGCCGGCGGAGAAAGCCACGGTCAAACTGTTGCTTGATCACTTGAAGAACAGTCACGGCTTTTGGCAGCAACAGGGAGCCTGATGGTATGAGCGAAATCACCCACCACACCGATTACCGGCAGGCGCTGGCTGCCATCAAGCAACGCATCCAGAGTTCGCAAACTCGCGCCGTGCTGGCGGTGAATGCCGAACTGCTAGGCCTGTATTGGGACATTGGCCGGCAGCTGGATGCTTGGCAGCGCGAACGCGCCTGGGGCTCGGCGGTGGTGGAGCAAATGGCGCAAGACCTGCAGGCCAGCTACCCCGGCATGAAAGGCTTTTCGCGCACCAGCCTGTTTGCCATGCGGCAGTTTTATGCCTTCTTCAGCCCGCGCTTTGAAGTTGTCCCACAGCCCGTGGGACAAATGCCTTGGGGACACGTGCGCACCCTGTTGGCCAAAGTGAAGTCGGTGGATCTGGTGTTGCTGTACGCCCAGGCCTGCGCCGAACACGGCTGGAGCCGCACGGTGCTGGAGTGGCAGATTGAGCAGCGCTTCCATGAGCGCGTGGGCCAGGCAGTGGGCAACTTCGCTCAGACCCTGCCTGCGCCGCAGTCCGAGTTGGTTCAGCAAAGCCTGAAAGACCCTTATGTGTTCGACTTTCTGACCCTTAGCGCCCAGGCGGTGGAGCGCGACATCGAGAACCAGTTGGTGGCGCAGATCACCCGGTTTCTGCTGGAGCTGGGCAAGGGCTTTGCTTTCTTGGGGCGGCAATACCCGCTGGTGGTCAATGGCAGGGACTACTTTCTGGACTTGCTCTTCTATCACGCACGTTTGAAATGCTACGTGGTGATCGAGCTCAAGGCGGGTGAATTCAAACCCGAATACATCGGCAAACTCAATTTCTACCTGTCGGCGGTGGACGACCAACTGCGCGGCGACGGTGACCAGCCAACCATTGGCCTAATCCTGTGCAAAGACAAGGACAAGCTGGATGTTGAGTACGCCCTGCGCGATGTTCACAAGCCTATGGGTGTGAGCTCATTCATCACCAAGGACATCCCCTTGTCGGTGCAGTCCCAGTTGCCGACGGTGCAAGAGATTGAGAGTGAGTTGACAGCGTTGATCCAAATTGATGAGAAGAAGCCCAATGAGTGACTACAAGACTATTGCCGAGTCGAAGAATTTCATCGTTCTCGATCAATACACCCAGGAGTGGAAGGTCGCAGAAAGCTACCAGAGCGAGAGCAATCTGGAGCGGGAGTTCATTGCCGATTTGCAAAATCAGGGTTATGAATACCTGCCCGGCCTGAATACGCCCGAAGCCTTGCTCGCCAATGTGCGCGTGCAACTGCAAACGCTCAATAACGTGCAGTTTGCCGATGGTGAGTGGCTGCGTTTCGTCGAGACCTGGCTGGACAAGCCCAGCGATAGCATCGTCGAGAAAACCCGCAAGATTCACGACGACTACGTGCACGACTTCGTCTTCGACGATGGTCGCATTCAAAACATCTACCTGCTGGACAAGAAGAACATCGCCCGCAACAAGGTGCAAGTCATCAAGCAGTTTGAGCAGACCGGCACGCATGCCAACCGCTACGACGTGACGATTCTGGTCAATGGCCTGCCACTGGTGCAGGTGGAATTGAAGAAGCGCGGTGTGGCGATTCGCGAAGCCTTTAACCAGGTGCACCGCTACAGCAAGGAAAGCTTCAACAGCGAGCATTCCTTGTTCAAGTATCTGCAGCTGTTCGTGATCTCCAACGGCAGCGACAGCCGTTACTTTGCCAACACCACGCAGCGCAACAAGAACAGCTTCGACTTCACCATGAACTGGGCGAAGGCGGACAACAGCCTGATCAAAGACCTGAAGGACTTCACGGCCACGTTCTTCCAGAAGCACACCCTGCTCAATGTGCTGCTGCATTATTCGGTGTTCGATGTCAGTAACACGCTGCTGGTGATGCGGCCCTATCAGATCGCTGCCACGGAACGCATTCTGTGGAAGATCAACGGCGCGTATCGGGCCAAAAACTGGGGCAGTCTTGAGGGTGGTGGTTTCATCTGGCACACCACCGGTTCGGGCAAGACCCTGACCAGTTTCAAGGCGGCGCGTCTCGCCACGGAGCTGGAATTTATCGACAAGGTGTTTTTCGTGGTGGACCGCAAGGATCTGGACTATCAGACCATGAAGGAGTACCAGCGCTTTTCGCCGGACAGTGTGAACGGCTCAGACAGCACGGCGGGCCTGAAGCGCAACCTGGAGACGGACGACAACAAGATCGTCGTCACCACCATCCAGAAGCTCAACAACCTGATGAAGAGCGAAGCCGACTTGCCCATCTACGGCAAGCAGGTGGTGTTCATTTTTGATGAATGCCACCGCAGCCAGTTTGGTGAAGCGCAGAAGAACTTGAAAAAGAAGTTCAAGCAGTTTTATCAGTTCGGCTTTACCGGCACGCCGATCTTCCCGGAAAACGCGCTGGGCGCCGAAACCACGGCCAGCGTGTTTGGGCGCGAACTGCATTCTTATGTCATCACCGATGCCATTCGTGACGAAAAGGTGCTGAAGTTCAAGGTGGATTACAACGATGTGCGCCCGCAGTTCAAAGCCATCGAAACCGAGCAGGACGAGAAAAAACTGAGCGCGGCGGAAAACAAGCAGGCCTTGCTGCACCCGGATCGCATCCGCGAGATCACCCAGTACATCCTGAACAACTTCCGGCAAAAGACCCACCGCCTGCACGCGGGCAACAAGGGCTTCAACGCCATGTTTGCCGTCAGCAGTGTTGATGCCGCCAAGCTGTACTACGAGTGCTTCCGCGAGTTGCAGAAGACCAGCGACAAGCCGCTGAAGGTGGCGACCATCTTCTCGTTCGCCGCCAACGAAGAGCAGGACGCGATTGGCGAAATTCAGGACGAGAGCTTTGATGTCTCGGCCATGAACAGCAGCGCCAAAGAGTTTTTGAGCGCGGCCATCGCGGACTACAACGCTCTGTTCAAAACCAACTTCAGCGTCGATAGCAATGGCTTCCAGAACTATTACCGCGATCTGTCCAAGCAGGTCAAAGCCAAGGAAATCGACCTGCTGATTGTGGTGGGCATGTTCCTGACCGGCTTCGATGCGCCCACGCTGAACACCTTGTTCGTGGACAAGAATCTGCGCTACCACGGTTTGATGCAGGCCTACTCGCGCACCAACCGCATTTTTGACGCCACCAAAACCTTCGGCAACATCGTTACCTTCCGTGACCTGGAGCAGGCGACCATTGACGCCATCACCCTGTTCGGGGACAAGAACACCAAGAACGTGGTGCTGGAGAAGAGCTACAAGGAATACATGGAAGGCTTCACCGATGCGGCTACCGGTGAAGCGCGGCGTGGCTTTGTCGAGGTGGTGAAGGAGCTGGAAACGCGCTTCCCCGACCCCGCCGCCATTGAAAAGGAAGCCGACAAGAAGGCGTTCGCCAAGCTGTTTGGCGAGTATTTGCGCGTAGAGAACGTGCTGCAGAACTATGACGAGTTCGCCAGCCTGAAGGAATTGCAAAACGTCGACATGACCGACCCGGCAGCGGTGGAGGCGTTCAAGGCCAAGCACTATCTGAACGATGACGATCTGGCCGCACTGCAAGCCATAACGTTCCCCGCCGAGCGGAAAATTCAGGATTACCGCTCCACCTACAACGATGTGCGCGACTGGCTGCGCCGGGAAAAATCTTCCGCCGAGAAGGACAAATCCACCATCGACTGGGATGACGTGGTCTTCGAGGTGGACCTGCTCAAATCACAGGAAATCAACCTGGATTACATCCTGGAGCTGATCTTCGAGCACAACAAGAAGATCAAGAGCAAATCGGAACTGGTGGATGAGGTGCGCCGCGTGATTCGCGCAAGCCTGGGCAACCGCGCCAAAGAGAGCTTGCTGGTGGACTTCATCAATCAGACCGATCTGGACCAAATAGGCGACAAGGCCAGTGTGATTGACGCCTTCTTTACCTTTGCCCAAGCGGAACAGCAGCGCGAAGCGCAAGAGTTGATCAGCGCAGAGAACCTGAATGCAGAGGCAGCCAGGCGCTATATCACTACCTCGCTGAAGCGGGAATTTGCCAGTGACAGTGGCACTGAGCTGAATGCCGTTCTGCCCAAGATGAGCCCGCTGAATCCGCAATACCTGACCAAAAAGCAAAGCGTGTTCCAGAAAATCGCTGCTTTTGTGGAGAAGTTCAAGGGCGTGGGCGGGCAGGTCTGAGGAATGAGTATGAGCAAGCTCCCGATCAACCTCTCCGACCGAGGAGGATCCGTCCAAACCGTTGATGCAGGCCTTTTTGCAGGAGGTAGGCAGTGCGCTGGCGGAAGATGCGCCCCCTCACTCAATGCCCAGCCAACGCCCCGCTGCGCAGCGCCTCCAAGTCGAGCACGCGCACGCCGCCGTATTCCACGCGGATCACGCCCTGCGCCTGCAGCGCGGCGAGCGCCTCGTTGACGCGCTGGCGCGACAGGCCGACGAGGTAGGCGAGCTCCTGCTGCGTGGTGCGCAGCACCGCGCCCACGCCCGGGTAGAGCACGGGATTGAACAGGATCGCGAGGCTGCGCGCCACGCGCAGTTCGGGGCTGCCTATGCGGTCGATCTCACGCGCGGCGATGAACTGCCCGAGGCGCTCGTTGAGCTGGTTCATGATGAAGCGGTTGAAGCCTATGGAATGGTCGAGCAGCCAGTGGAAGGTATCGACCGGCAGGCCCGCGACCAGGCTGGTGCGCAGCGCCTGCACGTTGTAGCGGTAGGGTTCGCGCTTGATCGCCGTGCCCTCGCCGAACCAGCCGCCCGGCGGCAGGCCCGTGAAGGTCATGGTCTGGCCCTGCGGCGTGTCGCTGCTCATCTTGAGCAAGCCCGAGAGCACGCCGAACCAGTACGTCACGGGCCGGCCTACGCGGCACACGTGGTCGCCCGCGCGCGCCCGGACCACGCGCAGCGCAGCGGCGGCCCGTGCGCGCTCGTCGGGCTCCAAGCGCGCGAGCCAGGGAATGGTGTGCAGCTCCGCCTCGGTGAGCGGGCGGCGGCGCTGGTGCAGCGAAGGATCGGGGGGCATGAGAAACGAGACTTTCACGGACGCAAGGACGCCAAAAGCGGCACCCCTCTCAGTGATTTCCCTTAAATTGTCTTCGCAAAGACAATATGGCGTCAAAGCTTGCCCTAGCATGCGCGCACTGTTACAGGGCGGGCCCGCCATGCCCCGGGCCGACTTTTGGAATTTTCAGGAAGCTGCATGCTCACCACCTTTCCCCAACTGCTGCTGCGCCATGCGGCCGAGCGCCCCCAGGCCGCGGCCATGCGCGAGAAGGAATACGGCATCTGGCAGACCTATAGCTGGGCCGACTTCGCGCAGCTGGTCGAGCACCTCGCCGCGGGACTGCACCAGGCCGGACTGCAGCGCCACGAGCACCTGGTCGTGATCGGCGACAACCGCCCGCGCCTCTATGCCGCGATGCTCGCGGCGCAGGCGCTGGGCGCGATTCCGGTGCCGCTCTATCAGGACGCGGTCGCGGCCGAGTGCGTGTTTCCGCTCAACAACGCCGAGGTGCGCTTTTGCGTGCTCGAAAACCAGGAGCAGGTGGACAAGCTGCTCGAAATCCGCGCGCAGTGCCCGGCGCTCGCGCAGCTCTACTACGACGACCCGCGCGGCCTGCGCAACTACGAGGAGCTGGGCCTGCAGTCGCTCGCTGCCCTGATGGCCGCGGGCAAGGCGTTCGCGGCGCAGCAGCCCGAGTGGTTTCGCACCGTGGTGGCGCAGGGCCGGCCCGAAGACGTGGCGGCAATGTTCTTCACCTCGGGCACCACGGGCAACCCCAAGGGCGTGGTGCACACCTACGCCGCGCTGCTCGACCGCGCCCTGGCGGGCGCCGAGTTCGACCGCCTGGGCAACGCCGAAGAGGTGCTGGCCTACCTGCCGCCGGCCTGGATAGGGCAGAACATCTTCAGCTACGCGCAGTGGCTCGCGTGTGGCTACGTGGTGAACTGCCCGGAGTCGGCCAGCACCGTGTCCATAGACCTCAAGGAAGTCGGGCCCACGTACTATTTCGCACCGCCGCGCGTGTTCGAGGGCATGCTCACCAGCGTGATGATCCGCATGGAAGACGCCAGCGCCCTCAAGCGCAAGATGTTCGACGCCTGCATGAACGTGGCGCGGCGCGTCGGCCCCGCGCTCATGGACGGCCAGCCCGTGGGCCTGCTGGCGCGGCTGCAGTACGCGCTCGGCAACCTGCTGGTCTATGGCCCGCTGCGCAACAACCTGGGCTTTTCGCGCGTGCGCGTGGCCTACACCGCGGGCGAGGCGATCGGGCCCGACCTGTTCAACTTCTACCGCGCCATAGGCATCAACCTCAAGCAGCTCTACGGCTCCACCGAAACCGCGGTGTTCGTATGCCTGCAGCCCGACCACGAAGCGCGCGCCGACACCGTGGGCGTGCCGGTGCAGGGCGTGCAGATCCGCGTGGCCGACGATGGCGAAGTCCTCGTCAAGTCGCCCGGCCTGCTCAAGGAATACTACAAAAACCCGCAGGCCACGGCCGAGGTGCTCACACCCGACGGCTGGTACCACACGAGCGACGCGGGCTTTATCGACGCGCACGGCCACCTCAAGATCATCGACCGCGTGAAGGACGTGGGGCGCTTGCGCGGCGGCCCGTTCGACGGCGCGATGTTTGCGCCCAAGTACGTGGAGAACAAGCTCAAGTTCTTCCCCTACATCAAGGAGGCGGTGGCGCTGGGCGACGGGCGCGACAAGGTCTGCGCCATGATCAACATCGACTTCGACGCCGTAGGCAACTGGGCCGAGCGCCGCAACCTGCCCTACGCGGGCTACACCGACCTCGCGCAAAAGCCCGAGGTCTATGCGCTGATCCAGGACTGCGTGGAAAAGATCAACGCCGACCTGGCCGCAGACAAGCTGCTCGCGGGCAGCCAGATCAGCCGCTTTCTGGTGCTGCACAAGGAGCTCGACGCCGACGACGGCGAGCTCACGCGCACGAACAAGGTGCGCCGCGGCTTCATCGCCGAGAAATACGGCGTGCTCGTCGATGCGCTGTACGGCGGCAGGACCGAGCAATTCATCGAAACGCAGGTCAAGTTCGAGGACGGCCGCACGGGCAGCGTCAGCGCCACGCTCAGGATCGTGGACGCCAAGACCTTCGCCCCCGTGCAGGCCGCGGCCTGAGCAGCCCCATGCCCCGGCAAAGTCCAGGAAGCCCCATGAGCAAAAAGAAGATCGGCGATGTCATCCTCGACGTGCGCAACATCAGCCTGCGTTTCGGCGGCGTGAACGCGCTCACCGACATCAGCTTCAACGTGCGCGAGCACGAAGTCCGCGCCATCATCGGCCCCAACGGCGCGGGCAAGTCGTCGATGCTCAACTGCATCAATGGCGTCTATACGCCCACCGAGGGCTCCATCACCTTCCGCGGCCAAACTTTCAGCCACATGAACAGCCGCCAGGTGGCCGAGATGGGCGTGGCGCGCACCTTCCAGAACCTGGCGCTGTTCAAGGGCATGAGCGTGATCGACAACCTCATGGCCGGGCGCAACCTCAAGATCAAGAGCAACCTGTTCCTGCAGGCGCTGCGCATAGGCCCCGCCGAGCGCGAAGAAGTCCAGCACCGCGCATTCGTCGAGCGCATCATCGACTTCCTCGAAATCCAGGCGCACCGCAAGACGCCCGTGGGCCAGCTGCCCTACGGCCTGCAAAAGCGCGTGGATTTGGGGCGCGCGCTGGCCATGGAGCCGCAAGTGCTGCTGCTCGACGAGCCCATGGCCGGCATGAACGTCGAGGAAAAGCAGGACATGTGCCGCTTCATCCTCGACGTGAACGACGAATTCGGCGCCACCATCGTGCTCATAGAGCACGACATGGGCGTGGTGATGGACATCTCCGACCGCGTCGTGGTGCTCGACTACGGCAAGAAGATCGGCGACGGCACGCCCGATGAGGTGCGCAACAACGAGGAGGTCATTCGCGCCTACCTCGGCACCGGGCACTGATGGGAGACAAGTGAGATGGGATTTTTCCTCGAAACCCTGTTCGGCGGCCTGATGGCGGGCATGCTGTATTCGCTCGTGGCCCTGGGCTTCGTGCTGATCTTCAAGGCCAGCGGCGTGTTCAACTTCGCGCAGGGCGCGATGGTGCTGTTCGCCGCGCTCGCGATGGCGCGCTTTTCCGAGTGGGTGCCACACTGGCTCGGGCTGGAGGGCAAGCTGCTGGCCAACGCCATCGCCTTCGTGCTCGCCGCGGCCTGCATGTTCGTGCTCGCCTGGGCGGTGGAGCGCCTGGTGCTGCGCCACCTCGTGAACCAGGAGGGCGTGACGCTGCTCATGGCCACGCTGGGCATCACCTACTTTCTCGATGGCCTGGGGCAGACGCTGTTCGGCAGCGACATCTACCAGATCGACGTGGGCATGCCCAAAGACCCGCTGCTGCTGTTCGAAAACACCTTCCCGGGCGGCATCATGGTGAACCAGGAAGACCTGATCGCCACCGTGGTCGCGGCGCTGCTGGTGTCGCTGCTGTCGCTGTTTTTCCAGAAGACCAGCACCGGCCGCGCGCTGCGCGCCGTGGCCGACGACCACCAGGCCGCGCAGTCGATCGGCATTCCGCTCGCGCGCATCTGGGTCATCGTGTGGTGCGTCGCGGGCATCACGGCGCTCGTGGCGGGGGTGATCTGGGGCAGCAAGCTGGGCGTGCAGTTCTCGCTCGCCACCGTGGCGCTGCGCGCGCTGCCGGTGATCATCCTCGGCGGGCTGACCTCGGTGCCGGGCGCAATCATCGGCGGGCTCATCATCGGCGTGGGCGAAAAGCTCTCCGAGGTCTATCTCGGCCCCTTCGTCGGCGGCGGCATCGAAATCTGGTTTGCCTACGTGCTCGCGCTGGTGTTTCTGCTGTTCCGTCCGCAGGGGTTGTTCGGTGAAAAAATCATCGATCGTGTGTGAAACACGCGATCTGCCCGAAGGGCACTTTGCGCAAGCAATGGATGATTTTTCGGCGCAGCCAGAAGATCATCGATCGCGTCTGAGCGAGTATCAATTTGATAGCTGCAAGCGCTTGATAAACCTGCACAAATGGCCAATTTGACTAATATTTCCAAAGGCTGACCCATGTTTTACCGCGAAAACGGCCAGTTCAAGACCAGTTACCAGGCCGACCAGCAGATATTCCCCGTGGCGCAAGACCGCTGGGCCATCGTGGCGCTGCTGGCGTTTGCCTTCGTGGGCGTGCCGCTGCTGGCCGACGAGTACCTGCTGCGCGCGATCCTGATCCCGTTCCTGATCCTCGCGCTCGCGGCGCTCGGGGTGAACGTCCTCGTGGGCTACTGCGGGCAGATTTCCATGGGCTCGGGCGCGTTCATGGCCGTGGGCGCGTACATGGCCTACAACTGCTTCGTGCGCATAGACGGCATGCCGCTGCTCGTGGCGCTGCTCGCGGGCGGTTTTTCTGCCACGCTCGTGGGCATGGTGTTCGGCGTGCCCAGCCTGCGCGTCAAGGGCCTGTACCTGGCCGTGGCGACGCTCGCGGCGCAGTTTTTCTGCGACTGGGCCTTTTTGCGCATCCCATGGTTCACCGGCAACAGCCCTTCGGGCTCGGTGTCGGTGGCCAATCTGCAAATCTTCGGCTGGCCGATCGCCACGCCGCTGCAAAAGTACCTGTTTTGCCTGGCCTTGCTCGCGCTGTTCGCGCTGCTCGCGAAAAACCTGGTGCGCGGCGCGATCGGGCGCGAGTGGATGGCCATCCGCGACATGGACGTGGCCGCCGCGGTGATCGGCATCCGCCCCATGTACGCCAAGCTCAGCGCCTTTGCCGTGAGCAGCTTCATCATCGGCGTGGCGGGCGCGCTCTGGGCCTTCGTACACCTGGGCTCGTGGGAGCCCGCGGCCTTTTCCGTCGAGCGCTCGTTCCAGCTGCTGTTCATGGTCATCATCGGCGGCCTGGGCTCCATCATGGGGAGCTTTTTCGGCGCGGCCTTCATCGTCGTGCTGCCCATCTTTCTGAGCCGCTTCCTGCCCGTGCTCGGCGCGCTGTTCGGCGCCGAGGTATCGACGGCGCTGCTGGCACACACCGAATCCATGGTGTTCGGCGTGCTCATCGTGTGGTTCCTGATCGTGGAGCCGCACGGTCTGGCCAAGCTCTGGAGCATTGGCCGGCAGAAAATGCGCTTGTGGCCCTTCCCGCACTGAAATGCTTGAACCTCGAAGGGCGCGTTTTCCCTCGTTCGTGCTGACTGATTTTTGCTGACTGATTTTTTCCAAGGAGACCTCGTGATGAAGCTGCGCAACCTCGTCCTTTCCGCGTCCGCCCTCGGCGCGGCCCTCTCCGGCGCCCTCGTGGCACCGGCCGCCCTGGCCCAGCAGGCCAAGGAGCAATACCTGCCCGCGCTGGTCTATCGCACCGGCCCCTACGCGCCCAACGGCATCCCCTGGGCCAACGGCTATGCCGACTACATGAAGCTGACCAATGCGCGCGGCGGCATCAACGGCGTGAAGGTGCTGGTCGAAGAGTGCGAAACCGCCTACGCCACCGACCGCGGCGTGGAATGCTACGAGCGCCTCAAGGGCAAGAACGGCGGCGCCACGCTGATCCAGCCGCTGGCCACGGGCATCACCTTCGCGCTCACCGAAAAGGCGCCCATCGACAAGATCCCACTGCTCACCGTGGGCTACGGCCGCAGTGAATCGCAGGACGGCGGCGTGTTCAAGTGGAACTTCCCCATAGGCGGCACCTACTGGGTCGCGGCCGACGTGCTGCTGCAGCAGATCGGCAAGAAGGAGGGCGGCCTCGACAAGCTCAAGGGCAAGAAGATCACGCTCGTCTATCTCGACAGCCCCTACGGCAAGGAACCCATCCCGCTGCTGACCGAGCGCGCCGCGATGCTGGGCTTTCAGTTCAACGCGCTGCCCGTCACCGCGCCCGGCGTGGAACAAAAATCCACCTGGCTGCAGATCCGCCAGCAGCGCCCCGACTACGTACTGCTGTGGGGCTACGGCATCATGAATTCCACCTCGCTCAAAGAGGCGCAGGCCACGGGCTACCCGCGCGAAAAAATGTACGGCGCCTGGTGGTCTGGCGCCGAGCCCGACGTGAAGGACGTGGGCATGGGCGCCAAGGGCTACAACGCCGCCGCAATGCAGCACGGCGCCGAACCCGGCTCCGCCGTGGTCAAGGAAATCCTCGACAAAATCCACGCCAAGGGCCAGGGCACCGGGCCCAAGGAAGAAGTCGGGCAGGTGATGTACATGCGCGGCGTGGTCAGCGCCATGTACGCCGTGGAGGCCGTGCGCGCCGCGCAGGAGCGCTTCGGCAAGGGCAAGGTCATCAGCTCCGAGCAGGCGCGCTGGGGCCTCGAAAACCTCAACCTCACGCAGGCCAAGCTCGACGCGCTGGGCTTCAAAGGGGTGCTCAAGCCCGTCTCCACGAGCTGCCAGGACCACATGGGCGGCAACTGGGCGCGCATCCACACCTGGGACGGCAGCAAGTGGCAGTTCACGAGCGACTGGCTGCAGGCGGACGAGCAAATCCTCAAGCCGCTGGTCAAGAGCGTGGCGGACAAGTACGCGGCTGAAAAGAAGATCACGCGCCGCACCGCTGCGGATTGCCAGTCCTGAAAACCCCGCGTCAGGGCTGCACAACGCAGCTCTGGCGCCGGCTCCCTCGAGAGCACACCATGGATCCTCAAAACATCGTCCTCAACGTCAACGGCATCGAGGTCATCTACAACCACGTGATCCTCGTGCTCAAGGGCGTGTCGCTCAGCGTGCCCGAAGGCGGCATCGTCGCGCTGCTGGGCGGCAACGGCGCCGGCAAAACGACCACGCTGCGCGCGATCTCCAACCTGCTGCAGGGCGAGCGCGGCGAGGTCACCAAGGGCGCGATCACGCTGCGCGGCGAGCGCATCGAAAACCTCTCGCCCGCCGAGCTCGTGCAACGCGGCGTGGTGCAGGTCATGGAAGGCCGGCACTGCTTCGCGCACCTCACGATCGAAGAAAACCTGCTCACGGGCGCCTACACGCGCAAAGACAAGGGCGAGATCGCGGCCAACCTCGAAAAGGTCTATACCTACTTCCCGCGCCTCAAGACGCGCCGCCACTCGCAGGCCGCTTACACCTCGGGCGGCGAGCAGCAGATGTGCGCGATCGGCCGCGCCCTCATGACCCAGCCCAGCGTGGTGTTGCTCGACGAGCCCTCGATGGGCCTCGCGCCGCAGATCGTCGAAGAGGTGTTCCACATCGTCAAAGACCTCAACGAGAAAGAAAAAGTCACCTTCCTGCTGGCCGAGCAAAACACCCACATGGCGCTGCAGTACGCCGATTACGGCTACATCATGGAGAGCGGGCGCGTGGTCATGGACGGCCCCGCCAGCGACTTGGCGAATAATGAGGACGTCAAGGAGTTCTACCTTGGCATGGGCGGCAGCGAGCGCAAGAGCTTCAAGGACGTCAAAAGCTACCGACGGCGCAAGCGCTGGCTCGCCTGAAGCCCATTAAGAGCATTTTTGGCCTCTAGCGCTTGCTGTATCAGCGCAAGTAGCTACCTTTTGAATAGCAAACGCCATGACCGAATTCTTCGACGCCCTCGAAACCCGCGACCCCGCCGCACGCGAGGCCGCGCTGCTCGCCGCGCTGCCCGCGCAGATCGCGCACGCACGCGCCGCCGCGCCAGCCTTTGCCGACATCCTCGCGCACGTCGATCCGGCCCAAGTCAACAGCCGCGCCGCGCTCGCCAAGCTGCCCGTGACGCGCAAGCACGAGCTGCTCGAACGCCAAAAAGCGCAGCGCGCGCTGGATCCGTTTGGCGGCTTCAGCGCGCTGCGCTTCGGCCCAGCCATGCCGCGCGTGTTCGCAAGCCCCGGCCCCATCTACGAGCCCGAAGGCACGGCGCGCGACCAGTGGCGCACCGCGCGTGCGCTCTACGCCGCGGGCTTTCGCGCTGGCGAGCTGATCCACAACTGCTTCAGCTACCACTTCGTGCCCGCCGGCGCCATGATGGAAAGCGGCGCGCACGCGCTTGGCTGCACCGTGTTCGCGGGCGGCACGGGCCAGACCGAGCAGCAGACGCAGGCCATGGCCGAGCTGCGCCCGGCAGGCTACGTGGGCACGCCGAGCTTTCTCAAAATCATCCTCGAAAAAGCCGCCGAAATGCAGCTACCGCTGCCCAGCGTGCGCAAGGCGCTGGTCTCGGGCGAGGCCTTCCCGCCCTCACTGCGCGACTGGCTCACGGCGCGTGGCATTGCGGCCTACCAGTGCTACGCCACGGCCGACCTGGGCCTGATCGCCTACGAAACCAGCGCGCGCGAGGGGCTGGTGCTCGACGAAGGCGTGCTCGTCGAAATCGTGCGCCCCGGCACGGGCGAGCCACTGCCAGAGGGCGAAGTCGGCGAGCTCGTGGTCACCACGTTCAACCCCGCATACCCGCTGATCCGCTTCGGCACCGGCGACCTTTCCGCCATCCTGCCCGGCACCTGCCCCACGGGCCGCACCAACACGCGCATCTGCGGCTGGCTCGGGCGCGCCGACCAGACCACCAAGGTGCGCGGCATGTTCGTGCACCCCGGCCAGGTGGCCGACGTCGTGCGCCGCTTCCCGCAAGTGCTGCGCGCGCGCCTCGTGGTCAGCGGCGAAATGGGCAACGACCAGATGGTGCTGAAAGTGGAAACACGCGAAACCGCCGCCGGCCTCGCGCAGCTGCTCAGCGAAACCATGCGCGAAGTGACCAAGCTGCGCTGCGAAGTCGAAATGCTGCCGCCAGGCTCGCTGCCCAACGACGGCATCGTCATCGAAGATGCGCGCAGCTACCGCTGATCGCGCCGCCGAAAGTTCCTATTTTCATAGCTGCCTAAGCTTTACCCATGGGCGCAAAAGCCCATTTTGATGGAGAAATCATGCGCAAACTGCTGCAACACACCCTGCCAGCCCTCGCCCTCGCGGCTGCCCTCGTCCCCGCTGGCGCACACGCCGAAGACTTTCCGGCCAAGAACAAAACCATCACCATCGTCGTGCCCTACGCCGCCGGCGGCCCCACCGACCGCGTCGCGCGCGACCTCGCTGAAGCGCTGCGCAAACCCCTGGGCGATGCGAGCGTGGTGGTGGACAACACCGCGGGCGCCGGCAGCACCATAGGCACGGCGCGCGTCGCACGCGCCGCACCCGACGGCTACACCCTGCTGCTCAACCACATCAGCATGGCCACCATGCCGACCATGTACCGCAAACTACCGTTCAGCGTGCCCAACGATTTCGAGTTCCTCGGCATGGTCAATGACGTGCCCATGACCCTGATAGGCCGCCCCACGCTGCCGCCGAACAACTACAAAGAGCTCACCGCCTGGATCGCGCAGAACAAGGGAAACGTCAACCTCGGCCACGCCGGCCTGGGCTCGGCCTCGCACCTGTGCGGCCTGCTGTACCAGTCCACGATCAAGGTCGAGATGACTCCCGTGCCCTACAAAGGCACGGCCCCGGCGATCGCCGACCTGATCGGTGGCCAGATCGACCTGCTGTGCGACCAGACCACCAACACCACGGGCCAGATCGAGGCGAAAAAAGTCAAGGCCTACGCCGTCACCACCCTCAAGCGCCTGCAGACCCCGGCGCTCAAAGACCTGCCGACGCTCGATGAATCGGGCCTGAAAAACTTCCAGGTCACGATCTGGCACGGCCTGTACGCGCCCAAGGGCACGCCCGCAACCGTGCAGAAAAAGCTCAACGACGCGCTCAAGCTGGCGCTCAAAGACCCGGAATTCGTGAAAAAACAGGAAGGCCTGGGCGCCGTCATCGTGACCGACGGCCGCATCGATCCGGCAGGGCACAAGAAGTTCGTGCTCGCCGAAATCGACAAATGGGGCGCCATCATCAAGGCCGCGGGCAGCTACGCGGACTGAGCAGCAACTGCCGCTGCAACGAGCGCGCAGATCTCAGCGCGCGCTCTTGCCCGCGGCAGACTTGCGCGCTGGCGCCGACGCCTTTTTGCTGGCAGGGCGGCGCGCCGGTGCTGCAGCCGATGCGGCAGCCTTGCGTGGCGCGCCCTTCGATGCCACGGACTTGCGGCTTGCGGCCGCATTTTCGTCCGCAGCAGGCACTGTCTTTTGGCCCGTCGCGGCCTGCCCCATTTTTCCCGCGGCTTCCTGCATGCCCTGCCAACTTTGCGCAGCCATTTGACCCATCTGGCTCGCGGCGTCCGCGGCAGATTGCAGCACCTCCTGGACTGCCGCCGGCGCTCCTTGCGCTGCAGGCGCGGCCATCTCCTGCAGTGCCTGCGTGGCGATGTGCTGAAACTGCTGGGTCAGCGCCCCCCACCACTGCATGGGGTCGAGCATGCTTGCCGCCTGCGCCGTCTGTGCCGTCTGTGCCTCAGCCTCAGCCCCCGGCGCATCTTGATTGTCCGCTCCCGACGCCTCTTTGGCCGCCTGCGCAGGCTCTGGCGCTTTGGCCGGCGTGGCGGGCGCGCCAGCTGGGGCAGACTTTGCCGGCTGAAAGTTTTGCATCATGTCGGCAAAACCCACGTTCATGCCCTGCAGCGCGCTCAGGGTCATTTTTTGCACCTCGAGCGCCTGGACTGTGGCCGCCAGCGCGCGCCCGTTCTGCTCGAGCCAGAACTGCACCGCCTTGAGATCGTCTATGCGCTTTTGCAACTCCTGCACATCGATGGTCGGCGCCACCCAACTCGCCAGGTGCGGCATTTGCCCCATACCACCAGACGCGCCCTTCACCAAGTTCTGCAAAAAATCGAAACCCGGCACCATGGCGCTGAAGCTCCACTGGGGTGCATTGCTCATGTTCGCTCCTCCATCCAAAGACTGTGCATTGCCGGGCCCACAAGCCCTCACCATTTAGCGCCTGAAAAACTCAGTGCGAATGCTCTGCGTTCTTGTGTTGCATCTTGGCAGCCGGCGGCTGGTCGGTCACGGGCACTTGCAACTGCAGTTGGCTCTGTACGCCCTTGGCGTCCTGGAACACCAAGGTCAAGGGAACATTCGTGCCCTTTTCCAGCGGCGCTTTCAAGTCCATCAGCATCACATGGTAGCTGCCGGGTTTGAGCTCCACAGGCTTGCCTGCAGGCACATCCAGCGCCGGGATGGCACGCATGCGCATCACATTGCCATCCATGGCCATCTCGTGCACTTCGGTCACGCCCGCCACGGGCGAATCAGCGCGCACCAGCCGCTGATCGGTCTTGGCCGTGATGCGCATGAACGCACCGGTCGCTTTTTGCCCCCCCACCGGAGCACGCACCCAGGCGTTTTCCACGCTCACCGGCGTCGCGGCAGTTTGCGCCACGGCTTGCACAGCAAGAAAAGCGCCCGCCAGGGCGAAGGATGCGGCAATACTTTGAAACTTCATGAAGGACTCTCCTTTGCTTTATGGGTCAATTTTGCACTTGGTGACCGAACCATTTTAGCCCGCGGCCCTACCCTCCAAACGCCACTATGAACCGCGCTAGAGCGCAAGGACTCCCCAAGAACCCAACCCTTGACTTCGGTCAACAGCAGGCGAAGGCAGAAGGCGCAAGATACTTATTAGAGTAATTTTGCGATTTTTTTCAGGAGCACTCGCCCATGGACAGCACTCAAGCCGCCCTTTTCAAAGACAAATTGCTGCACATGCAGTCCGAACTATTGGACAGCATTTCGCTGCAGCGCGGCGGTGTCGTTAGCCGCGCCGAGGCCACCGCAGAACATTTCGCGCAACTCGAAGACCCTCAGTCCGAGGTGGCTTCCACGAAAGAAGACGAACTCTCGTTGGACGAACATGAGGTCGCGCGCCTTGCCGACATTGCCGCCGCGCTTGAGCGCATAGCCTCCGGCACTTACGGCCTTTGCATGGATTGCGGCATAGACATTCCGCTTGCACGCCTGCAGGCGGCTCCCGAGGCCCTGCGCTGCATCGCGTGCCAGGAGACCTTCGAAAAACACCATCCTCGCGCCTGACATCTGTTGCGGCGCAAATATCCCGCCAAAAGCACACACATTCTCAAATTGAAAGAAGGAATTTCCATGGCTACATTTCACGCCGTCGTCTGGATGGACCACTCTGAAGCCCATGTACTGATGTTCGACCGCGAACATCTGGAAGCACAGCGCGTCAAATCGCGCAGCCACCATAAACCGCAGAACAAGGCCGTCGGTACTGCCCAATTTTTCGACGACATCACCAAGGCACTCGAAGGCGCCCACGAAGTGCTGCTTACCGGGCCAGGCTTGGCGCGCAACCAGTTTCGCGAATGGAGTCAGGCGCATCGCCCGCAGACCGCAGCCCTCATCGTGGACTCCATTCCCGCCGACCATCCTTCCGATGCGCAACTGGTGGCTTTGGCAAAACAATATTTCAAAAAGTACGACCGACTGGCAGCAGACCCCTCTCAGGCATGAATGGCCGAGCGCCGCAGGGCCCAAAGCCGCAGAGCAAACCGTAAGCCTCCAGGAACATACAGCGCCTGGGATGGCGCATAACCTGTGTGTGCATTTGCGATGCCATGGTAGCCGGCGATTCGAAAACCCTGCAGGCTCCGAGGCGCCTGTCGGACTTTGGAATCGTCGGCTGCGAATGCGCCGCAGCGGCCCATTTTTTACCGTCTTCTTGCCCCATAGCACTACTATGGGGCTGCGAATCCGGCAAAAACTGGCCTCGCTGGGGCGCATTCTCGCTTTCGACGCCCAAAGTCCGACAGGCGCCTAGGCACCGCAGCGCTGCTTCGAAGTGGGTGCTTGCCGTGACCATCACCCTGGAGGTCTGAGCTCTGGCGCTTGTGCTCGTCAAACGCATACAGAGCTGGCTTGGCGACCGCATGGCGGCCGCCTTTGAGCGGCTGATGGGCTTGATTCTGGTCGCGATCGCGGTAGCAATGCTCATCCGGGGGCTGCAGCGACTCATGCACCAGATGCAGGATCCTTTGCAGCACCTGAACGCAAAAAGCCCGGCTTGAACCGCA
>CAVPUD010000066.1:0-39794 GCA_963708545.1 uncultured beta proteobacterium | reverse complement strand
CAAAAGAAGGCGACAAGGGCCAGAACCTCGTGCCCGTCAAACCCGGTGAACTGGTCAACACCCTGGCCGTGGAACCCAAGGGCCTCAAGACCAAGCCGCCCGCCCGCTACTCTGAAGCCACGCTGCTCGGTGCCATGGAAAGCGCCGGCAAGCAGATCGACGACGAAGAACTGCGCTCGGCCATGCAGGAAAAAGGCCTGGGCACGCCGGCCACGCGCGCGGCCATCATCGAAGGGCTGCTCACCGAAAAGTACATGCTGCGCGAAGGCCGCGAGATCATCCCCACGGCCAAGGCCTTCCAGCTCATGACGCTGCTGCGCGGGCTGGAGGTCGAAGAGCTCTGCCGCGCCGACCTCACCGGCGAATGGGAGTTCAAGCTCTCGCAGATGGAAAAGGGCCTGCTCACGCGCGAATCCTTCATGGCCGACATCGCCGCCATGACCGAGCGCATGGTGAAAAAGGCCAAGGAATACGACCGCGACACCATCCCCGGCGACTACGCCACGCTCCAATCCCCATGCCCCCACTGCGGCGGCGTGGTCAAGGAGAACTACCGCCGCTTTGCCTGCGTGGGCAAGGCAGGCACGGCGAAGGCTGCGGCTTTAGCTTTAGCAAATCGCCCGCGGGCCGCACCTTTGAAACCGCCGAGGCCAACGCGCTGCTGCGCGACAAGCGCATAGGCCCGCTCGAGGGCTTTCGCTCCAAGGCCGGCTGGCCCTTCACGGCCGAGCTCGCGCTCGTGTTCGACGCGGACAGCAACAACTACAAGCTCGAATTCGACTTTGGCGACGACGGCAAGGCCGACGAAGCCGGCGCACCCGTGGACTTTTCCGGCCAGGAAAGCCTGGGCCCGTGCCCGCGCTGCGGCGCGCCCGTCTATGAGCACGGCAGCAACTATGTGTGCAGCAAGTCCGTGCCCACGTCCGAGCAACCCGTGCCGAGCTGCGACTTCAAGAGCGGCAAGATCATCCTGCAGCAGCCCGTGGAGCGCGCGCAGATGCAAAAGCTGCTCGCCACGGGCAAGACCGATTTGCTCGACAAATTCATCAGCACGCGCACGCGCCGCCCGTTCAAGGCGCACCTGGCCTGGGACAAGGACGCGGGCAAGGTCGGCTTCGAATTCGCGCCGAGCAAATTCCCGCCGCGCGCGGGCGCCACCAGCGCCGCGGGTGCATCCAAATCAGGAGCTGCTAGTGCAGGCGCAGAAAGCGCTGGAGGCCAAAAAGGCTCAAAATCTGCAGGCGCGAAAACTACGGCGAAAACTGCGCGCAGGAGCGCGCCCAAAACCACCAAAACCACCGAAACTGCGGCAAAAACGGCGCCCAAAACTGCCGCTAAGTCCAACGCCGCCAAAACCCCGCGCGCCCCCGCTGCAGGCCGCGCGCCCAGCCCTGAACTCGCCGCCGTGATCGGCCCCGAACCCGTGGCGCGCACCGAGGCACTCAAAAAAGTCTGGGACTACATCAAAGCCCACGGCCTGCAGGACGCCACGAACAAACGCGCGATCAACGCCGACGCCAAGCTGCAGCCGCTGTTTGGCAAGCCGCAAATATCCATGTTCGAACTTGCGGGGATTTTGGGCAAGCACTTGGGGTGAGGGGCGGGGCTCACCCGCCGTCCTCGACCGCCAGGAGCCTGTCGGACTTTGGAATCGTCGGCTGCGAATGCGCCGCAGCGGCCCATTTTTTACCGTCTTCTTACCCCATAGCACCACTATGGGGCTGCGAATCCGGCAAAAACTGGTCTCGCTGGGGCACATTCTCGCTATCGACGCCCAAAGTCCGACAGGCTCCTAGCGGCAGCCTCGTTTCGAATTTCGCGCGCCGGGTGGCGAAAAAGGCGCGCACGTTGCGCACGTTCGCGTCGCTCGTGAACAGGCGCTGCGCGAGCGCCTGGTAGCCGGGCATGTCGCGCGTGTGCACCACGAGGATGAAGTCCGGCCCCGGCGCGACGCGCCAGCATTGCTGCACGCATTCCTCGGCCACGGCGCGCGCCTCGAAGGCGTCGAGCAGCTCGGCGCCCTGGCGCTCTAGCGACACTTCGACGATGCACGCGAGGCCGTGCCCCTGCAGGGCGGCGAGCCGCTCGGGCGCGAGGATGGCCACCTGCCGCTCGATCAGTCCGAGCGCGCGCAGCCGCTGTACGCGGCGCAGGCAGGTGGGCGGTGAAACATGCACCTTGGCCGCGAGCGCCTGCTGGCTCAGCGAGGCGTCCTGCTGCAGCAGGTCGAGCAGGCGCAGGTCGGTGGCGTCCAGTTGGAATTTTTCATTTTCCGGCATAGAGGTGCAAAGAAATTTCAGACACGGTGATTTCTGGAATATAGTTTCAAAATCAGCTGAAATTCGAGCGCCAAAGAAAAAGCTCTTTGCCTACGATGGCAGCCGTTTCGCCCAAGGAGGTTTTCATGTGCGGCATCGTCGGCGCGGTTTCTGCGCGCAACATCGTTCCCATCCTGGTGCAGGGCCTGCAGCGGCTCGAATACCGCGGTTATGACTCGTGCGGCATCGCCGTGCATGCGGGCAGCCTGGCGCCGCAGGGCGCCGCCGGCTTGCAGCGCGTGCGCGGCACCGCGCGCGTGGCCGAGCTGCGCGCGCAGGTGCAGGCGCAGCGGCTCGAAAGCGCCACGGGCATCGCGCACACGCGCTGGGCCACGCATGGCGCGCCCACGGTGGACAACGCGCATCCGCATTTCAGCTGCGGCCCCGGCAGCGATGCCGACGCGCCAGCGCGCGTGGCCCTGGTGCACAACGGCATCATCGAAAACTACGAGGAGCTGCGCGCGCGGCTGCAGGCGCGCGGCTACCGCTTCACGAGCCAGACGGACACCGAGGTGATCGCGCACCTTGTCGATAGCCACTACGGCGGCGATCTGTTCGCCGCGGTGCAGGCCGCGGTGGCCGAGCTGCGCGGCGCCTACGCGATCGCCGTGCTGCACCGCGACGAGCCGCACCGCCTCGTGGGCGCGCGCGCGGGCTCGCCGCTGGTGCTGGGCGTGGGCCAGGGCGGGGCCGAGCACTTCGTGGCGAGCGACGCCATGGCGCTTGCGGGCGTGACGGACCAGATCATCTACCTCGAGGAAGGCGACCTCGTCGATCTGCAGCCGGGGCGCTACTGGATCATCGGGCCGGCGGGGCGCCCGCTCGCGCCGCAGGAGCGCCCCGTGCGCACCGTGCAGGCCTTCAGCGGCGCGGTCGAGCTCGGGCCGTACCGCCACTACATGCAAAAAGAAATCTTCGAGCAGCCGCGCGCGCTCGCCGACACGCTCGAAGGCGTGGCGGGCATCGTGCCCGAGCTGTTCGACGGCATTGCGCAGCCGGGCCGCCCGCGCCAGGCCGCGTGGCGCGTGTTCCAGGAGATCGACCGCGTGCTCATCCTCGGCTGCGGCACGAGCTACTACAGCGGCTGCGTCGCGCGCTACTGGCTCGAAGACATCGCCGCGATCCCCACGCAGGTCGAGGTCGCGAGCGAATACCGCTACCGCGCGAGCGTGCCCGACGCGCGCACCCTGGTCGTGGTCATCAGCCAGAGCGGCGAAACGGCCGACACCCTGGCCGCGCTGCGCCACGCGCAAGGCCTGGGTATGCGCCACACGCTCACCATCTGCAACGTCGCCACGAGCGCCATGGTGCGCGAGTGCGAGCTTGCCTACATCACGCGCGCCGGCGTCGAAATCGGCGTGGCGAGCACCAAGGCGTTCACGACGCAGCTCGCGGGGCTGTTTTTGCTCACGCTCGCGTTGGCGCAAGCGCGCGGGCGCCTGGCCAAAGCGCAGGAGGACGCGCACCTCAAGGCCATGCGCCACCTGCCCGCGGCGCTGCACGCGGCGCTAGCGCTCGAGCCGCAAATCATCAGCTGGGCCGAAGCCTTCGCGAGCAAGGAAAACGCCTTGTTCCTGGGCCGCGGCATGCACTACCCGATCGCGCAGGAAGGCGCGCTCAAGCTCAAGGAAATCAGCTACATCCACGCCGAGGCCTACCCTGCGGGCGAGCTCAAGCACGGCCCGCTCGCGCTTGTCACGAGCGCCATGCCGGTAGTCACCGTCGCGCCCAACGACGCGCTGCTCGAAAAGCTCAAGAGCAACATGCAGGAGGTGCGCGCGCGCGGCGGCGAGCTCTACGTGCTTGCCGATGCCGGCACGCAGATCGACAACGGCGAGGGCATGCACGTCATCCGCATGCCCGAGAACTACGGCCCGCTGAGCCCTCTGTTGCACGTGGTGCCGCTGCAGCTGCTGGCCTACCACACCGCCTGCGCGCGCGGCACCGACGTGGACAAGCCGCGCAACCTGGCCAAGTCGGTGACGGTGGAGTAGGGCGGGCGAGTGAGGCGCACGAGAAAAGAAGGAGAAAGGGCGAAGCGGGAAGCCAATTTCACCGAAGTGCCAAAATTTGCGCCCATGCTGTGCTCTTTTGTTTTTTTGTTCACTTCCCCCGTTTGCCTCGCGCTGTATGCCTGCACGCGCCGGGGCATTCATAGCCATCTCTCGTGCACGCAATGCGGGCTGTCAGCGCCATGAATCCGCCGTCTCTTCAGTGTCTGCCCGGCCAAGCCTGGCCGCTGGGCGCGACGCCCATGGTGCTGGGCGGATGCGCGGGCCTCAACGTGGCGGTGTTTTCGCGCCGCGCCACGCGCGTGGAACTGTGCTGCTTCAGCGCAGACGGTCGCACCGAGACGGCGCGGCTGCGTCTGCCCGCGTGCACCGACGGCATCTGGCACGGCTTCGTGCCCGGTCTGGGCGCGGGGCAGCGCTACGGCCTGCGCGCCCATGGGCCGTGGGACCCGCGTGCGGGCCATTGCTTCAACCCGGCCAAGCTGCTCATAGACCCGTGGGCACGCTCGCTGCCCGGCGCGGTGGACAGGCTCGTGCTCGAAGTCGGCTTTCGCGCCGATGCGCCCGAGCTGCCAGACCCCGCAGACAACGCCGCGCGCATGCCGAAGGCGCGCGTGCTCGACCTGGAAGCCGAGCTGCGCGCGGGCGCCGCGATCGCGCCCGGGCCGGGCATTGCGATGGCGCGCACCGTGCTTTACGAGGCGCACGTCAAGTCGCTCACCCGGCTGCACCCCGAAGTGCCCGAGGCGCAGCGCGGCACCTACGCGGGGCTCGCGAGCCCGGCCATGCTTGCGCACTACCGGCGCATAGGCGTCACCAGCCTGTGCCTGCTGCCGGTGCAGCGCCACCTCGACGAGCGCCACCTGATCGAGCGCGGCCTGGTCAACCACTGGGGCTACAACACGCTGGGCTTTTTCGTGCCCGAGCCGCGCTACGCGAGCGCCGCGGCGCGTGCCGACGCGCTTGGCGCGCGCCTCGACGACGCGGGCGTGCGCGCCGAATTCCGCGCCATGGTCGATACCCTGCACCGCCACGGCATCGAGGTGCTGCTCGACGTGGTCTATAACCACAGCGCCGAGGGCGGCGCGCTCGGGCCCACGCTGTCGTGGCGCGGGCTCGACAACGCGGCCTGGTACGCGCTCGACGCGCAAGGCCACTACCTGAACCCCACGGGCTGCGGCAACACCTTCGACATGGGCGGGCCGCATGTGGTGCAGATGGTCATGGACAGCCTGCGCTGGTGGGTGCAGGCCTTTGGCGTCGATGGCTTTCGCTTCGACCTCGCGGTGTCGCTGGGGCGCGACCCCCTGCTCGGGCGGCATTTCCACCCGCTGGGCGCGCTGTTCGCGGCGATCGCGCAAGACCCCGTGCTCGCGCGTGTGAAGTGGATCGCCGAGCCCTGGGACGTGGGCGCCGATGGCTACCAGATCGGCCGCTTCGGCCCGCGCTGGCACGAGTGGAACGACCAATTCCGCGACACCCTGCGCGCCTGGTGGCTCGGGCCGGTGGCCACGCGCGGGCAGCTCGCGCGGCGCCTGACCGGATCGAGCGACATCTTCGAGCCCACAGGGCGCAGCCCGCTCGCAAGCATCAACATGGTCACCGCGCACGACGGCTTCACGCTCGCCGACCTGACCGCGTACAGCCGCAAGCACAACGAGGCCAACGGCGAGCACAACCGCGATGGCAACGACTACAACCTCAGCGCCAACGGCGGCCACGAGGGCCCGACGCAAGACACGGCCGTTTTGCAGCGGCGTGCGCGCTGGCGCCGCGGCCTGCTGGCCACGCTGCTGTGTGCGCAGGGCGTGCCGCAGTTGCTCGCGGGCGACGAGATCGCGCACAGCCAGCAAGGCAACAACAACGCCTATTGCCAGGACAACCCCATCAGCTGGCTCGACTGGGCGCAGGCCGACCGGCAGCTGACAGATTTCGTCGCGGGCCTCACGACGCTGCGGCGACGCTACCCTGGGCTGCGCCACGCGCAGTGGTACCGCGGCCAGCCGCTGCCCGGCGAGCATTGGCCCGATATCGAATGGCGCACGGCCAGTGGTGCGCCGCCGCAGCTGCCAGATTGGGAGCGTGCCGACGGCCGCCTGCTGGTCTGCACGATCACCGTGGGCGAGCCCGGCCAGCCGGCGCGCGAGCGCCTGCTGCTGGTCGTGCACGCGGGCGAGCAGGCCGTGGACATCCAGCTGCCGCCTGGGCCCTGGCAGTCCGTGCTCGACAGCGCGCGGGCCTGGGTGGCCTGCGATGGTGCGCACGCCGCCTCGCCCGTGGTGCAAACGGCGTTTCGCGTCTCGCCGCAGAGCGTGCACCTGCTCGTCCAGCCTCTGCACTATGCACCCCGCGCCCTGCCGCCGCCACCGCCCAAAAAATCTGCCCCATGACACCGCCCATGCATCTCCTCTTGTCGCGCCGCGCCAGCGGTGTGCTGCTGCACCTGACCAGCCTGCCCGGCGCGCACGGCTCGGGCGACTTGGGGGCGGAGGCGGGCAACTTCCTCGCCTGGCTGCAGGCGGCGGGGCAGACGCTGTGGCAGGTGCTGCCGCTCACGCCGCCGGGCGCGGGCGCGTCGCCGTACCAGAGCGCCTCGGCCTTTGCCGGCAGCCCCTGGCTGGTGGACTTGGACGACCTGGTGCGCTGCGGCTGGCTAGACGCGGAGGCGCTGCAGTGCGCGCCGCCCTTTCCCGCGCAGCATTGCGACTTTGCGCGCGTGCTGCCCTGGCGCGCGGCGGCCCTGCGCGCGGCCTGGCAGGGCTTCGTGGCGCGTGCCGGCGCGCCCGAGCGGCAGGCGCTGGCCGACTTCGTGCAGGCGCAGGCGCATTGGCTGCACGACTACGCCCTGTTCATGCTGCTGCACGAGCGCCACGGCCAGCCCTGGAACCGCTGGCCCGCGCCCTACGCGTGGCGCGATGCGCAGGCGCTCGCGGCGTTGCGCCGCGATGCCGCTGCCGCTGCCGAATTGGACTTTTGGCACTTCGTGCAATGGCGCTTTCACGTGCAATGGCAGGGGCTGCGCGCACAGGCGCAGGCGCGCGGCGTGCACTTTGTGGGTGACGTGCCGATCTTCGTTGCGCACCACAGCGCCGACGTGTGGGCGCAGCCGCACCTGTTCCAGCTCGATGCAGACGGCGCGCCGCTGCTCGTGGCCGGCGTGCCGCCCGACTATTTCAGCGCCACGGGCCAGCGCTGGGGCAATCCGCTGTACCGCTGGGACGCCATGGCCGCCGACGGCTACGCCTGGTGGGCGCAGCGCCTGGCGCACCTGCTGACGCTGGTTGACGTGGTGCGCATAGACCATTTCCGCGGCTTCGAAGCGTGCTGGGCGATCCCTGCGCACGCACCCACGGCCGAGGGCGGGCACTGGCAGGCCGGGCCGGGGCGCGCGCTGTTCGATGCACTCACGCAGCGCCTCGGGCCGCTGCCCGTGATCGCCGAAGACCTGGGACTGATCACCGAGGCCGTGCACCGGCTGCGCGAAGACTGCGGCTTTCCGGGCATGCGCGTGGCGCAGTTCGCTTTTGGTGACACCGCGGCCAACCCCTACCTGCCGCACAACTACGAGCCGCTCACCGTGGCCTACACGGGCACGCACGACAACGACACCACCGTGGGCTGGTGGCAAAGCGCAGATGCGGCGCTGCGCCGCAAAGTGCTCGACTATCTTGGCCCCGCGGCGGCGCAGGAAATCCACTGGACGCTGATTCAGTCGCTGTCGCAGTCGGTCGCGCGCACGCTCGTCGTGCCGCTGCAGGACGTGTTGGGGCTAGACGGCAGCCACCGCATGAATACACCGGGGCACACCGAAGGCTGCTGGCGCTGGCGCTTCGACTGGGCGCAGTTCGGACCCGAGGCCGGTGCGCGCCTTGCCGCCATGGCGCGCGCGCATGGGCGCAGCGCTGGTTGATGGGAGTCCACCGACGCAGCGGCAGGCGCAGGCGGAAAATATTTATATCGACATCCAAGGAGACGGATATGGACCACAACGACCCTTACCAGCTCGCGCGCCGCACCATCGCGCTCGTGCTTGCGGGCGGGCGCGGCGCGCGCCTGCAGGCGCTGACCGACCGGCGCGCCAAACCCTCGGTGTATTTCGGCGGCAAGTTCCGCATCATCGACTTCGCGCTTTCGAACTGTCTCAACTCGGGCGTGCGCCGCATTGGTGTGCTCACGCAATACAAGTCGCACAGCCTACTGCGCCACTTGCAGCGCGGCTGGTCGTTCCTGCGCAGCGAGTTCAATGAATTCCTCGACCTGCTGCCCGCACAGCAGCGCATCAACGAACAGTCGTGGTACCTGGGCACGGCCGATGCGGTGTACCAAAACCTCGACATCGTGCGCGCGCACCGGCCGCAGTTTTTGCTCGTGCTCGCGGGCGACCATGTGTACAAAATGGACTACGCCAAGCTGCTGGCCGACCACGTGGCGCTCGGCGCGCCCTGCACCGTGGCCTGCATCGAGGTGCCGCTGGCCGAGGCCAGCGGCTTTGGCGTGATGGCCATCGACGCGCAGCGGCGCATCGTGCGCTTCGACGAAAAACCCGCGCAGCCCGCGCCCATGCCGGGCCGCCCCGACCATGCGCTCGCGAGCATGGGCGTGTACGTGTTCGATGCCGAATACCTGTACCGCCTGCTCGACGCCGACGCGGCCAATGCGCTCTCTAGCCACGATTTCGGCAAGGACTTGATCCCGGCCATCGTCGCGCGCGGCGAAGCCGTGGCGCACCCGTTCGGCCTCTCGTGCGTCACGAGCAGCCCCGAGGCGCTGCCCTATTGGCGCGACGTGGGCACCGTGGATGCTTACTGGGCCGCGAACATAGACCTCACGAACACCGTGCCCGAACTCGACATGTACGACCGCGAATGGCCGATCTGGACCTACCAGGAGCAGCTGGCGCCAGCCAAGTTTGTGTTCGACGACGAGGGCCGGCGCGGCATGGCGGTGGATTCGCTGGTCTCGGGCGGCTGCATCGTCTCGGGCGCGCTGGTGCGGCGCTCGGTGCTGTTTTCGCGCGTGCGTGTGAATTCGTTTGGCACGGTCGAGGAATCCGTCCTGCTGCCCGGCGTCGAGGTGGGACGCAGCTGCCGCCTGCGTAAAGTCATCGTCGATACCGGCTGCCACATCCCTGAGGGCATGCACATCGGCCTGGACGCCGAGGACGACGCGCGCCGCTTTCTGCGCACCGAGCAGGGCGTGGTGCTGGTCACGCGCGAGATGCTCGATCGCCTCGCGCCCGCCGCCGAGGCCCACGCCACACCGGGAGCTGCGGCTTGAAAATCCTCTACGCCTGCAGCGAGCTTTTCCCCTTGCTCAAGACGGGCGGGCTGGCCGACGTGAGCGCCGCCCTGCCCGCCGCACTCAGGGCCGCCAATGCCGATGTGCGGCTTTTGTTGCCTGCCTTTCCAGCGATTCAAAACGGCGTCGATGTGACCGGGTCGGCGCTCGCGCTCGGCTTTGCCGGCGGCCCGCGCGCGGCGCAGGCCGGCCCCTGGCAGAGCGCGCCGCGCCTGCTGCCGGCGCGCGTGCGCGCGGGCGGCCAGCCCGTGTACCTGCTCGACGCACCCGCGCTCTACGCGCGCCCGGGCGGCCCCTACCACGATGCACAAGGGCACGAGTGGCCCGACAACGCCGAGCGCTTTGCGCTGCTGGGTTGGGCTGCGGCCTGCCTTGCGCTGGGCGCCGATCCTGCCTGGCGTCCCGAGGTGCTGCACGCGCACGACTGGCACGCGGGCCTCGCGCCGCTGTATGCGCGCGAACTGGCGCGTGCGCTGGGCGCGCGGCCGCCCGCGAGCGTGTTCACCATCCACAACCTGGCCTACCAGGGCTTGTTTCCTGCATACATGCTGGGCGCGCTCGGGCTGCCTGCCTGGGCGTTTGGCGTGGATGGACTGGAGTTTTACGGCCAAATCTCGTTCATGAAGGCTGGCATCCAGTTTGCCGACGCCATCACCACCGTGAGCCCGCGCTACGCGCGCGAAATTCAGACGCCCGAGCAGGGCTGCGGTCTCGATGGTCTGCTGCGCGCGCGTGCCGACCGGCTGCTGGGCATCCTCAACGGCGTCGATTACGCCGTCTGGAACCCGGCGCAAGACGCGTTCCTGGCGCCCGAATGTGCCTTCGACCGCGATCGGCTCGAGGGCAAGGCGCGTGCGAAGCGGGCCTTGCAGCAAGAACTCGGCTTGCAGCCGCAGGCCGACGCGCTGCTGTTCGTCGCCGTGAGCCGGCTCAGCGAGCAAAAGGGCCTGCACCTGTTGCCGGCGGTGCTCGACACGCTGCGTGCGCGTGGCGGCCAGGTCGCGGTGCTGGGCAGTGGCGATGCCGCGATCGAGGCGGCGCTACGGCAGGCATTTGCGAACCACGGCGACCATGCCGCGCTGCATCTGGGCTACGACGAAGCGCTCGCACACCGCCTGATCGCAGGCGGCGACGTGCTGCTCATGCCCTCGCGCTTCGAGCCCTGCGGGCTCACGCAGCTCTATGCGCTGCGCTACGGCACGCTGCCTTTGGTGCACGAGGTCGGCGGTCTGGCCGACACTGTGACCGACTGCGCGCTCGAAAACCTCGACGACGGCAGTGCCAGCGGCTTTGTGTTCCACTCCTTCGCCGCCGCGGGGCTGCAGGCTGGCGTGCGCCGCGCCTTTGCGCTGCGCCGCCGCGCGCCAGAATGGGTCGCGGTGCAGCGCCACGCGATGCAGCTGCGTTTCGAGTGGGCGCACGCGGCGCACCACTATTTGGAGCTTTTTTTGCAGTTAGCCGAGGTGGATACTGCCTGAGCAGCTCCTATTCTTGATGAAATCGATACAAATGCCATGAACAACGAAACCCTCGATTTCCACGTCGAACACCCGAGCAACTCGGTGCAGGCCCTGCGCGACTCGATCGCGACCTGGCTCGTCTATGCCGTGGGCAAAGACCCGAGCTCGGCCACCCAGCGCGACTGGCTGTTCGCGATCGTCTATGCAGTGCGCGAGCGCGTCATGGACCGATGGAGCGAAACGCGCAAGCTCACGCGCGAGCAGGACGCCAAGCAGCTTTATTACCTTTCGATGGAATTTCTCATGGGCCGCATGCTCACGAATGCGCTCATGGCCGCCGGCATCTACGACGAAACGCGCGCCGCCTGTGCGCTGCTGGGCGCGGACTTCGACGCGCTGGCCAACCTCGAGGCCGAGCCGGGCCTGGGCAACGGCGGCCTGGGGCGGCTCGCTGCGTGCTTCATGGACTCGCTCGCCACGCTGGGCCTGCCCGCGATGGGCTACGGCATACGCTACGACTACGGCATGTTCACGCAGCGCATCCTTGATGGCCGCCAGGTCGAAGAGCCCGACAACTGGCTCGCAGGCGGCAACCCGTGGGAATTCGTGCGCCCCGAGGCTGGCTGCACGGTGCACTTCGGTGGCCGCGTCGTGCCTGGCGAGGGCGGCGCGCTCGCCTGGGTGGATGCGCCCGAAGACGTGATCGCCACCGCCTACGACACGCCCGTACCCGGCTACCAGCTGCATTCTGTGGCTGCGCTGCGCCTGTGGTCGGCACGCGACAGCGACACCATCAACCTCGAGGCGTTCAACAAAGGCGACTACTTTCGCGCCGTCGAGGCGAAGAACGAGGCCGAGAACGTCTCGCGCGTGCTCTACCCCGAAGATAGCTCCGAGCGCGGGCGCGAGCTGCGTCTGCGCCAGGAATACTTTTTCGTGAGCGCCTCGATCCAGGACATCGTGCGCCGCTTCCTGCGCAGCCACGGCAATTTCGACCAGTTCGCCGACAAGGTCGCGATCCACCTCAACGACACGCACCCCGCGCTCGCCGTGCCCGAGCTCATGCGTCTGCTGGTCGACGAGCACCACCTCGGCTGGGACACCGCCTGGGGCCTGTGCACGCGCGTATTCAGCTACACCAACCACACGCTGATGCCAGAGGCGCTCGAGACCTGGCCCGTCGATCTGCTGGGCCGCCTGCTGCCGCGCCACTTGCGCATCATCTACGACATCAACGCGCGCTTTCTGGCCCAGGTGCACGAGCAGCACCCCGACGACAACGACCTGCCGCGGCGCGTCTCGCTGATCGAGGAGAACGGCGGCCGGCGCGTGCGCATGGCCTTTTTGTGCGTGCTTGCGAGCCACAAGGTCAACGGCGTGTCGCAGCTGCACAGCGAGCTCATGGTGCGCAGCATTTTTGCCGACTTCGCGCACATCTTTCCGGATCGTTTTTGCAACAAGACCAACGGCATCACGCCGCGGCGCTGGCTCGCGCAGGCCAACCGCCCGCTGGCGGCGCTGGTCGACGCGCGCGCAGGCACCGACTGGCGGCGCGACCTCGACGAACAGCTCGCCGTGCTCAAGCCGCTCGCCGACGACCCCGTGTTCAACAACGCCGTGCACCAGGCCAAGCAGCAAAACAAGCAGCGCCTGGCCGACTACATCGCGCGTGAGCTCGGCGTGCAACTCGACGTCGAGAGCCTGTTCGACGTGCAGGTCAAACGCATCCACGAATACAAGCGCCAGCTGCTGAACCTGCTGCACGTGATCACGCGCTATCACCAAATCCAGGCGCGCCCGCAAGACGACTGGGTGCCGCGCACCGTGATCTTCGGCGGCAAGGCCGCGTTCGCCTACCAGATGGCCAAGAAGGTCATCCGCCTGATCAACGACGTGGCGCGCACCATCAATTGCGACCCCGTCGTGGGCAACCGGCTCAAAGTGGTGTTCGTGCCCAACTACCGCGTCACGCTGGCCGAGCTCATCATCCCCGCGGCCGACTTGTCGGAGCAGATTTCGCTCGCAGGCACCGAAGCCTCGGGCACGGGCAACATGAAGTTCGCGCTCAACGGCGCGCTCACCATAGGCACCTGGGACGGCGCGAACATCGAGATCGCGCAGCAGGTCGGGATGGACAACATCTTCATCTTCGGCCACCGCGCCGAAGAAGTGGCCGAGCTGCGCGCCAAGGGCTACCGGCCGCGCAGCTACTACGAACAAAACTACGACCTCAAGACAGCCATAGACCGCATCGCCGACGGCACCTTCTCGCCGCAGGAGCCGCAGCGCTACCAGGACATCGTGCACGCGCTGCTCGAAACTGACCACTACCAGCTGCTCGCCGACTACGCCGACTACGTGGCCACGCAGCAGCGCGTCGATGAGCTGTACCGCCGCCCGAGCGAATGGACGCGCAAGGCCATCCTCAACATCGCCAGCATGGGGTGGTTTTCCTCCGACCGCACGATCCAGGAATACGCCGACGAAATCTGGGCGCTCAAGCCGATTGCATGAGGCGGGCCGTTGCCCGCGGCTGTGGCTGCGGGTTCAGGTGCGGGGCGTATTCGCGCCCGTGACGATGGGCTTGAACACGCGCAGCCACTTGGTCGCCGGAATGCCCCAGCGCGCCTGCACGGCCTCGGCGCGCACCTGCAGCTCGGCGCGCGGCGGGCGGCTTGGCGTGCGCTGCGCGAGCACGATGGTGTTGCCCTCGCGCGTGGGTTTGAAGGCCCACAGCGCCTCGGCGCCGAAGGCCTCGCTGAGCGCCTGCACGCTGCGCTCAAAGCTCGCCGCGCGGCCAAACAGGTTCACCGTCATGCAGCCGTCGTCGCTGAGCAGCGCGCGGCAGTCGGCGTAAAACGCGGCGCTGTCGAGCACCGGCGCCGCGGCCTCGTGGTCGTACAGATCGACGGCGAGCGCGTCCACCGTGCCCAGCCACATCGGGTCGCGGATCTCCTGCGCCGCGTCGGCCAGCACCACGCGCAGCTTGGGGCCGTCGGGCGGCAGCTTGAACCAGCTGCGGCACACCGCGAGCACCTGCGGATTGAGCTCCACGGCGGTGCAGCACATATGCAGTTTTTTGTAGCAAAACTTCGTGATCGCGCCAGCGCCAAGCCCCAATTGCATCGCATGCCGCTGGCGCACGCTGGCGGGCTCCACGAAGAGCAGCCAGGCCATCATGCGCTGCACGTATTCGAGCTCGATCGCAAAGGGGTCGGCCAGGCGCATCGAGCCCTGGATCCAGGGCGTGCCCAGGTGCAGGTGGCGTACCGGGCCGTTTTCGGAGATGCTGACTTCGGGCAGGCTGGCGGTGGTCTTGGAAGCGGTCTTGGAGGTGGACATTAAAAGGTCAAACGAGGCCATAGCGGGCGAACAGCTCGCCCCAGGCGTGCAATTTACGCGCAAAACTCCAGGACGCATTCGCCGGGCTCGTCGAGGGCAGGCGGTGCACGGGCACGCCGAGCCGGGCCGTCTGGCGCGCGTGGCGAAAGCTCTCGCCGCCGTTGTGCGCGATGGCGGCAAGCTCTGGGCAGCGCGCTTGCAGCAGCGCAAAATCGTTCACCTCGGCATTGCGGATCTGCGCGTCCAGGCTGCCGGCGCGCGTGCAGCGCGCATACACGTCCCACAAGCCCAGGCCGCGCGCGCGCAGCCAGTCGCAGCGCTGCGCGTAGCCTTCGGGCGTGTGCGCCGCAGGCAGGGGGTGCGCGGGCCACAGCGCCTGCAGGATGCGCCAAAAGTGGTTTTGCGGATGCGCGTAATACTGCTGCGCGCGCAAGGACGCCACGCTCGGAAAGCTGCCGAGCACGAGCACGCGCGTGTGCGCGCCCACCACGGGCGGCAGGCCGGTCAGCAGTTCATCGGGTGCGATGGCGCCAGCGGTCATGGCAGTGCTCAAGATACTTCCAAAACAATAGCTGCTTGTGCTTTATATATAAGGTCTAGAGGCCAAAAAGACCCATATTTTTCGTGAGACACCCTCACGTGCGCATGCCCACGATGGCCGCGCCCAAGATCAAGCCCGTAGCGAGCACCAGGCTCGCGCCGGGGCTTTGCTTTCTCTCAGACACCGGCCGCATGCGCCTGCAGGTCGGCGTGGTAGCTCGAACGCACCAGCGCCCCCACGGCGGCGTGGCTGAAGCCCAGCGCGTAGGCGGCTTCTTCGTACATTTTGAAGGTGTCTGGATGCACGTAACGTCGCACGGGCAAGTGGCTCGTGCTGGGCGCGAGGTACTGGCCTATGGTCAGCATGTCGATGCCGTGCGCGCGCATGTCGCGCAGCACCTGCAGCACCTCTTCGTCGGTCTCGCCCAGGCCCACCATGATGCCGCTCTTGGTCGGCACGCCAGGGTGCTGCGCCTTGAACTTTTGCAGCAGGTTCAGGCTGAACTGGTAGTCCGAGCCCGGGCGCGCTTCTTTGTACAGGCGCGGCACGGTCTCGAGGTTGTGGTTCATCACGTCGGGCGGCGCCGCGCGCAGGATCTCGAGCGCGCGGTCGTCGCGGCCGCGGAAGTCGGGCACCAGGATTTCGATCTGCGTCTGCGGCGAAAGCGCACGAATCTGCTGGATACAGGCCACGAAGTGAGCGCTGCCGCCGTCGCGCAGATCGTCGCGGTCCACGCTCGTGATGACCACGTATTGGAGGCGCAGCGCGGCCACGGTGCGCGCGAGGTTCAGCGGCTCGTCGGGGTCGAGCGGGTCGGGCCGGCCGTGGCCCACGTCGCAGAATGGGCAGCGGCGCGTGCACTTGTCGCCCATGATCATGAAGGTTGCCGTGCCCTTGCCGAAGCATTCGCCGATGTTCGGGCAGCTCGCCTCCTCGCACACCGTGTGCAGCTTGTGCGCGCGCAAGATCTCCTTGACCTCGTAAAAGCGCGAGCCCGCGGCGCTGGCCTTGACGCGGATCCATTCGGGCTTGCGCAAGACCTCGCCGGGCGTGACCTTGACGGGAATGCGCGCGAGCTTGGACGCCGCCTTGTGCTTGGCCAGCGGGTTGTAGGCTTCGGGGGATTGCGCTTCGCGCACGATGTCGGAGGAGCTCATGGCAGGACGGGGCCGGAAGGCAGTGGAGGGGCCGGGGGGAGAGGAAAACGGCGCTTCAGGGAGCAAGCCAGATACCGAGTTGCTGCGCGAGCACCTGCGCGGCCTCTTCCCAGGTGGTGTGCACGCCGATTGTAGAAAGGTCTATGGTGCGCAACTGCGCATAACCACAAGGGTTTATGCGCGTAAAGGGCTCGAGGTCCATCGCCACGTTGAGCGCCACGCCGTGGTAAGTGCAGTGCCGGCTGACCTTGATGCCCAGCGCCGCGATCTTGCCCAGGCCGGTGAAGTCGGGCGCGGGCGCCTTGCTACTTTGTTCGCTATCGGTGCGCTCGACGTGGCGCGGCCGCTGAGGAAGCAGCGCGTGCCCTGCCGGATCGGCCAGACGCACGTAGATGCCCGGCGCCCCCGCCACGCGGTGGCCCGTCACGCCAAAATGTGCGAGCGTGCGCAGCACAGCCTCTTCGAGGCGATGCACGTATTCCTTGACGTAGTAGCCCGCGCGCTGCAGGTCGATGAGCGGATAAGCTACCACCTGCCCCGGCCCATGGAAGGTCACCTGCCCGCCGCGGTTGGTCGCGACGACGGGGATGTCACCAGGCGCCAAAATGTGCTCGTTTTTGCCCGCAAGCCCTTGCGTATAGACCGCTTCGTGCTCACACATCAGCAGCATGTCGGGGCTGTGCGGCGTGCGTGAGGCGGTGTAGTCCTGCATGGCTTGCACGGTGGCCGCATAGTCCGCGCGGCCGAGCATATGCAGTTCCAGTGGCATGGGCATGGGTCAGAGCACCACTTGCACGAGCGGGTGCGAAGTCAGCGCGCGGTACAAGCCATCGAGCTGCGTGCGGCTGGTGGCCGTGATGGTCAGCGTGATGCCGAGATACTTGCCTGTGCGGCTGGCGCGCAAGCGGATGCTGGCGCAGTCGAACGAAGGGTCAAACTGCTGCGCAAGCGCGGCCACGGCGGCCACCAGGGCATCCGACTTCGCCCCCATGACCTTGATGGGAAAGGGCATCGGATAAGTCAGCAGTGTGTTCATGCGCGCCGACGGCGGCGGAATTTGTGACATGCTCGATCAAGCTCGCTGGCAGGGCAAAATGCGCACCCTCTGCGAGGGCAGTGTGACAGCAAAAGCAGCGGCGCGTGCCGTCTGCGCGCACCATGCCTTTTCGTGGCGGCAGGAAACCGCCGCTGGAACCATCGGGGTTTTACCTATAATGGGGGGCTTTGTGAATTTTGTCGTTCTGTAATCTGGGTGCCATCCAACATGAAAACAATCGCACCCAAGGATATAGATGAAGCCCAAGAGCAGGACTTCAAGCCGCTGTCGGCCCAAGAAGCCGCGCAGTGGCGCAGTCGCCATCCTCCGGTATCCTTGTGGAGCTTGGTGGCGGGGCAGGCGTTGACGGGGGGGCTCGCGGCCTTGCTTGTCTGGCTGGTAAGCGGCAATGTCCAGGCGGGCTGGTCGGCGCTGTATGGTGCGTTTGCGGTGGTGGCCCCTGCGGCCCTGCTGGTGCGCGGCATATCGCGCCGTTCGGCGGCCGGGACGGCGAGCGCGGTCATGGCGCGGTTCTTCGGCTGGGAGCTGGCCAAGATTCTCGTCTCGGTCGCCCTGCTGCTGGCTGCGCCCAGTCTGGTGCCGGGCTTGAGCTGGCTGGCCCTGCTGGTGGGTATGGTGATCACAATGAAAGCGTACTGGGTCGCCCTGTGGGTGCGTCCCAGTGTTCGAGCAACCAATTGATATCGAGGGAAGAGTCGTCCGATGTCCGCAGAAGCGCACGCCCCCACTGCAAGTGAATACATCGTTCACCACCTGCAGCACCTTCAGAACGTTCAGCAGAAATCGATCGTCGATTTTTCTGTGGTCAATATCGATTCCATTGTGATCGCCCTGGCTTTGGGCTTGCTCGGTGTTTTCGTGCTGTGGCTTGCGGCGCGCAAGGCTACCTCGGGCGTGCCGGGGCGCTTTCAGGCGGCGGTCGAAATTCTGGTCGAAATGGTGGACAACCAAGCCAAGGCCAACATCCACAATGCGCAAAGCCGCAAGTTCATTGCGCCCCTGGCGCTCACGGTGTTCGTGTGGATTTTCCTGATGAACGCCATGGACATGCTGCCGGTTGACCTCTTCCCGGCCATTTGGGCAAAGGTTTACGAGGCAGCCGGACACGATCCGCACCATGCCTATCTGCGCGTCGTGCCCACGGCCGACCTGTCCACCACGCTGGGTCTGGCCTTCGCAGTGCTGCTGCTGCGCTTTTGGTACAGCGTCAAGGTCAAGGGCGTGGGTGGCTGGGCGCACGAACTGGTCTCGGCGCCATTCGGCACCAGCAAGAATCCGCTGTTTGCTTTGATCCTCGGCGTGATCAATCTGCTCATGCAAATCATCGAATACGTGGCCAACACGGTGTCGCACGGCATGCGGTTGTTCGGCAACATGTATGCGGGCGAACTCGTCTTCATGCTGATCGCCTTGATGGGGGGCGCTGCCGCGTTGTCCCTGTCCGGCGTGCTGCTGCCCGTGGGGCATGTCATCGCGGGCACGATCTGGACGCTGTTCCACATCCTCGTGATCACCTTGCAGGCCTTCATCTTCATGATGCTGTCGCTGATCTACCTTGGTCAGGCGCACAGCGCACATTGATTCGGTTTTTTCTCGCGTTTCCTTTCGTTTCCTTCCTCAACCTTTCTTTTTCAACTCAGGAGTCATCATGGAAAACATTCTCGGTCTCGTCGCTCTGGCTTGCGGTCTGATTGTGGGCCTTGGCGCTATCGGCGCTTCTATCGGTATTGCGCTGATGGGCGGCAAGTTCCTCGAATCGTCGGCACGCCAGCCCGAGCTGATCAATGACTTGCAAACCAAGATGTTCATCTTGGCCGGTCTGATCGACGCGGCCTTCCTGATCGGCGTGGCCATCGCCCTGCTGTTCGCCTTCGCCAACCCCTTCGTCTCGACCTTGCTGGCCAACCTGCCCAAGTAATCCCGTTCAACGCCACTATAGAAAGGTGTTGCCGTGAGTATCAACGCGACACTGTTCTTCCAGGCCATCGTCTTTTTGATCCTTGTGTGGTTCACGATGAAGTTCGTGTGGCCGCCGATCGCCAAGGCGCTGGATGAAAGAGCACAGAAAATCGCCGATGGCCTCGCTGCCGCCGATCGTGCCAAATCCGAGTTGAGCGCTGCGAACCAGCGCGTCGAAAAGGAGTTGGCACAGGCGCGCAACGAGTCTGCCGCGCGCCTGGCCGACGCCGAGCGCCTGGCGCAGTCCATCATCGAGCAAGCCAAAGCACGTGCCAGCGAAGAAGGCAACAAGATCATCGCCGCAGCGCAGGCCGAGGCACAGCAGCAGGCCATCCGGGCCCGCGAGGCTCTGCGCGACCAGGTGGCGGCCTTGGCCGTCAAAGGTGCCGAACAGATCCTGCGCAAAGAAGTCGATGCCACGGTGCATGCCGACTTGCTGAACCGCTTGAAGACCGAGCTGTAAAGGGGACACAGATGGCAGAACTCGCCACCATCGCCCGCCCTTACGCCGAAGCCTTGTTCAAGGCGGCCGTCGAGACGGGCGCCGACCTCGACGCCACGGCCGCCTGGGTCGAAGAGCTGGCGGCGATCGCCGCCAACTCCCAGGTGCAGCAGCTGGCCGAAAGCCCCAAGGTCACGGACGAGCAGGTTTACGACCTCTTTGTCGGTGTGGCGCGCTCTGCGCTGCCGCAACTTGCGCAGAACTTTTTGCGCACGCTGATTGCCAACGGCCGCCTGCCTGCCTTGCCCGAGATCGCCGCGCAATTGCGCGCCCGCGTGAACGAGCACAAAGGCAGTTCGGATGCGATCGTCCATAGCGCCTTTCCCATAGCCGAGGCGGCGCTGGCCGACTTGACCGCGACACTCGAAAAGCGATTTGGGCGCAAGCTGAACCTCAGCGTGCAACTCGATCCTTCGCTGATCGGCGGCATTCGCGTAGTGGTGGGTGACGAGGTGCTCGACACCTCTGTCAAGGCCCGTCTTGAACAAATGAAAGCGGCCCTCACCGCGTGAAGCGCGGTGGGATCAGGCTCAACCAAGGAAGGAAAGAGTCATGCAACTCAATCCCGCAGAAATTTCTGAACTCATCAAAAGCCGCATCGAGGGCTTGGCTGCGCATGCCGACATCCGCAACCAGGGTGTCGTCGTGTCCGTCTCCGACGGCATCGTGCGCGTGCATGGCCTCTCCGACGCCATGCAAGGCGAAATGCTGGAATTCCCGCCCACGCCCAGCGGCACGCCCTCCTACGGCCTGGCCCTGAACCTCGAGCGCGATTCGGTCGGCGCGGTGATTTTGGGTGAATACGAGCACATCTCCGAAGGCGACACCGTCAAGTGCACGGGCCGCATCCTGGAAGTGCCCGTGGGCCCTGAACTCGTGGGCCGCGTGGTCAATGCACTGGGGCAGCCGATCGACGGCAAGGGCCCGATCGACGCCAAGCTCACCGACGTGATCGAAAAGGTCGCGCCCGGCGTGATCGCGCGCCAGTCGGTGGACCAGCCGCTGCAGACCGGCCTCAAGTCCATCGACTCGATGGTGCCTATCGGCCGCGGCCAGCGCGAGCTGATCATCGGCGACCGCCAGACCGGCAAGACGGCGGTGGCTGTGGACGCCATCCTCGCCCAAAAGGGCCAGGGCGTGACCTGCATCTACGTGGCGATCGGTCAAAAGGCATCGTCGATCAAGAACGTGGTGCGCGCCCTCGAGCAAGCGGGCGCGATGGAATACACCATCGTCGTCGCGGCATCGGCCTCCGAATCCGCTGCCATGCAGTACGTTTCCGCGTATTCGGGCTGCACCATGGGCGAATACTTCCGCGACCGCGGCCAAGATGCGCTGATCATCTACGATGACCTGTCCAAGCAGGCCGTGGCCTACCGCCAGGTGTCGCTGTTGCTGCGCCGCCCGCCGGGCCGCGAAGCTTTCCCGGGCGACGTGTTCTATCTGCACAGCCGCCTGCTCGAGCGCGCCGCGCGCGTCAACGCCGACTACGTCGAGGCCTTCACCAAGGGCGCGGTCAAGGGCAAGACGGGTTCGCTCACGGCGCTGCCCATCATCGAAACGCAAGCCGGTGACGTGTCCGCGTTCGTGCCGACCAACGTGATCTCGATCACCGACGGCCAGATCTTCCTCGAGACCAACCTGTTCAACGCGGGCATCCGCCCCGCCATCAACGCCGGTATTTCCGTGTCGCGCGTCGGTGGTGCGGCGCAGACCAAGCTGATCAAGAGCCTGTCCGGCGGTATCCGTACCGACCTCGCGCAGTACCGCGAACTGGCGGCCTTCGCGCAGTTCGCCTCCGACCTCGACGAAGCCACGCGCAAGCAGCTCGACCGTGGTGCGCGCGTGACCGAGTTGCTCAAGCAGGCGCAATACAGTCCGCTGCCGATCTCGCTGATGGCGGCCTCGCTGTTTGCGGTCAACAAGGGCTTTCTCGACGACGTCGACGTCAAGAAGGTGCTCGAATTCGAACATGGCCTGCACCAGTTCCTGCAAACCAGCCACGCCGCCCTGTTGGCCAAGCTCGAAAAGGACAAGGCCATGGACAAGGACGCCGAAGCCGAATTGACTGCCGCCATCACGGCATTCAAAAAGTCCTTCGCCTGACCTATAAACCTTGTGGGGCGTAGCGGTAGCCAAGCGCACGCTCCGTCCCCAATCAACGAGGAACTGATATGGCAGTAGGCAAGGAAATACGCAGCAAGATCCAATCGGTGGAAAACACCAAGAAGATCACCAAGGCCATGGAAATGGTGGCTGCATCCAAGATGCGCAAGGCGCAGGACCGGATGCGCGCCGCCCGTCCCTACAGCGACAAAATTCGCAACATCGCGGCGCACCTGAGCCAGGCAAACCCCGAATACGTGCACCCCTTCATGAAGGTCAACGACGTGAAGGCGGCCGGCATGATCGTTGTCACGACCGACAAGGGCCTGTGTGGCGGCATGAACACCAACGTGCTGCGCGCCATCACCACCAAGCTGCGCGAGCTACAGGGCGCGGGTGTGGACGTGCAGACCGTGGCCATAGGGAACAAGGGACTGGGGTTCTTGAACCGTATCGGCGCCAAGGTGGTTTCGCACGTCACGGGTTTGGGCGACACGCCGCACCTCGACAAGCTCATCGGTCCGGTCAAGGTGTTGCTCGATGCGTATGCGCAAGGCAAGATCAACGCGGTGTATCTGTGCTACACCAAGTTCATCAACACCATGAAGCAGGAATCGATGGTGGAGCAGTTGCTGCCGCTGTCTGCCGCGCAACTCGAAGCCGGCAAGGATGCACACAGCTGGGATTACCTCTACGAGCCAGACGCGCAGAGCGTGATCGACGAACTGCTGCTGCGCTACGTCGAATCCCTGATCTACCAATCCGTGGCCGAGAACATGGCTTCCGAGCAGTCGGCGCGCATGGTGGCCATGAAGGCGGCCACCGACAATGCGGGCAACGTGATTGCCGAGCTGAAGCTGGTTTACAACAAGACACGCCAAGCTGCGATCACGAAAGAACTTTCGGAAATCGTCGCGGGTGCCGCCGCAGTGTAAGCGGCCGCCGGCAACCTCAAATTTGGAGCGAGAACAAATGGCTCAAGAAAATACCCCCCAGAACGCAGGCGCTCTGGGCAAGATCGTGCAATGTATCGGCGCCGTCGTGGACGTGGAGTTTCCGCGCGAGCGGATGCCCAAGATTTACGACGCGCTCAAACTCGAAGGCTCGCCGCTGACGCTCGAAGTGCAGCAGCAGCTGGGCGACGGCGTCGTGCGCACCATCGCGCTGGGCTCGTCCGAAGGTCTGCGCCGCGGTCTCATGGTCAGCAACACGGGCAACCCCATCACCGTGCCCGTGGGCAAGGCCACGCTGGGCCGCATCATGGACGTGCTCGGCTCGCCCATCGACGAGCGCGGCCCCGTGAGCCAGGAGGTCACGGCCTCCATCCACCGCAAGGCGCCGGCGTATGACGAACTCTCGCCCTCGCAAGAACTGCTCGAAACCGGCATCAAGGTGATCGACCTGGTCTGCCCGTTCGCCAAGGGCGGCAAGGTGGGCCTGTTCGGCGGTGCCGGCGTGGGCAAGACCGTGAACATGATGGAGCTCATCAACAACATCGCCAAGGCGCACTCGGGCTTGTCGGTGTTCGCCGGCGTGGGCGAGCGCACGCGCGAGGGCAACGACTTCTACCACGAGATGGCCGAATCGGGCGTGGTGAACCTCGAGAACCTCAGCGAGTCCAAGGTGTCCATGGTCTATGGCCAGATGAACGAGCCGCCGGGCAACCGCCTGCGCGTGGCGCTCACGGGCCTGACCATCGCCGAATCCTTCCGCGACGAAGGCCGCGACGTGCTGTTCTTCGTGGACAACATCTACCGTTACACGCTGGCCGGCACCGAAGTGTCCGCGCTGCTGGGGCGCATGCCTTCTGCCGTGGGCTACCAGCCTACGCTGGCCGAAGAAATGGGCCGCTTGCAGGAGCGCATCACCTCGACCAAGGTCGGCTCGATCACCTCTATCCAGGCCGTGTATGTGCCCGCCGATGACTTGACCGACCCTTCGCCTGCCACGACTTTCGCGCACTTGGATTCGACCGTGGTGCTCTCGCGCGACATCGCCGCACTGGGCATTTACCCCGCGGTCGATCCGCTCGACTCCACGAGCCGCCAGCTCGACCCGCTGGTCGTCGGCGAAGAGCATTACGGCGTCGCGCGCGCCGTGCAGGGTACGCTGCAGCGCTACAAGGAGCTGCGCGACATCATCGCGATTCTGGGCATGGACGAACTCGCGCCCGAAGACAAGCTCGCCGTGGCGCGCGCGCGCAAGATTCAGCGCTTTCTGTCGCAGCCCTTCCACGTAGCCGAAGTGTTCACGGGCTCACCGGGCAAGTATGTGCCTCTGTCCGAGACCATCCGCGGCTTCAAGATGATCGTGAACGGCGAGTGCGACCATCTGCCCGAGCAGGCCTTCTACATGGTCGGCACCATCGACGAGGCCTTCGAAAAGGCCAAGAAGCTGGTTTGATCAGGCGCGGGCAGCTTGGCTTTGGCCAGTCTGCCCCAAGTCCGACGAACCCCATAGGCTTTTGCAGGAGCAATGATGAACACCATCCACGTCGATGTGGTCAGTGCGGAAGAATCCATTTTTGCCGGCGAGGCGCGCTTCGTCGCGCTGCCCGGCGAGATGGGTGAGTTGGGCATTTACCCGCGCCACACGCCGCTGATCACGCGCATCAAGCCCGGCTCGGTGCGCATCGAGATGGCCAACGGTGAGGAAGAATTCGTTTTCGTGGCGGGCGGCATTCTCGAAGTGCAGCCCGATTGCGTCACGGTGCTTTCCGACACCGCGATCCGTGGCCGGGATTTGGACGAAGAAAAGGCCAACGAAGCCCGGCGCGCCGCCGAGGAGGCGCTCAAAAACGCCAAGAGCGAGGTCGATTTGGCCAAAGCCCAGGCGGAACTTGCCGTCATGGCGGCGCAGCTTGCCGCATTGCGCAAGTACCGCCAGAAAAAATGAGGGTGTCGTGCGCACCGTGGCCGCACAATGGCCGAGCGCTGCGCGCAATCCAAAAAATCCAGCCCGGCGCGTTCCGGGCTTTTTTGTCGGCGCCGCACGAAGCCTTTTTCATGTCCATGGCCGCCATCCATATCACCGACATCGAGGCTGCGATCAATTACTGGCGCGCGCAGGCCCCCGCCGACGGGAGCGGCATGCTCGCGCCCGCCACGCGCGCCTTGGCAGAGGTCTATGCGAGCATGGTGTTCCGCCATGAAGAGGAAGTCGACGAAAAGGCGCTGACACCGCAGGCCCTGGCCGCGTGGCTGGCGTGGTTTGCGAGCACGCCCGATACGCCCTGTATTGCCATCTGCTCCACGAGCCAGGGTGATGCTGAGTGCAAAGGTTGCGGGCGCACGTTTGCGGAGGTGCAGCGCTGGCTGGAGCTGAGTGCGGCCGAAAAACGAGCCGTCTGGCGGCGTATCACGCAGGAGCACAGGGCCTGGCGCTTCAACCGTTACGCCGAGCGCGCCGCAGCAAACGGCAGTGTCCCGGCGGCGGCATCTGATGGTATTCTGAAGCCATGAAACTTCTACTCCAATGGATACTCAGCGCGGTCGCGCTGCTGTGTGTGGCCTACCTCTATGGCGGTGTGCAGGTGCAGAGCTTCGGCGCGGCCTTGATCGCATCGCTCGTAATCGGTTTGTTCAACGTGGTGCTGCGCCCCATCCTGGTGCTGCTGACCTTGCCCGTCACGGTGCTCACGCTGGGGCTGTTTTTGTTCGTCATCAACGCGCTGCTGTTCTGGGCCGCTGCCTCCATCCTCGAGGGTTTTCACGTGAACGGCTTTGGCGCGGCGCTGTGGGGGTCGCTTTTGTACTCGCTGCTCGGGCTCGTGATCGAGTCAGCGCTGGGCGGCTTGCTCCTGCGCAAGTAGCTGCACCGCGCGCAGGCGCGCATCGATGATCGAAGCTTCGATGTAATCCACGCCGGGGCCGCCCTTGCGTGCGAGGTTTTGCGCGGCCTTGAGGCGATCGACCGCGGCGGCGTAGTCGTAATGCGCCACGAAGGATTCGGCTTCGGCGCGTATCGCGCGCAGTGCTTGGCCCTGCGCCTGCCAGGCGCTGGCCAGTAGTTGCCAGGCCATGGCGTCGCGCGGGTGCGTGGTCACCCAGGTTTGCAGGCTGTCGGCCACCTCGGCGGCGTCGGCCGCGCGGCCGCTGCGCAGCAGGGCTTGCGCGCGCAGCAGCAGTTCGGGGCGCTTTTCAGGCGCCTTGGCGTGCACCGCCGGCAGGTATTGCAATGCGGCATTGGCGTCGCCCGCAGCGAGTTCTATCTCTGCTGCGAGCAGTTGCGCCTGGCGCAACGCGCCGGCGTCGCCGCGCACAGTGTCGGCGAGTTGCCTGGCCCCGGCACGTGCGCCGTCGAAGTCGCGCAACTGGCTGCTCGCGAGCGCCGTGGCGTACAGAGCCGCGGCGCGACGTGGCAACGGCAGGCTGGCAAAGCCCGGGCTCTTGGGTTCGGCCACGCGCTGGCGCAGCGCATCGACGCCGGGGCTTGCGAGCACGCGTGCGCGCGCCGAGAGCATTGCGTGCTCGGTCGTGGGCGGCGGCACGAAAAAGGCGAGGCCGGCGGATTGCAGACGCGCCTGCATGTCGGCGATGCGCTGCGTGGTCAGCGGGTGCGTGCGCAGGTAGGGCCAGGCGCCGTTGTCGTTGAGGCGATTCGCCTGCTGCAGCTTGTCGAACATGCTCACGAAGCCCTGCGGCGCAAAGCCCGCGGGTTGCATCAGCGTGTAGCCCATGCGGTCGGCCTCGCGTTCCATGTCGCGCGAGAAGTTGAGCTGGTTTTGCACCGCGAGCGCCTGCCCGCCCATGACCAGCGCCTGCGTCGCGTCGGGGCTGCGCGAAGCCGCGAGCGCGCCCAGCACCATCGCCGCGATCACGAGCGGCGTCTGCTGGCCCTGCTGCGTGATCAGGCGCGAGATGTGGCGCTGCGTGATGTGGCTGAGCTCGTGCGCCATGACCGAAGCGATCTCGTCGCGCGAGGTCACGACGCCGACCAAGCCGAACTGCACGCCCATATAGCCGCCGGGCAGCGCAAACGCGTTCACGGTGCGGTCGCGGATCAGGAGCACCTCCCAGGCGAAGCGCTCGTCGATTTCGGGCGTGAGCTCGCCGAGCTTGCGCGCCGCGGCGAGCAGCTCGTCCCAGATACCTTGCACGTATTCTGCGAGCGTCGGGTCATCGATGTAGGACGGGTCGCGGTAGATGTCGCGCACGATCATGTCGCCGAGCTGCCGCTCCTCGGCGACCGTGATGTCGCCGCCCTCGCCGAGCGCGGGCAGGCGCGTCTGCGCGGGCACGCTGACAGGCAGTGCAGCCCCGAGTGCTACAATAATAAAAGCTACAAGCGCTTTATGTATAAGGGTTAGAGGCCGATTTGGCTTGAAAATCCGCATAAAAGACCGTCTCGTGCCGTGGACGCAGGTCCGTATGATGCCAGTCCACGACAATCCCTTGCCATGTCCCCCACCATGTCCCCATTGACCCATTTTGACGCCCAAGGCCAGGCCCACATGGTCGATGTCGCGGCCAAGCCTGCGACGCACCGCATCGCCGTGGCCGGCGGGCGCATCGAGATGCTGCCCGAGACGCTCGCGCTGATCGAATCGGGCAGCGCGAAAAAAGGCGACGTGTTGGGCATCGCGCGCATCGCGGGCATCCAGGCGGCGAAAAAAACGAGCGAGCTGATCCCGCTGTGCCACCCACTGCCGCTCACGCGTGTTGCTATCGACTTCGAAGCTGCTAGCGCCCATGTGACGGGCGCTATCGGCATATTTTGCACTGCAATTGTGGAAACCGTGGGCCCCACGGGCGTGGAGATGGAGGCGCTCACTGCGGTGCAGGTGGCGCTGCTCACGATCTACGACATGTGCAAGGCCGTCGATCGCGGCATGACGATCACCGACGTGCGCGTGCTCGAAAAGCACGGTGGCAAGTCGGGCAGCTTCGTCGCGCGCTGAAAAGGTCTGGACTTACGCAAACAAGGATGCAGCGAGGTGTTTTGCCGTGGGGCGAACGCCTTGCCTCACCCCGATTTGCGTAAGTCGTGAGGTGTAACCAGATCAACCGTCCTGGCGCCCGTAGCGGTCTTCGAGGCGCACGATGTCGTCCTCGCCGAGGTAGCTGCCGGACTGCACCTCGATCATCTCCAGATCGGTCTTGCCCGGGTTGCGCAGCCGGTGCACTTCGCCGATGGGGATGTAGGTGGACTGGTTTTCGGTGAGCAAAAAACTTTCCTTGCCGCGCGTGACCTCGGCCGTGCCCTTGACGACGATCCAGTGCTCGGCGCGGTGGTGGTGCAGCTGCAGGCTCAAGGCGGCGCCGGGGCGCACCATGATGCGCTTGACCTGAAAGCGCTCGCCCGCGTCCACGCTGTCGTACCAGCCCCAGGGGCGCGCCACCTTGCGGTGCTGCGCGGCCTGCGGCGTCTGCTGCGCTTCGAGCTGCGCGACCACGCCCTTGACCTGCTCGGCGTGGCTGCGCTCCATGACCAGTACGGCGTCGGGCGTGTCGATGATCAACAGGTCTTGCGTGCCCAGCGCCACCACCGGGCGGTGCGGCGCGTGAATATAGGTGTTCTGCGCCTGCACCGCGAGGCCCGCGCCGACGATGCGGTTGCCCTGCGCGTCGGCGGGCGTGAGCTCGGCCACCGCGTTCCAGCTGCCCACGTCGCTCCAGCGCCCGTGGAAGGGCACGACGGCGACGTTCTGGCAATGCTCCATCACGGCGTAGTCGATGCTTTCGGCGCGGCAGGCGCAAAAGGCGGCGGGCTCGGGGCGGATGAAGACCTCGTCCTGCGTGGCGCCCGCCATGGCGCGGCGGCAGCTCGCGAGGATGTCGGGCGCGTGCGCCTGCAGCGCGGCCAGCAGCACGTCGGCGCGGCACAAAAAGATGCCCGCGTTCCAAAGCACATCGCCCTGCAGCAGCAGCGCCTGCGCGCGCACGGCGTCGGGCTTTTCAATAAAGCGCGCCACCGCGTAACTGCCGTCGTCGCGTGCCGCACCTTGTTGGATGTAGCCATAGGCCGTGCTCGGAAAACTCGGGTGCACGCCGAAGGTGACGATGGCGCCGCTGCGCGCCGCCGCGCGTGCCTGCTGCACCATTGCGGCGAAGGCCGCGGCGTCGGGGATGTGGTGGTCGGCCGGGCAAAACAGCAGCAACTCGTGTGCGGGCGCACGCAAGGCGGCGAGGGCCATCGCCGCGGCGGTGTTGCGGCCCACGGGCTCCAGGATGACCTCGCCGCGCAGGCCCGCGGCCTGCAGCGCGTCGAGCACGAGAAAGCGGTGCTCTTCGGCCGCCACGCAGACGGCGCGTGCCTCGGCCGTGGTATCGGCTTCGGGCTGCAGCAGCTTGAGCCGCGCCAGCGTGAGCTGCAGCAGGCTTTGGCCGTCGATCAGGGGGACGAATTGCTTGGGCAGGGCCTTGCGGCTGAGCGGCCACAGGCGCGTGCCCGAGCCACCACACAGAACCACGGGGCAGATCATGAAAACGGTGCTCCGGCAAAAAGAGGGCGCCATTGTCGCAAATGCAAGCTTGGCGCTGCAGGTACTATCAGCGTCTATTGAGCGTCTATTGATCCCAGATTGTCCATTAGGCGGTGCTGCGCACCTACGCGGGCGCTGGCGGACGTCTGCCGGTCATTTTGGCCGCTGCTTCGTCGTTTGTGGCACCACCACGAACTCCTCCGCAGCAGCCAAACTGCCTCGCCATCGTCCCGCGTTCTGATGAACAATCTGGGTTAACCCCTAGACTCGTTTTTTGAGGGCTTGCATACACTCGGAATGTGGCGCGATATTGCCTAGGGGTTAACTCGCGCGCGTACCCGATTTGCACAAGCCGTGTTTTTTCTCACACTGAGGAGCAGACGATGGATATCAGCCGGAGACAGTTCTTCCGGGTCAGCGGCGCGGGGTTGATGGGGTCTAGCCTGGTGGCGCTGGGGTTTTCGCCCCAGGCCGCACTGGCTGAAACCCGGCAATTCAAGCTGGCGCGCACCACCGAGACCCGCAACACCTGCACCTACTGCTCGGTAGGTTGCGGCATCATCCTGTACGGTCTGGGCGATGGCGCCAAGAACGTAGCCTCCAACATCATCCACATCGAGGGTGACCCCGACCACCCCGTGAACCGAGGCACGCTGTGCCCCAAGGGTGCCGGCCTGCTCGACTTCGTGCACAGCCCGAACCGCCTCAAATACCCCGAAGTCCGCGAACCCGGCTCCAAGGAATGGAAGCGCGTGAGTTGGGACGAGGCGTTGACCCGCCTGGTCAAGCTCATGAAGGCCGACCGGGACGCGAATTTCCAGACCACGACGGCCGACGGCAAAGTCGTGAACCGCTGGCTCAGCACCGGCATGCTGGCGGCGTCGGCATCCAGCAATGAAGCGGGCTACCTGACCCACAAGGTCATGCGCTCGCTCGGGATGCTCGTCTTCGACAACCAGGCACGTGTTTGACACGCCCCGACGGTGGCCAGTCTGGCCCCGACGTTTGGGCGCGGCGCGATGACCAACCATTGGTCTGACATCCAAAACGCCGATCTCGTGCTCATCATGGGCGGTAATGCCGCCGAAGCGCACCCCTGCGGTTTCAAGTGGGTGGTGGAGGCCAAGCAGCGCCGCAAGGCCAAGCTGGTCGTGGTTGATCCGCGCTTCACGCGCTCGGCCTCGGTGGCCGACTACTACGCGCCGCTTCGCGCAGGGACGGACATCGCCTTCCTCGGCGGGGTCATCAACTACCTGCTCACGAACGGCAAAATCCAGCACGAATACGTCAAGGCCTACACCAACGCCAGCTTCATCGTGGGCGAAGGGTATGCGTTCAAGGACGGGATCTTCTCCGGCTACGATGAAGCCAAACGCAGCTACAGCAGTGCGAGCTGGGGCTACGAACTCGACGAAGCGGGCTTTGCCAAGGTCGATCCGGGTATGGAGCACCCGCGCTGCGTGCTGCAGATCATGAAGCGCCACTACGCGCGCTACACGCCCGAGCTCGTAAGCCGCATCACAGGCACGCCCAAGGACAAGTTCCTCAAGGTGTGCGAGCACATCGCGAGCACGGCCACGCCCGACAAGGCCATGACCATCATGTACGCGCTCGGCTGGACGCAGCACAGCCAGGGCTCCGAAATGATCCGCGCCGCCGCCATCGTGCAGCTGCTGCTGGGCAACGTCGGCGTTTCGGGCGGCGGCGTGAATGCGTTGCGTGGGCACAGCAACATCCAGGGGTTGACCGACCTCGGGCTTTTGTCCACCTCGCTGCCTGGCTACCTGAGCCTGCCGCGCGAGAGCGAGCAAGACCTGGAGTCGTACTACAAGCCGCGCGCGCTCAAGCCGCTGCGCCCCAACCAGATGAGCTTCTGGCAGAACTACCCCAAGTTTTTCGTGAGCTTCATGAAGGCTACCTGGGGCAACGCCGCCACCGCTGACAATCAGTGGGCCTACCACTACCTGCCCAAGTGGGACACGACCTACGACGTGCTGCGCGCGTTCGAGATGATGAACCAGGGCAAGCTGAGCGGCTACATCTGCCAGGGCTTCAACCCCGTAGGCTCCTTTCCGAACAAGAAGAAAATCGTCGCGGGCCTGTCCAAGCTCAAATACCTGGTGGTGATAGACCCGCTCGTGACCGAAACCTCGGAGTTCTGGAAAAACTACGGCGAATACAACGACGTCAAGAGCGAAGACATCCAGACCACGGTGTTCCGCTTGCCCAGCACCTGCTTTGCCGAGGAGGAGGGCTCGCTCACCAACAGCAGCCGCTGGTTGCAGTGGCACTGGCAGGGCGCGCAGCCGCCCGGCGAAGCCAAGGGCGACATCGAGATCATCGCGGAGCTGTTCACGCGCCTCAAGGCGGCCTACGCCAAGGAAGGCGGCACCTTTGCCGACCCCATCCTGAATCTGAGCTGGCCGTACAAGCTGCCGCGCCGCCCCTCGGCGGCAGAGCTGGCCATGGAATACAACGGCAAGGCGCTGGCCGACGTGCTCGACCCCCAGGACAAGACCAAGGTGCTCGCCAAGGCCGGCGAGCAGCTCGCCGGCTTCGGCTTGCTGCGCGACGACGGCAGCACGTCCAGCGGCTGCTGGATCTACGCCGGCGCCTGGACGCAGGCGGGCAACCAGATGGCACGGCGCGACAACAGCGACCCCTGGGGCAACGGCCAAACGCTCAACTGGGCTTGGGCCTGGCCGGCAAACCGCCGCATCCTCTACAACGCCGCGTCGAGCGCGCCCAACGGCAAGCCGTGGGACCCCACGCGCAAGCTGGTGTTCTGGAACGGCAAGAACTGGGGCGGCGCCGACGTGCCCGACATCCGGGCCGACGCCGATCCCAACGACCCGAATCGCGTCAATCCGTTCATCATGACCGCCGAGGGCGTGGCGCGGCTGTTCACGCCCACGGGCATGGCCGAAGGGCCGCTGCCCGAGCACTACGAGCCCTTCGAGTCGCCACTCGAAAACAACCCCATGCACCCCGGCAACCCCAAGGCGCGCGCCAACCCCGCGGCGCGCGTCTTCAAGGGTGACATGGAGGCGTTCGGCAAGCCCACGGAATTCCCCTACGTGGCCACGAGCTACCGCCTGACCGAGCACTTCCACTACTGGACCAAGCACGCGCTGAGCAACGCCATCGTGCAGCCGCAGCAATTCGTGGAAATCGGTGTCGAGCTCGCGGCGGCCAAGGGCATCAAGAATGGCGACATGGTCAAGGTGTCGTCCAACCGGGGCCACATCAAGGCTGTGGCCGTGGTGACGCCGCGCATTCCGCAGCTCGAAGTGGATGGCAAGAAGGTGGACACGGTCGGCCTGCCCAACCATTGGGGCTTCGTCGGCTTGGCCAAACCCGGCTATCTGGTGAATACGCTCACGCCCTTCGTCGGCGACGCCAATACCCAGACGCCCGAGTTCAAGAGCTTTACCGTGAACATCGAGAAACTCTGAAGGAGCGCCCATGTCATCCCTGCAATCCCTGGACATCGCGCGGCGCTCCGCGACCACCACGCCGAGCCCGCAAGCGCGCACCCACGTCACCGAGGTCGCCAAGCTCATCGACGTCTCCAGCTGCATAGGCTGCAAGGCCTGCCAAGTCGCCTGCATGCAGTGGAACGACCTGCGCGACGAGGTCGGCAGCAACGCCGGCACCTACGACAACCCGAACGACCTCACGCCCGCGTCGTGGACGGTGATGCGTTTTTCCGAAGTGCAGGTCAAACGCGATGCCAACTCCACGACCGAGCAGCCCAGTCTCGAATGGCTGATCCGCAAGGACGGCTGCATGCACTGCGCCGACCCGGGCTGCCTCAAGGCCTGCCCGGCGCCCGGCGCGATCGTGCAGTACAGCAACGGCATCGTGGACTTCATCAGCGAGCACTGCGTGGGCTGTGGCAATTGCGTCACGGGCTGTCCATTCGACGTCCCGCGCATCTCGCCCAAGGACCACAAGGCCTACAAGTGCTCGCTGTGTGCCGACCGCGTGGGCGTAGGGCTGGAGCCCGCGTGCGCCAAGGTCTGCCCCACTAATGCTATCCATTTCGGTAGCAAGGAAGACATGCTGGAACATGCCGAAAACCGCGTGGCCGACCTCAAGGAACGCGGCTACGCGCAGGCCGCAGTCTATGACCCGCAGGGTGTGGGCGGCACGCATGTGATGTACGTGCTGCACCATGGTGACCAGCCCGAGCTCTATGCCGGCCTGCCCAAGAACCCGGCCGTCAGCCCGCTGGTGTCGCTCTGGAAGGGCATCGCCAAACCCCTGGCCCTGGCCGGCATGCTGGGCGCCGTGGTGGCGGGCTTTTTCCATTACATGAAGGTCGGCCCGGTCGAAGAAACTGCGGACGACACCCAGGAAAACGCTTGAGGAGGCACCATGCAACGAGCCGATGACCTGCAACGCTACGACGACCGCACGCGCATGAACCACTGGGCCATTGCCCTGCTGTTCTTTCTTGCGGCGCTCTCGGGCCTGGCGTTTTTCCATCCCGCGCTGTTTTTCCTTAGTAACCTGTTTGGCGGTGGCCCTTGGACGCGCATCCTGCACCCCTATTTCGGGGTTTTGATGTGTGTGTCGTTTCTGGGCCTGTTCGTGCGGCTGTGGCGTGAAAACCTCTGGAACGATGCCGACAAAGCCTGGCTGGACAAGGCAGGCGAAATGTTCAAGGGCAACAAGTCTGCCCTGCCGCCGGTGGGCAAATACAACGCGGGCCAAAAACTGGTGTTTTGGCTCATGGCGGGCAGCCTGCTCGTGCTGCTCGCTACGGGCTTATTGTTCTGGCACGCCTGGTTCCCGCACTGGCCCATCCTCGCGCGCCGCATCGGCGTGCTGCTGCACGCCCTCGCGGCCGTGGTGCTCGTGCTCACCGTGATCGTGCACGTGTATGCGGCGATCTGGGTCAAGGGCACCACGCGCGCCATGACGCGCGGCACCGTTTCGCGCCGCTGGGCCAAGCTGAACCACCCGCTGTGGCACGATGAAATGACGCGCAGCAAATAAGCCTTGTCTTGCATTCGGGGTGGAGCGCCGCGTGCCTCCACCCCTTGATCTTTCTGAAGCGAATTGCGCCATGTCCACCGCCCCCTTGCTCAGCCCCGAGGAAATCCTCACGCGCCAGTCGATGCAGGCCGAGCGCATCCGGCTCGCCAACCCTGCGAGCGTGTTCGGCGACCGTGCCACACGTTTGCGCCAGCTCGCTGCGGGCCACGCCATGCGCGACTTTCTGCTCTTCATGGCCGACGTCGCGCAGGCGCAGCAAAAAGCGCTGGACGTAAAGCGCCCCCTGCCCCTGCCCACGCAAGAGCAGCTCGACGCCGCGGCCAGCCTGGGGCAGCCACCCCTGGGCCCCGAGCGCTGGCCATTGGATGAGGACTGGCAGGCGGATTTGCACTCTTTGCTTGACACCCTGCTTGCGCAAGCGTCGAACGAATCCGTGCGTTCAGCGTTACAGCGTTTGCAGCAAATTTCGCCCGCGCAACGCCAGCAGCAGGCGCAGCGTCTGCTCTCGGCCAACCTGTTCGGGCTCGATCTGGCGAGCGCCCCGCTGCTCGGCGCGGCGCTGCAGGTGCACTTCACGCGCCTGGTGGCGCAAACCGCCGCCGCCCACCCTGGGCGCGCGTTCGCGCCCGTGGATGACGGGCGCATTTGTCCCTGCTGCGGCAGCGCCCCCGTGGCCAGCGTGCGTCGCCCCGACAGCCTCGGCGGTTCGAGCCGCTACCTGCACTGCGCCCTGTGCCAGACCGAGTGGCACATGGTGCGCATCAAGTGCGCGCATTGCGAGAGCACCCACGGCATCCATTACGAGGCGCTGGAGCGCACGGGCGACGCACCCGCGCCCACCGTGCCCGTGCCGCAGGGCGCGGTGCAGGCCGAATGCTGCGACGAATGCGGCCATTACCTCAAAATCATGGCCATGGACAAAGACCCCTACCTCGACCCCGTGGCCGACGACCTGGCGACGGTGGCGCTCGACCTGCTCGTGAGCGACACCGGCATGCAGCGCCACGGTGTGAACTACCTGCTGCTGTGGGGCGAGCCTGCCGATGCGGCGAGTGACGACGCGCCCGCCTCTTGCGCGACGCCATGATGCAGTTGCCGAGCGGATCCATGGTCCATGGTCCGAAGGCGACGCCCAGCCAGCTCCCTTCCGTGGACAGACTTTTGCGCGCGCCGGCCTGCGTGCCGCTCGTGGCCGCGCACGGCGTGAGCTTCGTCACGCGCGAAGCGCGCGCCCTGCTCGCCGAAGTGCGCGCCCGACTGTTGGCGGGCGAATCCACGGGCGCGCTCGATGAAGCCAGGCTGGCGCAAGCGCTGACCGCGCGCTGCGAGCGGCGCCTGCAGCCGCGCATGCAGGCGGTCATCAACCTCACGGGTACGGTGATCCACACCAACCTGGGCCGCGCGGTGCTGCCGCAGGCGGCCATAGAGCATGTCGTCGCGATGATGGCCGGGCCGAACAACCTCGAGTACGACCTCGACAAAGGCCAGCGCGGCGACCGCGACAGCATCGTCGAAGGGCTGCTGTGCGAGATCACGGGCGCCGAGGCGGCCACGGTGGTCAACAACAACGCCGCCGCCGTGCTTCTGACCCTCGCGGCGCTCGCGCAGGGGCGCGAGGCGATCGTCTCGCGCGGCGAGCTCGTGGAGATCGGTGGCGCTTTCCGCATGCCCGACGTGATGGCGAGCGCGGGTGCGAAGATGGTCGAGGTCGGCACCACCAACCGCACCCACCTGGCCGATTACGAACGCGCCATCGGCGCGCAAACGGCGCTGCTCATGAAGGTGCACACCAGCAACTACGCCGTGCAGGGCTTCACGGCGGCGGTGAGCGAGGCGCAGCTCGCGCCGCTCGCGCAGGCCAAGGGGCTGTTCCTCGCGACGGACCTGGGCAGCGGCGCGCTGATCGACATGCGCGCCTGGGGCCTGCCGCCCGAGCCCACGCCCCAGCAGATGCTCGTCGCAGGCTGCGACGTGGTCAGTTTTTCGGGCGACAAGCTGCTCGGCGGGCCGCAGGCGGGCTTGATCGTGGGGCGCAAAGCCGCGTTGGAGCGCATACGCAAACACCCTTTGAAGCGCGCCCTGCGCCTGTCCAAGCTGCCGCTCGCAGCGCTCGAGGCCACGCTGCGGTTGTATCTGCAGCCCGAGCTGCTCGCGCGCGATCTGCCCACGCTGCGCTGGCTCACACGGCCGCAGGCGCAGATCCGCGCACTCGCCGAACGGCTGCAGGCGCCCTTCACGCAGACGCTCGCGCCGCGTTACACGGTCAGCGTGTGCGCATTGCAAAGCCAGATCGGCTCGGGCTCGCTGCCAGTGGAGCGCCTGCCCTCGGCGGGGCTCGCGCTAGCGCCGCACACCCACAAGGGCGTGGGGCGGCAACTCGAGCAGCTTGCCGCGGCGCTGCGCGCGCTGCCGCAGCCCATCATCGGCCGCATCGAGAATGACCACCTGCTGCTCGACCTGCGCTGCCTCGACGACGCCGCGCCGCTGCTCGCTGCGCTGCCACCCCTGCGTGCGCTCCTGGGCCTGGACGCCAAGCCCGGCGCTGCATCTGCTGCAGCGCAATGCAACGAGGCCGGCGCATGATCCTAAATCCGGCAATTGACCGCTGCATTTTGTATGCAACGCTTTGAATCTTTGACTGATTTTTCACTCTGCGAGACTCACCCATCGAGTGAGAGCGCTGCGCACCCGATCGCGCCGCCCTCGGGCACGCTGGCCGCGTTGCAAATCCTCGCCATGGCACCGCCATGGCTGCGGTTTGCGCCTTGCCAGTGCACCCGATGACGACACGCTCGGGCGCGCTCAACTGCCGGATTTAGGATGATCATCGGCACCGCAGGCCACATCGACCACGGTAAGACGGCCCTGGTACGCGCGCTCACGGGCACGGACACCGACCGTCTGCCCGAAGAGAAAAAGCGCGGCATTACCATAGAGCTCGGCTATGCGAGCCTCACGGGCCCGGATGGAACCACGCTTTCGTTCGTCGATGTGCCGGGGCACGAAAAGCTCGTGCGCACCATGGTCGCGGGCGCGAGCGGCATCGACTTCGCGCTCGTGCTGATGGCCGCCGACGACGGCGTGATGCCGCAGACGGTGGAGCATGTCAGCATCCTCGCGCTGCTGGGCATCACGCGCGGCGCGGCCGTGCTCACCAAAATCGACCGCTGCGACGCCGCCCTGCAGGCGCAGCGCGAGGCCGAATTGCGCGCGCTGCTCGCGGCGCACGGTCTGGTCGATTACCCGGTGTTTGCCGTCTCGGCATTGCGCGGCGAGGGCATGGACGTGCTGCGTGCGCACCTGCTGGCAGCCGCCGCGTCTTCCCCGTGCGAAGGTGGCGCTTCGGCTGGCGAGGGTTTTCGCATGGGGCTCGATCGCGTGTTCACGCTGGGCGGCGTAGGCACCGTGGTCGCGGGCAGCATCGCGGCGGGTGAAGTCGCCGTGGGGGCCTCGCTGTGCCTGGCGCACGCACCCGCGCAGCGCTGGCGCGTGCGCAGCCTGCACAGCCACAACCGCAGCCTCGAGCGCGCCCAGGCCGGGCAGCGCTGCGCGATCGGCCTCGCAGGTCTGGAGCGCGAGCAGGTCGAGCGCGGCATGACTTTGTGCGATCCGGCGCTAGCCCTGACTTCGCAGCGCCTGGACGTCTGGCTGCGCGTGGCGCCGACCGCAGAGCGCCCGCTGCGCTCGGGCACCCTGGTGCACCTGCACCTGGGCACGCAGGATGTGTTAACTACCGTGGCCGTGCTCGGCCAGAGCGTGATCGCCCCGGGCGCGGCGGCGCCCGCGCAACTGCTCACGCAGCAGGCGGTGCACGCCTGGTGGGGCGAGCGCTTCGTGCTGCGCGATGCATCGGCCACGCGCACCCTCGCGGGCGGCAGCGTGCTCGATCCGCTGGGGCCACAGCGCTACCGCCAGAGCCAGCAGCGCCTGGCCTGGCTGCACAGCCAGCGGCACGGCGACGCCGCGCAGCGCCTGCAGGGCGCCTTGGCGCACAGCCCTTGGGGCCTGCTCGGCAGCGAATGGCTGCAGCGGCAGGGCTTGGTGCGCTGGCCGTTCGACCCGGCCGGTCTGCCCGGTGTCGTGCTCGAAGGCGACTGGCTCATGGCGGCAGAGCGTCTGGCCGAGTGCGAAGCCGCCGTACTCGCGGCGCTGCAGGCCTACCACGCCCAATGGCCCGAAGACACGGGCCCGGACATGCACCGCTTGCGCCGCCTCGCGGCCCCACGCATGCCCGAGGCACTGTGGTCGGCACTGCTAGAGCGTCTGCGCACGCAGAGACGCATAGATCGGCGCCAGAGCTTCGTGCACCTGCCCGAGCACGGCGCGCAGCTGCAAAAGGCCGACCGCGCCGTCGCCGAGCGTGCGCTACCGCTGCTGCTGCAAGGGCGCTTCGATCCTCCCTGGGTGCGCGACATCGCCCGCGCCACGCAATTGCCCGAGGTGCAGGTGCGGCACGTGCTCGCGCGCCTGGGGCAAAATAGTGAGGTTTTTCAGGTCGTCAAAGACCTCTACTACCATGTGCAGGTGGTCGCCGAACTCGCGCAGCTCGCACGCGACATCGTGCAGCGCGACGGCCACGTGTCTGCCGCGAGTTACCGCGACGCCACGGGGCTGGGGCGCAAGCGCGCGATCCAGCTATTGGAATTTTTCGATCGCATCGGCTTGTTGCGGCGCGTGGGTGACCAGCATCTGCTGCGCCCGGACACGGCGCTGTTTCCGCCGCCGCAGGCGCAGGTGCCGGCATGGTCATAAATCCGGCAGTTGACCGCTGCATTTTGTATGCAACTCTTTGATTTTTCGAATGATTTTTCACGCTGCGAGACGCACCCATCGGGTCAAAGCGCTGCGCATCCGATCGCGCCGCCCTCGGGCACGCTGGCCGCGTTGCAAATCCTCGCCATGGCACCCGCCATGGCTGCGGTTTGCGCCTTGCCAGTGCACCCGATGACGACACGCTCGGGCGCGCTCAACTGCCGGATTTAGGATGATCGTTCGGGTGAACTCCATGGAAGGAACACACTCCCGGTGGGGTGGCTGGGCTTCAAACCCAGTGGGTGGCGCCATGCGTCGCCGGGTAGGTTCGACTCCTGCTTCCTTCCGCCACGGCTTGGTTTGCAGAGCATGGCATGCGCGTCCTGGGTTTTGAATACCCCGACGCGCTGTATTTCTGGCTGGCGCAAGACCTCTGGTGCGCGCCGCAGGCCGACGGCTCGGTGCGCGTGGGCATCACTGCGTTCGGCGTCCACGTGAGCGGAGACTTTTACATGGCCCGCCCAAAACCTGCAGGTACCCGACTCATACAGGGGCAGACCTTGGCTGTGGTGGAACTGAGCAAGTCCATCGTCGCCATCAAAACCCCCATCTCGGGCACCGTGTGCGCCGTCAACCTCTTGCTCGAAGAAACACCCGAACTCATCCACCAGGACCCATACGGCCGCGGCTGGCTCGCGGCCCTGCTGCCCAGCCAATGGCAGGATGACCTTGCCCAATTGCACCACGGCGCCGCCGTGATTGCCGCGGCTACAGAAAGAATGCGGCTGGAGCCGCTGGATTCTCTACGCTAAATGCTATGTGTCGCATCCCCGACGATCATATAGACTCCCGCCGCTACCCCA
>CAVPUD010000065.1:0-51608 GCA_963708545.1 uncultured beta proteobacterium | reverse complement strand
CCGCAACGCCGATGCGGTACTGATCGCGCCCGCGAGCGCCGACTTCATCGCGCGGCTTGCGCAGGGCCGTGCCGACGAACTGCTCAGCCTGCTGTGTCTCGCGCGCCCGCGCGAGCGCGTGCCGCTGCTGCTTGCGCCGGCCATGAACCGCGAGATGTGGGCCCACCCCGCGACGCAGCGCAACCTCGCGCAGGTGGCGCAGGATGGCGCCACGGTGCTGGGCGTGGGCTGCGGCGACCAGGCCTGCGGCGAGACCGGCGACGGGCGCATGCTCGAGCCGCACGAGCTGGTCGAGGAGTTGACGGCTTTCTTCACTCCCAAGCTGCTCGCCGGGCGCAAGTTGCTCATCACGGCGGGGCCGACCTTCGAGGCCATAGACCCGGTGCGCGGCATCACCAACCACTCGAGCGGCAAGATGGGCTTTGCCATCGCGCGCGCGGCGCGCGCGGCCGGGGCCGAGGTCACGCTGGTCGCCGGGCCGGTGCACCTGCCCACGCCGCGCGGCGTGCGGCGCATCGACGTGCAGTCGGCGCAGCAAATGCTCGACGCCGTGCTGCAGCACGTGCAAGATGCCTCGGTTTTCATCGCCACCGCAGCCGTGGCCGATTGGCGCCCGGCCACGCAGGCGGCGCACAAGATCAAAAAGGACGGCTCGGGCGAGCCGCCGCTGCTGCGCTTCGTGGAAAACCCCGACATCCTCGCGACCGTGGCGCAGCTGCCGCAGGCACGTGCCGGCGCGCTGTATTGCGTCGGTTTCGCCGCCGAGAGCGAGGACTTGCTCGCCCAGGCCAGCGCCAAGCGCGTGCGCAAGGGCGTGCCGCTGCTCGTGGGCAACATCGGCCCGGCAACGTTCGGGCAGGACGACAACGCTTTGCTGCTCGTCGACGCGAATGGCCACCGCGAGCTACCGCGCGCGTCCAAGCGCGTGCTCGCGCAGCAGCTCGTCGCCGAGATCGCCGCGCGCCTGCCGCAGCACCATTGAGCAGGCCCCTGGAGGGCAGGAGCGCAACGCGCGCCCCTTTTTATTTTTTGCTAGAGGACGCCGTGAAGGTTGATGTGAAGATTCTCGATGCGCGCATGGCGCCGCAACTGCCCGCGTACGCCACCCCCGGCAGCGCAGGCCTGGACTTGCGCGCCTGCCTGGACGCGCCGCTCGTGCTGGAAGCGGGTGCCAGCGCGCTCGTGCCCACGGGGATTGCGATCCACTTGCAAGACCCGGGCTACGCCGCCTTGATCCTGCCGCGCTCGGGGCTGGGGCACAAGCACGGCGTCGTGCTGGGCAACCTCGTGGGCTTGATCGACAGCGACTACCAGGGGCAGCTGATGGTCAGCGCCTGGAACCGCAGCGCGCAGGCCTACACGCTGCAACCCATGGAGCGCATTGCGCAGCTGGTCATCGTGCCGGTGCTGCAAGCCGAGTTCAACGTGGTGGCCGACTTCGCTGCGCCGAGCGCGCGCGGCACGGGCGGTTATGGCTCCACGGGCACGGCATGAAGGGGCGGGCTCGGGGCCTGGTGTGTCTGGCATTGCTCGCGGCGTTTGCCGGCTATACCCAGCCCGACTTCATGCTGCTGTTCGCGAACCCGTTGTGGGCTTGTTTCTGAGGTTTGGGTCATTTTGGCCGCAAACCAAGGCAGGATCAGCGCAAGCAGCTCGTTTTTCAGGAGTATTTGCAGGTGCACGCAACGCAGCTTCCGTCGGACTGGGTACGCCGCTGGACGCATCTGGTGCCGCCCGGTAGCACGGTGCTCGACGTGGCTTGTGGGATGGGGCGGCACCTGCGCTGGCTACGCGCCCAGGGGTACGCGGTGGTGGGCGTGGATATGTCGCAACAGGCCTTGTCCGCCTGCGTGGGGCTGGGCGAACTGGTGTGCGCCGATCTCGAAAACGGCCCCTGGCCTTTTGCCGGGCGCAGTTTCGGCGCGGTGGTTGTCACGAATTATCTGTGGCGGCCTTTGTTTCCCGCGCTCGTGCAAAGCCTGGCGCCCGGCGGGGTGTTGATTTACGAGACCTTTGCGCAGGGCAATGAATCCGTGGGGCGCCCGGCGCGGCCGGAGTTTTTGCTGCGGCCGGGCGAATTGCTGCAAGTCTGTGCCGACTTGCATATCGTTGCTTACGAAGACGGGTTTCTCTCGCAACCGGATCGCTTCGTGCAGCGCATTGCTGCAGTGCGTGGGATGGATGTGGATGTGGGCAACGCGCCTTTGCGCTATTCGTCGCAATCTTGACGCATGCTTTGCAGTGCCCATGCCGAGGCGGGCTGTCAGGAGCCTGTCGGGCTTTGGAATCGTGGCCGCGAATGCGCCGCAGCGGCCCATTTTTTACCGTCTTCTTGCCCCATAGTCCCGCTATGGGGCGGCGAATCCGGCAAAAACCAGCCTCGCTGGGGCTCATTCTCGCTTTCGACGCCCAAAGTCCGACAGGCTCCTGGCTTGTAAATCCGCGGCGATTCATTTGCAAGGCCAAGTCTGGCAAGGCCAGTGGGCGCTGGCGATAATCGCGGCTTCTCTTGGCAAAGAAGGGGGGCGTTTCAGCCATGCGCAAAATCCGTGTTTATAATGAGCGCTCCTTTCACATTTTCTTCATTCGATACCATGATCAGCTACAAAGAACTTTTGAAGCAACGCGAAGCCCTGGAACAGCAAATCAATGAAGCGCGGCAGCGTGAAGTGGCGGATGCCCTGGCGCAGGTGCGGTCTTTGGTGGCTGAATTCGGTTTGACGGAGCAGGAAGTATTCCCTTCCGGGCGCGCTTCCACACGTGGCCGCAGTGCTATGGCGGGCTCCAAGGTGCCGCCCAAATACCGTGATCCCGTCACGGGCAAAACCTGGACGGGGCGTGGCAAGCCGCCAAACTGGATGCCCAAAGAAAATCGCGAGCAGTTCTTGATTCGGACTTGATTCTGGCTCTGGTTGAGACAGACAGTGGGCGCGGCAGAGGTCTATTGGCCTTAATCGGTTTTGGCGTATCAGCGCGTCGTTGGTTCCGATTTTTGTTCTGTGAAAAAAGCCAGACGCAGTCGATTGCGTCTGGCTTTTTGTCTGCATGGGGTTGGGCGCGAGGGGATGGGGCGGACATTGATTTTGCGCGGATTCTCGTTATTTTCCCTTCATGTTGCAGGGTTGGTCGGCGTGTGCGTGACAAAATCAAGCTGCCAGTGGTGCCGCGTTGCAGCATGCCCGAGCAGGGGGCGGTGTTTTGCGGGCCCTTGCGCTGGAGCGCAATGCAGGTTTGTCAAAATGGCGCGATTCTTGGACTTTATCGGGAGAATGGGTGATGACTGCTTCTGATCGCACGTTCGTGCATCCGTATTCGGCGGTGCTCGCTGAATTCCGCACTGCATCGGGCAAAGCCGGGCGCTTTTATTCGCTGCCTGCGCTGGCGCGCCAGTTTCCGCGCATCAAGCGCTTGCCGGTGTCGCTGCGCATCGTGCTTGAGGCGGTACTGCGCCATTGCGACGGGCGCAAGGTGCTGCCCGAGCATGTGGAGCAGCTCGCGAACTGGGCGCCCCAGGCCGAGCGCAAGGACGAAATCCCCTTCGTCGTCGCGCGCGTAGTGCTGCAGGACTTCACGGGTGTGCCGCTGCTCGCCGATCTGGCGGCGATGCGCAGTGCGGCCGCGCGGCTCGGCCGAGACCCGCAAAAAATCGAGCCGCTCGTGCCCGTCGATCTGGTGGTGGACCACTCGGTCATGGTGGACCACTACGGCACGCGCAACGCGCTCGACCTGAACATGAGGCTCGAATTCCAGCGCAACCGCGAGCGCTACCAGTTCATGAAATGGGGCATGCAGGCCTTCAAGACCTTTGGCGTGGTGCCGCCGGGCTTTGGCATCGTGCACCAGGTCAACCTCGAATACCTCGCGCGCGGCGTGCACCAGGGGGCGGACGGCGTGGCGTACCCCGACACGCTCGTGGGCACGGACAGCCACACGACCATGATCAACGGCATTGGCGTGGTCGGCTGGGGGGTGGGCGGCATCGAGGCCGAGGCCGCGATGCTCGGGCAGCCCGTGTACTTCCTCACGCCCGACGTGGTGGGGCTGGAGCTCACGGGCCAGCTGCGCGAGGGCGTCACGGCGACCGACCTGGTGCTCACCGTGACCGAGCTGCTGCGCCGCCACAAGGTGGTGGGTAAGTTCGTCGAATTCTTCGGCGAGGGCGCGCGCACCCTGTCGGTGCCAGACCGGGCCACGCTGGGCAACATGGCGCCCGAATACGGCGCGACCATGGGCTTTTTCCCGGTCGATGAAAAGACCATCGAATATTTCCGCGGCACGGGCCGCAGCGCCGACGAGATCGAGGCCTTCGAAGCCTACTTCAAGGCGCAGGAGCTGTTTGGCGTGCCGCGCGCGGGCGAGGTCGAATACTCGCAGGTGCTGCGGCTCGACTTGGGCAGCATCGCGCCCAGCCTTGCCGGCCCCAAGCGCCCGCAAGACCGCGTCGAGCTCGGCCAGGTGGCGGCGCAGTTCACCGAGCTGTTTGGCAAACCCGCAGCCGAAAACGGCTTCAACCGACCGGCCGCGCAGCTGCGCGAGCGCTACCCCGTGCATGTGGGCGCCCAGTCGTTGCCCACGCAGCGCGACGCCGACGTGACGCTCGGCAATGGCGACGTGCTGATCGCCGCGATCACGAGCTGCACCAACACCTCCAACCCGAGCGTGATGCTCGCGGCGGGCCTGCTCGCCAAAAAGGCCGTGGAGGCCGGACTCACGGTGCAGCCGCACATCAAGACCTCGCTCGCGCCGGGCTCGCGCGTGGTGACTGAATACCTCACGCAGACGGGCTTGCTGCCATCCCTGGAGCAGCTCGGCTTTGCGCTCGCGGGCTACGGCTGCACCACCTGCATAGGCAACGCGGGCGACCTCGCGCCCGAGATCAATGAGGCCATCACGGCACACAGCCTGGTGTGCGCGGCGGTGCTCTCGGGCAACCGCAACTTCGAGGCGCGCATCCACCCCAACCTCAAGGCCAACTATCTCGCGAGCCCGCCGCTGGTCGTGGCCTACGCGATCGCCGGCTCGCTCTTGCGCGACTTGACGCGCGAGCCGCTCGGCCAGGGCAAGGACGGGCGCCCCGTCTATCTGCGCGACATCTGGCCGAGCAGCGAGGAAATCCACGCGCTGCTGCGCTTTGCGCTCAACGGCGAGGCGTTTCGCGCCAACTACGCCAAGGTGCAGTCCGACCCCGGCGCGCTGTGGCAAGACATCCAGGGCGTGCAAGGCACGACCTACACCTGGCCGCTCAGCACCTACATCGCCGAGCCGCCGTTTTTTGCCAACTTCACTCTCGATAAAGGAGCTGCAAGCGTAGGTGTTACGGGCGTTAAAGGCCAAAATGATGCAGATTCCGTTGCCGTGCGCGGCGCGCGCATCATGGCCTTGTTCGGCGACTCGATCACCACCGACCACATCTCGCCTGCAGGCTCGATTCCCGTCAACTCGCCCGCGGGGCAGTGGCTGCTCGCGCACGGCGTCAAAAAAGAGGATTTCAACAGCTACGGCGCGCGCCGCGGCAACCACGAGGTCATGGTGCGCGGCACCTTTGCGAACGTGCGCATCAAGAACCTGATGCTGCCGCCGCTGCCCGACGGCGCGCGCGAGGAGGGCGGCTTCACGCTCTACCAAAACTCTGGCGCGCAGCAGGGCGAAAAGATGTTCATCTTCGACGCCGCCATGCGCTACCAGGCCGAGCACACGCCCACGGTGGTGTTCGCGGGCGAGGAATACGGCACGGGATCGAGCCGCGACTGGGCGGCCAAGGGCACGCAGCTACTGGGCATCAAGGCCGTGGTGGCGCGCAGCTTCGAGCGCATCCACCGTTCCAACCTCGTGGGCATGGGCGTGCTGCCGCTGCAATTCCAGGGCGCCGATTCGTGGCAATCGCTTGGGCTCACGGGCCACGAAGTCATCGATGTGCTGCCCGACCCGGCACTCACGCCGCAAAGCGACGCCACCTTGGTGATCCACCGCCCCGACGGCACGCGCCAGGAAGTGCGCGTGACGCTGCGCATAGACACGCCGATCGAGGTCGACTACTACCGTGCGGGTGGCATCTTGCCCTTCGTGCTGCGCCAGTTGTTGGCTGCTTGAAGCAGCTTGCGCATGCAAAAACAACTGCTGATCGCGGGCGGCGGCATAGGCGGCTTGGCGGGCGCTGTTGCCGCGGCGCGCGCGGGCTGGCAGGTACGCCTGTATGAACGCGCCGCGGCGTTCAGCGAGGTCGGCGCGGGGGTGCAGCTCGGCCCCAACGTGGTGCGCATCCTGCACGGCTGGGGGCTAGGGCAGGCGCTGCAGGCCGTGGCGGCGCTGCCGCAGCGCGTCCAGGTGCGCTGCGCGCTCTCGGGGCGCGAGCTCGCGCTGCTGCCGCTGGGAGCCGCGATGCAGCAGCGCTACGGCGCGCCCTACGTGACCATCCACCGCGCCGATCTGCACGGCCTGCTGCACGGCGCGGCGCGCGCGCATGCAGGCGTCGAGTTGCATCTGGGCCAAAGCCTGGAGCGCTTCAGCGACGACGGCAGCGCCGTCACCGCCACTGTCACCGGGTGCGGCAGTGCCGACAAGCCGATCGAAGGTGACGCGCTGCTCGGCGCCGACGGCCTGTGGAGCCGCGCGCGCGCGCAGCTGCTCGGCGACATGCCGCCGCGCGTCTCGGGGCACCTGGCCTACCGCGCGCTCGTGCCGCAGCAGGCGCTGGTAGATTTGCCCGGTTTTGCGGGGCGCGACTATGCCTCGCAGGTCACGCTCTGGCTCGGCCCGCGGCTGCACGCCGTGCACTACCCGGTGCGCCGGGGCGAGCTGCACAACCTCGTGGTGATCGTCGAAGGGCCGGCGCCGCAAGACCTCGAATCCTGGGACCACGCCGCGAACGCCGCTGACCTCGCCGCCGCGCTGCACGGCAGCTGCAGTGCGCTGCAGCAAGTCGTGCACGGCGTGACTGCAGCAGGGTGCGATTGGCGCTTGTGGCCGCTGTGCGACCGCCCGCCGCTGCGCGGGCCGCACGAGATGGCGCGCGGCCTGGTCGCGCTGCTGGGCGACGCGGCCCATCCGATGCGCCCCTACCTCGCGCAAGGCGCGGGCATGGCCCTGGAGGACGCGGCCGAGCTCGAACGCGCGCTGGCCATGGACGCGCTGGAGGTGCCCTTGCGCCTACGCCGCTACGCGCTCAACCGCTGGCAGCGTGCGGCGCGCGTGCAGGCTCGCGCGATGCGCAACGGCCAGATATTCCATGCGCGCGGGCCCGTGCGTTGGGCGCGCGATGGGGCGTTGCGCCTGCTGGGCGCGCAATTGCTCGATCAGCCCTGGTTGTATGGGGGCGGCATGGGCGCATTGCGCGGCGCGTGAGTTTTCGCCACGACTTACGCAAATCGGGGTGAGGCAAGGCGTTCGCCCCACGGCAAAACACCTCGCTGCATCCTTGTTTGCGTAAGTCCAGTTCGCGTGTCCGCGCCACTGCGGGGCGGCGGCCCGCCATTTCGGCCCCCATGCAGCACGATCATGGGTGCCGTGGTAAGTTCTGGCCCACCTTCAAAGCCTCCCGATACATGAGCACCTTGCAAGAAAAAATCCACGCCCTCGCGCCCCAGGCCATCGCCGGCATGCGCCGCGGCATCGAAAAAGAGGGCTTGCGCGTGCTGCCCGACGGCGGCCTCGCGCTCACGCCACATCCGCTCGCGCTGGGCTCGGCGCTCACGCACCCGCACATCACGACCGACTACAGCGAGTCGCAGCTCGAACTCGTCACGAGCGCGCGCGTGGGCATAGGCGCGTGCGTGGACGAGCTCACCGAAATCCACCAATACGTCGCCCGCACGCTGCATGCGCAGGGTGAGCTGCTATGGAATGCGAGCATGCCCTGCACGCTGCCCACCGACGAGACCATTCCGCTCGCGCGCTTTGGCTCGTCCAACATCGGCCGTGCCAAGAGCGTTTACCGCATGGGTCTGGGGCACCGCTACGGGCGGCGCATGCAGACCATCTCGGGCGTGCACTACAACTGGTCGCTGCCGGGCGTGGACAGCGCAGGCTACTTTGCGTTGATCCGCAACTTCCGCCGCCATGCCTTCGTGCTGCTGTATTTGTTCGGCGCCTCGCCGGCGCTGTGCCCGTGCTTCGTGCAAGGGCGCACGCACAGCCTGCAGCCATTGGGGCCGAACGCGCTGTACCTGCCTTATGCGACTTCGCTGCGCATGGGGCGGCTCGGGTACCAGAGTGAGGCGCAGGCCAGCCTCGCAGTGAGCTACAACAGCCTCGAGGGCTACGCCGCCTCGCTGTACGAAGCGCTCACGCGCCCCTATCCGCCCTACGAAGCCGTGGGCGTGCGCAATCCGGGGGGCGACTACAACCAGCTTGGCACCAGTTTGTTGCAGATCGAAAACGAGTTTTACAGCACGATCCGCCCCAAGCGCATCACGCGCAGCGGCGAGCGCCCCTTGCACGCGCTGTGCGAGCGCGGCGTCGAATACGTCGAGGTGCGCCTGATGGACATAGACCCGTTCGAGCCCGTGGGCATCAGCGCGGCCACCATGCGCGTGCTCGACGTGTTTCTGCTGCACTGCCTGCTCAGCGACAGCCCACCCGACACGCCCGCCGAGATCGCCGAGCTGCAGCGCAACCAGCAGCTGGCGGCCGAGCGCGGGCGCGAGCCTGGCCTGTGCCTGCAGCGCCGGGGCCAGAGCGTGCCGCTCGCCGCATGGGCGCAGGAGGTGCTCGACGCCTGCGTGCCGCTGGCCGTAGCGCTCGACGCCGCGCAGGGCGGCAGCGCCTACGGCGACGCCTTGCAGCAGGCACGCGCGCGTGTGCTGGCACCAGAGCAGACGCCCTCGGCGCGCGTGCTCGCACGCATGGGGCAGGCACATGGCAACAGCTATGCCGACTTTGCGCTGCACCAGTCGATGGCCGCGCGCGACGCCTTGCTCGCGCTGCCATGGTCGGACGCGCAGCAGGCGCGCTACCTCGCGATGGCGCAGGCCTCGCTGGCCGAGCAAAAGGCCATCGAAGCGGCGGATACGTTGCCCTTCGAGGACTGGCGCCAGCTCTACGTCGCTGTGGATGCGCTGCACGCGCCCGGCCACGCCGGCGCGTCGGCCCTCGGTCCGGGGCTTTGATCTAAAAAATATGAATGAAAATGGGCTCCAGCGCTTGTCCATCAAGCGCTGGCAGCTCCTGATTCGGGAGCGATGCGGTGCGCCGCTCAGCGCCGGCGCAACACGTGGATGTATTCCTCGCCCACGGTTTGCTGCTCGACCAGTTCATTGCCGGTCTGCTTGGCAAAGGCCTGGAAGTCGCGCACCGAGCCGCCGTCGGTGGCCACCACCTTGAGCAGCTGGCCGCTGGCCATGTCGGCCAGGGCTTTTTTGGCCTTGAGGATGGGCAGCGGGCAGTTGAGGCCGCGGGTGTCGATTTCTTTGTCGATGTGCATGGCGTGTTCCAGGTGGTGCTGCGCGGGGGCGCTCAGCCTCTCAGTCTCTCAGCTCAGGCGGGGCGGCGCGTGGCGAAATCGACGAACTGCGGCTCGTGGCCGCGTGCGCGCAGCCAGTCGGCGAGCGCAAAGCCCGTGCCGGCGCGCCAGCAGCGCACTTCTTCAGGTGGTTCGAGGCGGTATTCGACCAACTCGGGCGAGAGCCGCACCTCGCCCTGCGCGACGGCGTGGTAGGCGATGATGACCTGGTTCATGCGCTGGAAGTCATAGACGCCGATCAGCGAGAGGGCGTCCACGTCGAGGTTGGTTTCTTCCTTGACCTCGCGCACCAACCCTTCCTGCGGCGTCTCGCCCGCTTCCATGAAGCCGGTGATGAGCCCGAAAGCCTGCTTGTTGGGCCAGGCCGCGTTGCGCGCGAGCAGCACGCGCCCTTCGAGCTCGATCACGGCGGCGAGCACGGGGGTGGGATTGTTCCAGTGCGTCCAGCCGCAGGCCGGGCAGCGCAGGCGTTCTTTGTGGTTGCCGTCGTCTTCGGCGGCGGCCAGCAGCATCAGCGGCGTGCCGCAGTGGGTGCAGTAGCGGGTTTCGTAGCGCATGGAGGGTTCACCTTCGAAGTCGCAATGAGAGCGGAAAGGGGGCGAAAAACGGCCCGGGAAGCAAAAGCGATTCTCGCGCATCCCGCGCCCGCCGTGCACGCAGGCTCAGAGTTCGAGGCCGCGCAGGTACTCGCGAAACGCCGCGCCCACTTGCGGATGCTGCAAGGCCAGCTCCACGGTCGCTTCCAAAAAACCCTCTTTGCTACCACAATCATAGCGCTTGCCGCTGTATTGGTAAGCGTAAACGGCCTCTTTTTCGAGGAGTCTGGCGATGCCGTCGGTGAGCTGGATCTCGCCGCCCACGCCGCGCGGCTGCTGGCGGATCTCCTCGAACACGCCGGGCGTGAGGATGTAGCGGCCCGCCACGCCCATGCGCGAAGGCGCGTCGGCGGCCTTGGGTTTTTCGACGATGCGCTGGATGCGGATCAGCGGATCGCCGGCGCTCTCGCCCGCGACGATGCCATAGCGGTGCACCTGGTCGGCGGGCACCTCCTGCACGGCGATGACCGAGCGGCCCTGCTGGCGGAACGCGCTCATCATCTGCGCGAGCACGGGCGCGCCGCCCGGCGGGCCGACCATGAGGTCGTCGGCCAGCAGCACGGCGAAGGGCTCGCGGCCCACGAGCGGCTCGGCGCACAGCACCGCATGGCCCAGGCCCAGCGAGCGCGGCTGGCGCACGAAGGCGCAGTCCATGTCGCTGGGCTGCACCGAGCGCACGAGCGCGAGCAGCTCGTCTTTGCCTGCGGCCTCGAGTTCGGCTTCGAGCTCGTAAGCGGTGTCGAAGTGGTCCTCGATCGCGCGCTTGCTGCGCCCGGTGACGAAGATCATGTGCCGTATGCCCGCGGCGTAGGCCTCTTCGACGGCGTACTGGATCAGCGGCTTGTCCACGATGGGCAGCATCTCTTTGGGCGATGCCTTGGTGGCGGGCAGAAAGCGTGTGCCCAGGCCGGCGACGGGAAACACGGCTTTTTGGACGCGGGAGCTGTGGGGCATGGTGGGCCTTTCAGAGAGTGCTACAGATTCGGGAGTTAACAGGCGATCGGGCCCGATCAGCCGAGCCGCGCGAGCTGGTCGCGCAGGCGCGCGAGCGTGGTGCCGAAGTCGGCCACGCGCTTTTGCTCCTGCTCGATCACCGCGGGCGGGGCCTTGGCGACGAAGGCCGCGTTGCCCAGCTTGCCCTGGGCCTTGGCGATCTCGGCTTCGAGCCGCGCCACCTCTTTGCCCAGGCGGGCTTTTTCGGCGGCGACGTCGATCTCCATGTGCAGGCACAGGCGCGCTTCGCCGACCACGGCCACGGGCGCGGCCTGCGCAGCCTGCGCCCAGGCGGCCTCGTCGTCGAACACCTGCACCTCGCTGAGCTTGGCCAGCGCCTGCAACAGCGGCGCCACGCCGCGCACGAAGTCCGCATTGCCCACGGCGTACAGCGGCAGGCGCTGCGCGGGCGAGACGTTCATCTCGCCGCGCAGCGTGCGGCAGGCATCGACCAGCGCCTTGAGCTGCTCCATGTACGCCTCGGCTGCGGTGTCGATGCGTTCGGGCTGCGCCTGCGGGTACTCGGCAATGCTCACCGACGGGCCCGCGCGGCCCGCCACGGGCGCGACGGCCTGCCACAGCGCCTCGGTGATGAACGGGATCAAGGGGTGCGCGAGCCGCAGCATGGCCTCGAGCGTGCGGATCAGCGTGCGCCGCGTGGCGCGCTGCTGCGCCGCGTTGCCGCGCTGGATCTGCACCTTGGCGATCTCGAGGTACCAGTCGCAGAACTCGTTCCAGACGAAGTCGTAGAGCGCATGCGCGACATGGTCGAGGCGGTATTCGGCAAAGCCATGCGCGACTTCGGCCTCGGTGCGCTGCAGGCGCGAGACGATCCAGCGGTCGGGCTGGCTGAAGTCCAGGTAGCCGCCTTTGCACCCCGCCGCGCTGTGCGCATCGAGCCCGCAGTCCTGCCCTTCGCAGTGCATGAGCACGAAGCGGCTCGCGTTCCAGAGCTTGTTGCAGAAGTTGCGGTAGCCCTCGCAGCGCTTGCTGTCGAAGTTGATGCTGCGCCCCAGGCTCGCGAGCGCCGCGAAGGTAAAGCGCAGCGCGTCGGCGCCGTAGGCAGGGATGCCCTGCGGGAATTCCTTGATCGTCGCCTCGCGCACCTTGGGCGCGGTCTCGGGGCGGCGCAGGCCCGTGGTGCGCTTGGCGATCAGCGGCTCGAGCGCGATGCCGTCGATCAAGTCCACCGGGTCGAGCACGTTGCCCTCGCTCTTGCTCATCTTCTTGCCGTGCGCGTCCAGCACCAGGCCGTGGATATACACATCGCGAAACGGCACGCGCCCCGTGAAGTGGGTGGTCATCATGATCATGCGCGCCACCCAGAAGAAGATGATGTCGTAGCCCGTCACGAGCACGCTGCTGGGCAGGTAGAGGTTGTAGTCGTCGGTGGGCGCATCGCCGTGCTGCGGCCAGCCCATGGTGCTGAAGGGCACGAGCGCCGACGAGTACCAGGTGTCGAGCACGTCGGGGTCGCGCCGCAGCGCGCCGGTGTAACCAGCTTTTTGTGCTTTTGCGGCCGCCTCGTCTGCGCTGCGCGCTACGAAAACCGTACCATCTTCGGCGTACCAGGCCGGAATCTGGTGCCCCCACCAGAGCTGGCGGCTGATGCACCAGTCCTGGATGTTGTGCATCCATTGGTTGTAGGTGTTGACCCATTGCCCGGGCACGAAGCGCACCGCGCCCGATTCCACCGCGTCGCGCGCCTTTTGCGCGATGCTCTTGCCCGCGGGGTCTTGGTCGCTCACTTTTTCGAGGGCGACGAACCACTGGTCGGTCAGCATGGGCTCGACCACTTCGCCGGTGCGCGTGCAGATCGGCACCATGAGCTTGTGCTTTTTGGTTTCGACCAAGGCGCCCGCGGCCTGCAGGTCTTCGACGATGCGCTTGCGCGCCGCGAAGCGGTCCAGGCCGCGGTATTTTTCGGGGGCGTTGTCGTTGATCGTGGCCTGCAGCGTGAGCACGCACAAAAGCGGCAGGCCGTGGCGCTGACCCACGGCGTAGTCGTTGGCGTCGTGCGCGGGCGTGACCTTGACCACGCCGGTGCCGAATTCCTTGTCCACGTAGCTGTCGGCAATCACCGGAATCTCGCGCCCCACGAGCGGCAGGATCACGCGCTTGCCGACAAGATGGCGGTAGCGCTCGTCCTCGGGGTGCACCATCACGGCGACGTCGCCGAGCATGGTTTCGGGGCGCGTCGTCGCCACCGTGAGGCTGCCGCTGCCGTCGGCGAGCGGGTAGGCGATGTGCCAGAGGAAGCCGTCGCGCTCTTCGCTCTCGACCTCGAGGTCGGAGACGGCCGATTGCAGCTTCGGGTCCCAGTTGACCAGCCGCTTGCCGCGGTAGATCAGGCCCTGCTCGTACAGGCGCACGAAGGTTTCGGTGACCACCTGCGACAGGCGCTCGTCCATGGTGAAGTATTCGCGGCTCCAGTCCACGCTGTCGCCCAGGCGGCGCATCTGCTGCGTGATGGTGCTGCCGCTGCGCTCCTTCCACTCCCAGACCTTGGCGACGAAGTTGCGGCGCGCCTCCTCGGGCGTGGCGCCGAGGTCGTGGCGCGAGAGGCCCTGCTCCTGCAGCTGGCGCTCGACCACGATCTGCGTGGCGATGCCCGCGTGGTCGGTGCCCGGCACCCACACGGTGTTGTAGCCGCGCATGCGGTGGTAGCGCGCGAGGCTGTCCATGATGGTCTGGTTGAACGCATGCCCCATGTGCAGCGTGCCCGTGACGTTGGGCGGCGGCAGCTGGATGCAAAACGGCGGCGCGTCTTCCTTCGGGCGGCCCGTGCCGCGGTAGCCCGCAGCGCCGTAGCCGCGGCGCTCCCATTCGGGGCCCCAGAAGGCCTCGAGCGGGGCAGGGTCGAAAGATTTGGACAGGTTGGCCAGGCCGGGCTGTTGGGGGGCGTCGCTCATCGGTTGCACGTGAAAACGGCACCCCATGCGGATGCCGTCGGGTTGATAGGCAGGAAAGACAAACCGGACTTACGCAAACAAGGATGCAGCGAGGTGTTTTGCCATGGGGCGAACGCCTTGCCTAACCCCGATTTGCGTAAGTCGTGACAAAGATTCTAGCGAGCGCTTCTCGGCGAGCGTTCCGTCCGATCAGGCCAACGCCGCGAGCAGCGCCGCGTCGAACGCCTGCGGGCGCTCGAACTGCACCCAGTGGCCCGCGTCGGGGATCAGCGTCAGACCGCGGAAGTCGGGCGCGGCCGCGGCGTAGGCGTCCTCGAGCTGGTGGATCCAGTCTTTGTAGAGCGCGTCGTACTGGCCGTAGATGGCGTACACGGGGCAGGGCACGCGCGGCAGCGAGCGCGCGAGGATGTCGGTGTGCGAGAGCCGCCGGTGCGGCGCGCGGTCGCGCAGCACGTTGGCCACGTGCAGCCGCAGCGCGAAGTCGTCGATGCGCGCCTTGTCGTAGAGCATCAGTGCGCCGAGGTTGTAGCGGTGGATGGCTAGCTGCTCCTCGAGCGTGGGCAGATGCCGCCAGGCCTTGAGCTCGAACTGGCGCTTGGGCACCACACCCATCGCGGGCGCACCCACGAGCACCAGGCGGCGCGCGAGCTGCGGATGCGCGGCCAGCAGCAGGCCCGCGGTGAGCCCGCCGAACGAAAAGCCGACCAGATCGCAGGGCTGGCCGCCCAGCAATTGCACGAGCCCCGCGCGCAGCGGCTCGACCGCGCCGTCGGCGTCGCCACCGAACGGCGAGCTTGCCGAATCGCCAAAGCCGGGCAGATCAGGCGCCCAGACCTGGTGCCCCGCAGCCACGAGCACTTCGATGTTGCGCAGCCAGTGCGTCCAGCTGCCGGCGCCGCCGTGAAACAGCACGAGCGGCGCCGCGCCGGGCCGCGCCTGGCCCCAGACATGCCAGACCAGCGCGCCGGTGCCGCAGGGCGTGGTGTGGCGCGTGGCCTGGGCTTCGAGGGCGCGCGCTTCTTCGGGAAGGGGAAAATCTTGTTCCATACCAAAAACGATCAGAAACCCGCCAGGCCGTCTATGGCCAGCGCGTAGCCTTGCACGCCAAAGCCGCACAGCTGCGCCTTGGCCGCGGCGGCGATGTAGGAGTGGTGGCGGAACGGCTCGCGCGCGTGCACGTTGCTGATGTGCAGCTCAATGAGCGGTACGCCCGTGCCCTTGATGGCGTCGAGCAGCGCGATACTGGTGTGGGTATAGGCGCCGGCGTTGAGCACCACGCCCGCGAGCGCGCCCGCGGCGTGCAGGCGCCCGGCCTCGTGGAGCCAGTCCACGAGAGCGCCTTCGTGGTTGCTTTGGTGAAAGCGCAGCGAAAAACCGTGGCGCGCGCAGGCCGCGGCGCACAGCTGTTCGACGTCGGCCAGCGTCTGCGCGCCGTAAATGGCGGGCTCGCGCGTGCCCAGCAGGTTCAGGTTGGGCCCATTCAGGACGAAAACGGTTTTCACGGGGATCGGCTCCGGACGATGCCACCGCTGGCAGCGGCGGCAAGGAAGATGGGAGCCGATTATGCGGTGCGCAGGAAAGCGTCCGGACCGCTCAGGGCAGGGCTGCGACGGCAACCCAGAGAAACCATGGGCAACGAAGAATCGGCCAATTGGCAATTTGGCAGGGGCAGTGGCAAAGTCAGCGCCTATGGCCTTCCCACCCGTGCCCATGACGGTGGTGGTGGCCGCCGCGGTGCCAGCCGCGCGGTGCCACGACCACAGGCGCGCCGTAATAGACGGGGCGCGGGGCGTAATAAACGGGGCGCGGGGCGTAATACGCGGGCGCTGGCGCATAGTAAACCGGTGCCGGCGCGATCACTGGGGCTACCACGGCAGGGTAGGCATTGCCCACGCCCACGGCCACGCCGGGCGATGCCACGCCGACCGACCAATACACCGAGTCACGTGCCTGCGCGGCGCCAGCGCCCAGCAGCAAGGCCGCACCCAAGCCCAGGCTGGCGATGGCAGAGCGGGAAGAAAAACGTGCTTTTTTCATGGAAACCTCCTTCAAGCCCTCTTGGGCCTTGTTGCCCGGTGCAACGCGAAGGCGACCGGGTCTGTGGATATAACGCAGCAGTTGCGCCCTAGGATGTCACACGCCAGCGTGAAGCTTGTTTCCGCGCGTAAACGCAAGACGTTGCAAGCAAGACACTGCAGCCTGGGTGCGCACTGTGCGGCGGCATCGCGTGTGGCGCCAGCATGGGAGGCGGCGCGTGCCTCCTACAATCGCCGCCATGAGTTCGTCGCATTCCCCCGCCAACGCCCCCGGTAGCGCTCAAGACGCCGCTGCACCGCGCCCGCCCAGCAATTTTCTGCGCCAGATCATCGAGCACGAGCTCGCGCAAGGCAAATTCGCCCAGGCGCGCTGGGGCGGCAGCCCGGGCGACGCGGCGCACCATGCCGCGGGGCCGCTCGATCCGGCACGCATCCGCACGCGCTTTCCGCCCGAGCCCAACGGCTATTTGCACATCGGCCACGCCAAGAGCATCTGCCTGAATTTCGGCCTCGCGCGCGACTACGGCGGCGTGTGCCATCTGCGCTTTGACGACACCAACCCCGAAAAAGAAGACCAGGAGTACGTGGACGGCATCATCGACGCCGTGCGCTGGCTCGGCTTCGACTGGCACGCCTTCGGCACCGAGCACATCTACTACGCGAGCAGCTATTTCGACTTCATGTGCCGCGCGGCCGAGTACCTCATCGAGCAGGGCTTGGCCTACGTCGATGAGCAAACGCCCGAAGAGATGCGCGCACGCCGCGGCGACTTTGCCACGCCGGGCGTGGACAGCCCCTACCGCACGCGCAGCGTGGCCGAGAACCTCGCGCGCTTTCGCCAGATGAGGGCGGGCGAGCTGCCCGACGGCGCCGCGGTGCTGCGCGCCAAGATCGACATGGCCTCGCCCAACATCAACCTGCGCGATCCGGTGCTCTACCGCATCAAGCACGCGGCGCACCACGCCACCGGCACGCGCTGGTGCATCTACCCGATGTACACCTTTGCGCATCCGATCGAGGACGCGCTCGAGCGCATCACGCACAGCATCTGCACGCTCGAATTCGAAGACCAGCGCCCGTTCTACGACTGGCTGCTGGACCACCTCGCCGCGGGCGGGTTGATCGCCACGCCGCAGCCGCGCCAGTACGAGTTCGCGCGCCTGAACCTGACCTACGTGGTCACGAGCAAGCGCAAGCTCAAGCACCTCGTCGATGCAGGCATCGTGCAGGGCTGGGACGACCCGCGCATGCCCACCATCGTCGGCCTGCGCCGCCGCGGCTACACGCCCGAGGCCATTCAGCTGTTTTGCGAGCGCATAGGCGTCACCAAAGATTACAGTTGGATCGAATACAGCGCCCTCGAAGGTGCGCTGCGCGATGACCTCGAGCACAAGGCGCCGCGCGCGATGGCCGTGCTCGAGCCGCTCAAGCTCGTGCTCACGAATTGGGATGAACTCATGGGCGCGGGCCACCTCGAACCCTGCGAGCTGCCGCTCCTGCCGCATGCGCCGCAAGACCAGCCGGCACCGCCGCCGCGCCGCTTCACGCTGGGCAAGGAAGTATGGATAGAGCGCGAAGACTTCGCCGAAGTGCCGCCCAAGGGCTACAAGCGCCTGTTTCCGGGCAACCGCGTGCGCCTCAAGGGCGGCTTCGTGGTCGAGTGCACGGGCTGCGTGAAGGACGCGAGCGGCCAGGTCACCGAGGTGCATGCCAGCGTGCTGCCGGGCACCAAGAGCGGCACGCCCGGCGCGGACAGCGTCAAGGTCAAGGCGGCCATCACCTGGGTGGGCGTGGCCGACGGCATCAGCGCCGAAGTGCGTTTGTACGACCGCCTGTTCACCGACGCCCAGCCCGACGCGGGCGGCAAGGACTTTTTGCAGCTGCTCAACCCGCAGAGCCTGCGCGTGCTGCAGGCCATCGTCGAGCCTTCGCTCGCCACGGCACGGGCCGACGACAAGTTCCAGTTCGAGCGCCATGGCTACTTCGTCGCCGACCGCGTCGAGCACACGCCGCAACGCCCTGTGTTCAACCTCGCCGTGGGGCTCAAGGACAGCTGGGGCAAGTGAGCCCAAGTGAGCCCGGCAGAAAGTCCCGCTGCGGCGCATTCGCAGCCGACGATTCCAAAGTCCGACAGGCTGCCGAGTTGCACCTTTCGGCAGAAGACCTGGAGGCGCTGGGCTGCACGCCCCCAAAGCCCGCAGGTGAATATAAAAATGATAGCTGCAAACGCTTGTCATACCTTGATAAAATGCCTTTTTCATCCAAATTTTCCACTCAAGGCAAATCCCTTGAGCAGCTGTGCACACAGCAGATAGACGAGCACCAGCAGCGCCATCCCGCCGAGCATGTCCCAGCCCGGCTGCACGAAGCCGAACCACCCGCCCAGCGGCGTGAACGGCAGCACCAGCGCCACGGCCAGCGCCACCAGTGACGAGGCCGTGAGCGCAGGGTGCGGCCTGTCCTGCCTGGGCAGGGCGCGCGTGCGAATGATGAAGATCACCAGAATCTGCGTGGCCATGGATTCCATGAACCAGAGCGTGTGAAACGCCTCGGGCGTCGCGTGGTAGAGCCACAGCAGGCCCGCGAACGTGGCCAGGTGGATGTTGACGAAGGTGCGCCGCCCTTCCTCTACGCCTTCGGCCACGACTTCGAGGTCCGAGGCCAGCAGGATCATGTCCGCCGCGGCCTGCGCCACGATGGGGGCGTCGCCCGAGAGGATCTTGAGCCGCACCCCGGCCGCTGCAAGCCGCGCGATCGCCGCGGGCGCACTCGGCTTGGGCGGGTCGGCAAAGGCGCACAAGCCCTCGAAGACGAGCTCCGACTCCTCCGCGGGGCTGAGTTCCTGCGGCACCGCGTCTTGCGGCGCCCAGTGCCGCGGGGCCACGGCGAGCACGCTCAGGCCCTGCTGTGCGAGTTGGCGCAGGCGCGCGGCGTCCTGCGCGCGCTCGGCTTCGCCCTGCGGCAGCAGCTGGTCGTCCACGCGCCGCTGCGTGCACAGCGGCAAAACGGCCTCGGGGCGCCCTTGACGATCAGCAGGAGCTCTGTTTTCGATAGCACATCATGCGCTTCACCATTCGTGTTTCGCGTGGTTTGATATTCAGCCAGCACGCGCCCCAGGCGCCAGTTGAAGTCGAACGCCTGGCGGCGCAGCAGCGTTCAGCCCTGCGCTGCCTCGGGGTGCGCGGCCTGCAGCGCCGTGTCGAGCGCGCTGCGGTCGCCGTCCAGAGCCGCAGCGACGGGGGCGAGCCGCGCGGGGGCGCATTCAACCCAAATTGTCCATTAGGCGGTGCTGCGCACCTACGCGGGCGCTGGCGGACGTCTGCCAGCCATTTTGGCCGCTGCTTCGGCGTCCATGGCTGCGGCCATGGACTTCTCACCCGCGACCAAACTGCCGCGCCAGCCGCCTCGCCATCATCCCGCGTTCTAATGAACAATCTGGGTTGAATTTGCAAAAATCCTTTCCATGATCCCGCTGCAACTTTTCGACCCTGCATCGAGCACCTACACCTATGTGCTGCACGATCCGGCCACGCGCGAGGCGCTCATCATCGACCCGGTCGATGAACAGCTCGAGCGCGACCTCGGCGTTCTGCAGGCGCAGGGCCTGCGCCTGCGCTGGGTGCTCGAGACGCACGCGCACGCCGACCACGTGACGAGCGCGGCGCGCCTGGCCGAGCACACAGGCGCACGCATGGCCGCGCCTGCGGGCTGCGGCATAGGCACGGCCGCGGTGCAACTGCGGCACGGCGATACGCTGCAGTTCGGCGCCGAGACGCTGCGCGCGCTGCACACGCCAGGGCACACTGCGGGCAGCATGTGCTACCTCTGGCGCGGCCATGTATTCACAGGCGACACGCTGCTCATCGACGGCTGCGGGCGTACCGACTTTCAATCTGGCAGTGCCGCAGCGCTGTACCGCAGCATCCACGAGCAGCTGTTTACGCTGCCCGATGACACCGTGGTCTGGCCCGGCCACGACTACCGCGGGCGCAGCCACTCGACCATAGGCGCCGAAAAAGCCGGCAACGAGCGCCTCGCGGGGCGCAGCGAGGAAGAATTCATCGCGCTCATGGCGCAGCTGCAGCTACCGCGCCCTGAGCGCATGGACACCGCCGTGCCGGCGAATCTGCACTCGGGCCTGCCTCCGCGCCTGCGCCACGATGCCGATGGCGCCGCGCAGCAGCCGCGCCCCGCGAGCGGCTACGCGGGCGATCTCCCGCCCCAGCTGGCCTGGCAGTGGGTGCAGCAGGGCCGCGGCGTGCTTGTCGATGTGCGCAGCGACGCCGAGCGTGCCTGGGTCGGCGAAGTGCCAGGTGCCCTTGCCGTGCCCTGGAAGCAGTGGCCCGACATGCTGCCCAACCCGGACTTCGACGCGCTGCTGTGTGCCGCCGTGCCGCGCGGCATGCCGGCGCTGCTGATCTGCCGCAGCGGCGTGCGCTCGATCGCCGCCGCGCGCCGCGCGACCGAGCTGGGGCTGACGGCGTACAACGTGCTCGAAGGCTTCGAGGGCGACCTCGACACGCATGCGCAGCGCGGGCGCCTGGGCGGCTGGCGCTTTCATGGCTTGCCCTGGCGCCAGAGCTGAACGCTCAGGTGGCATCTCTCCCCCGCGACGTTTGCAGCGTGCGCCCCGAGGCCACGCGCACGGCACAAAACCCCATCTGGACTTGCGCAAACAAGGATGCAGCGAGGTGTTTTTCCATGGGGCGAACGCCTTGCCTAACTCCGATTTGCGTAAGTCGTGCCCATAATCGCGCTCCATGACATTCCTCGCCATAGACGTGGGCAACACGCGCCTCAAGTGGGCCTTGTACGACGCGCACCGCCCGGGCGCCGCGCTGCTCGCGCAGGGTACCGAGTTCCTCGAACACATCGACCGCCTGGCCGAAGGCAGTTGGGCCAATCTGCCGGCGCCCCGGCGCATGCTCGGTTGCGTGGTGGCGGGCGACATCGCGCGGCGCCGCGTGGTCGAGCAGATGGAGCTGTGGGACGTGACACCGCACTGGGTCGTGCCCTCGGCGCAGGAAGCGGGCCTGACCAACGGCTACGACTACCCCTCGCGCCTGGGCGCAGACCGCTGGGTGGCCATGATAGGTGCGCGCCATCATGTGCTCGCGCAGGGCGCGCCACGCCCCATCGTGCTTGTGATGGTGGGCACGGCCGTGACCGTGGAGTGCATCGACGCCGCGGGCAACTTCCTCGGCGGCCTGATCCTGCCAGGCCACGGCATCATGCTGCGCGCGCTCGAGGCCGGCACCGCGGGCCTGCACGTGCCCACGGGCGAGGTGCGGCTCTTTCCCACGAACACGAGCGACGCGCTCACGAGCGGCGGCACCTACGCCATCGCCGGCGCGGTCGAGCGCATGTACCAGCACCTGCTGCAGCACTGCGGTGCAGAGCCCGCCTGCCTCATGACTGGCGGCGCAGGCTGGAAGATGGCGCCGAGCATGACGCGCCCCTTCGAGCTCGTCGAGAACCTGATCTTCGACGGCCTGCTGCAAATCGCGCTGCGGCGTTTTGGTGACGCGGACTGAGAAAAACCCGTAATTGGAGTCAGATTCCAATTACCTTGCTCCCAGGCGCCTGCACCACCGCGTAGCGCGCGAGGGTTCGTTGGCGGGCGCTTGCGTGCTCGACGATGGGGAGTGGGTAGTCCTGCCCCAGCGTGATGCCGGCGGCCTGCTGGGTGCTGCGATCCATGGTCCATGGGGCGTGCAAAAAGGGTAGTGGCACGCGCGTGAGTTCAGGGACGTAGCGGCGGATGAAGTCGCCCTGCGGGTCGAACTTCTGCGACTGGGTCACGGGGTTGAAGATGCGAAAGTACGGCTGCGCGTCGCAGCCGCTCGAAGCGGCCCATTGCCAGTTGCCGTTGTTCGCGGCGAGGTCGAAGTCGTTGAGCTGCGCGGCAAAGTGGCGCTCGCCCAGACGCCAGTCGAGCCCCAGGTCTTTGCACAGGAACGAGGCCGTGAGCATGCGCAGGCGGTTGTGCATCCAGCCGCAGTGCAGCAGTTGCCGCAGCGCGGCATCGACGAGTGGGTAGCCGGTGCGCCCGGCCTGCCACGCGGCCAAGCCCTGCGGCCAGTCGTCCCACGCGATCGCGTCGAACGCGGGTTTGAAGGCGCGCTCGGTCACGTGTGGGAAGTGGTCGAGGATCATGAAGTAGAACTCGCGCCAGATGAGCTCGTCGAGCCAAGCGTCGGCGCGCAGGGCGAGCGCTTGGCGCACGAGTGCACGGATCGCGATGGTGCCAAAGCGCAAATGCACCGAGAGGTAGCTCACGCCACGGCGCGCCGGGTAGTCGCGCAGCTCTGCGTAACGCTGGATGTGCCCCTGCGCGAACGCCTCCCACAGCGCCTGCGCGCCTTGCATGCCGGGCGTGATACCAAGTTCGGCCAAGTTCGTCGCTGCAAAGCCGATGTCGGCGAGCGCCGGCACGCCTGTGGATAGGTCAGGCGGCGGGCTCGCGAGCCGGCCTGCGCAGCCATGCGCGACAAGGTCCGGGAGCTCGTCGGGCGGTGCGCCAGGCGGTGCCTGCTGCAGCAGGCGCTGGCGCCAGGCATTTTTGTACGGCGTGAAGACGGTGAACGGCGTGCCCGCGCGTGTGCACACGGCGTCGCCGTCGAAGATGACCTGGTCTTTGTGCAGGTGCAGCGCGATGCCCAGCGGCGCGAGCGCGCGGGCCACGGCGGCGTCACGCGCCTTGGCGGCGGGTTCGTAGTCGCGGTTCGCGTGCACGGCGCCCACAGCCAGTGCCTGCGCGAGCGCCGGAATGTGCTGCGTGGCGCGGCCATGGCGCACGATCAGCGCACCGCCGCGCGCACGCAAGGCGGCGTCGAGCGCTTGCAGGCTGCCGTGGATGAAGTGCACACGCCGGTCGCGCCGGCTGGGCAGCGCGTCGAGGATGTCGGTGTCGAAGACGAAGGCGCAATACACCGCGCCGCCCGTGCGCAGTGCCGCGCTGAGGGCGGCGTGGTCGTCGTCGCGCAGGTCACGCCGGAACCACACGAGCGTGGGCGGCGTCGTAGCGGCGTTGCGTGTGGGCATCAGCCTTCGAGTTCGGCGCGCGCCAGTTCCACGTCCAGGTGCTCGGAGGCATCCAGCGGCGTGCTGGCAGCAGCCTGCTCGTAAAGCCTGGTCGCTTCGTCCATCTTCTCATCACCCTCGAGCATCAGGAGCGCGTTTGCGTATTCGAGCAGGCCGATGGTCGATTGCGGGTGCAGCGCAAGCCCTTGGCGCAGGTGCTCGAGCGCGGTTTCCTTTTTCGCGCCGAAGGTCATCTGCCCCACGAGCGGTCCGAGCTTGTCTATGACCTCGGCGTCGAAGGCGCCGAGTGCGATGTGCGCGTGCGCATGCTGCGGCGCAAGCGCCAGGGTTTTTTGCAGCGATTCCTTGACCGCGTTGCCCAGGCCCTGCGCGACGGCTTTGCCGACGCTGATGCTCTGGCCATAGCGGGCGAGCGCATACGCGCGCCAAAACCAGGCGTTGGGGTTGTCGGGGACGTCGGCGGCTTGCGCCTGGGCGCGTTCGGCCACCTGCAGCAGCAAGTCCTGGCGCGTTGACTCGCTGGGCTCGAGGTAGTTGGCGTATAGCGCGGTGGCCTTGTTTGCCACCGTGAGGCCCGCGCCGCCCAGGCGCTGCCCGAACTCGGCCGCCTCCTGGAACTGCCCGCTGTGCAGCAATAGCCAGGCATGCAGCAGCTTGTCATTGTCGGGACAGGGTTCGGCGTCACCCGCGTGCAGGCGCGGCCACAACTGCCTCAGGCGCGCGGGGTCGAAGCGGTAGAGGTCACGGTAGGGGAAGGGGGTCCATTGCGCCATGATGGGTCTCCTGCAAAAAGTGGGGCGTCGGGGGGCGTTCCATGGGCCACTTGCGGCGCGGCGGGCCAGGGTGCGGCATACGCCTGGGCCAGGCTGCGAAGATGGGCGCGGGGACGTTCTGCCAGATAGGGCGTGAGCAGGTGCAGCACGTGCTGTGCACCGCGCAGCAAAGCGCTCTGCGCGCCTTCGGGCTCGAGCGCGTGGCGCGGGTCGCGCACATACTCGAAGCTCAGCCAGTAGCACAGCACCACGGCCATGTTGGTGGCGGTGGCTTGCAGTTCTGCCTGGGCGAGCTCTTGCTGCAAGGCGCCGGACTCGCCCAGGTTGCCCAGCAGGGTGCGCAGTGCCGTGACTTTGCGCACCAGCAGTGGCTGGAAGTGCGTTTCCAGATGGCGGTTGCGCGACAGCAGCTCGTTGAGGTCGCGGTACAGAAAGCGAAATTGCCACATTTGCTCGAACAGCGTGTGCATGAAAAACCACGCATCCTCGATCTGGCGCACGCCGCTGCTCGCGTCCAGCAAGCCCGACAGTGCATGCGCGTGGCGGTCGAACAGCGCATTCACCAGCGCGTCTTTGCCGGCGTAGTGGTAATACAGATTGCCCGGGCTGATGCGCAGCTCGGCCGCAAGCAGCGTGGCCGAGACATGGGGCTCGCCAAAGCGATTGAACAATTCCAGCGCTCTTTCGAGAATGCGCTGGGCAGTGCGGCGTGGCGCTTTCTTGGTCATTGTTGACTCGCTGGATCGGGGCTTGGTGGCCTTGTGTCTTTGTCTCCAGCGCTTACTCTAACCGAGCCTGTCTTGTGCAATGCAGCAATATTGGTGCAGCCCTTGCGCTGCATGCAGCGGCTGCGCCCGCCCGCAAGGCCGCAGCCGCTGGCGTATTGCCCGATGCGTCAGGTCTTGGCTGAGGGCGCGGCGCTTTTGGCCGCCACCGCGGTTTTGCGTGCGCGTGGCGTGGACTGACCGGGCGCAGCAGCCGGCTTTTGCGTTGGCGCGGTTTCGGCGGGCGCTTGATCGGCGCTGCGGCGTGCCGTGGTGGCGCGGGGCGCAGCGGCAGCGCTGCGCTGGGCCGTGGCCCGGTTCAGGCTGTGCGTGAGCGCGTCCATGCGCTCCTGCAGCGCACGCAGATCGTGGGCCGTGGGCACGCCGAGCTTGCCCAGCGCCTGGGACACGCGTTCCTCGAAAATCGATTCGAGCTTGTCCAGGCCGCCAAAGGTGTGCGAGCCCAGTTCGCTGGTCAGCGAGCCCATGCGGTTGGCGGCCTCGGTGATTTTTTCCTGCGCCGCTTTCTGCGTCTTGCGCTGCATGTCCAGGCCCTCTTTCACCAGGGCCTCGAACACCTTGCTGCCCTCCTCTTGCGCTTTGGCAAAGGCGCCCAGGCCGGCGAGCCAGATCTGCTGCGCCGAGTCCTGTACGGTGCGCGCGAGCCGGGCATCGCTTTTTGCACTTTTGTCGCTTTTTTTCTTGTCGTTACCGACGCTTTGCAATTTTTTCACCATAGGTCCTCCGAGGAATTGCCAAGAGCAAGCCCCCCTGGCGCAGCGGTATGCAGTCCCAAGAAAATGGGCGTCTGCATGCTCCTGAAAGTGTAATGCGCGAATGCCGCTCCGTGTCTGGTTGCGCGGTTTTGTGCCGTCTGCGCGACGCCTCGGTGGCCCCGCCATGCAGCATGGATAATGGCTCGAGCGGCCGATTCGACGGCTTCTAGGCGCTGCTGCACCAGCGCTTTTTTGCACGCGAGCGGCGCACACGAGCCGTGCACCCACCAACTTGCACCAACCCATGAACATCCTGCTTTTGGGCAAAAACGGCCAGCTCGGCTGGGAGCTGCAGCGCAGCCTGGCGCCGCTGGGCCAGCTCACGATGTTGGACCGCCACAGCCGCGACCACTGCGGCGACCTGTCGCGCCCCGCCGAGCTGGCGGCCACCGTGCGCGCGCTGCGGCCCGAGGTCATCGTCAACGCCGCTGCGTACACCGCCGTCGATCGCGCCGAGAGCGAGCCTGAACTGGCGCACACCGTGAATGCCGCCGCGCCCGGCGTACTTGCCGAAGAAGCCGCGCGCCTGGGCGCCTGGCTCGTGCACTACAGCACCGACTATGTCTTCGACGGCAGCGGCAGCCGTCCCTGGCGCGAAACCGACGCCCCGGCGCCGCTGAGCGTGTATGGCCGCAGCAAGTGGGAGGGCGAGCAGCGTATCGTGCACTCTGGTGCGCGGCACCTCATCGTGCGTACGAGCTGGGTGTACGGCGCGCGCGGCGGCAACTTTGCCAAGACCATGCTGCGCCTCGCGCAGGAGCGCGAGCGCCTCACCGTCATCGACGATCAATGGGGCGCGCCCACGGGGGCTGAGCTGCTGGCCGACTGCAGCGCCCACGCCATCCGCCACCTGCTGGCGCACCCACAGGATGCCGGCCTGTACCATCTCGCCGCCGCGGGCGAGGCTACCTGGTTTTCGTATGCAAAATACGTGTTGGAGCAGGCACAGCAAGCGCAGCAAGCTCTCGAAATCAAAGCAAAAGAGCTGCTCCCCATCCCCGCAAGCGCTTACCCGCTGCCGGCGCCGCGCCCGCACAATTCGCGCCTAGACTGCACCAGATTCCAGTCCACTTTCGGCCTGGTCTTGCCGCCGTGGCAACAGGGCGTGGCGCGCATGCTCATGGAAGTCCTGGGGTAGCGTAGCCAGGCCACGGGCGCCGGTGCAGTGCCGTTGAGCAAGGCCGGCAATGCTAAAATCCGCCGGTTTTGCTCAGGGCGCCGCCCTTACGTGGCGCCAAGCCCCGCAGCAAAACCAATCGCAAACCAGCCCCGTAAAGGTGTTGCACCGCTGTCGATGGCCTGATGAAGGCCGGGCATGGCGGGCAAAGAAGGGGGCTGGATTTCAGACCCAACCTTTGGAGAATTTTATGTCTATCACCATGCGCGAAATGCTGGAAGCTGGTGTCCACTTTGGTCACCAGACGCGCTTTTGGAACCCCAAGATGGCTCCCTTCATCTTCGGGCAGCGCAACAAGATCCACATCATCAACCTCGAAAAAACCCTGCCGATGTTCGAGGAGGCGCAAAAATTTGCGCGCCAGCTCACCGCCAACCGCGGCACCATTTTGATGGTGGGCACCAAGCGTCAGGCGCGCGAGATCGTGGGCGCCGAGGCGCGGCGCGCGGGCGTTCCCTTCGTGGACCAGCGCTGGCTGGGCGGCATGTTGACCAACTTCAAGACCGTCAAGAGCTCGATCAAGCGACTCAAGGACATGAAGGCCCAGATCGAGGCCGGGATCGACAACATGAGCAAGAAAGAGCAGCTCAACTTCAACCGCGAACTCGCCAAGCTCGAGCGTGACATCGGCGGCATCCAGGACATGGCAGCATTGCCCGACGCCATTTTCGTGATCGACGTGGGCTACCACAAGATTGCCGTGGCTGAGGCCAAAAAGCTCGGTATCCCACTGATCGGCGTGGTGGACACCAACCACTCGCCCGAGGGCATCGATTACGTGATCCCCGGCAACGACGATTCGGCCAAGGCCGTGGCGCTCTACGCACGCGGCATCGCCGACGCGATCCTCGAGGGTCGTGCGAACGCGGTGAACGAAGTGGTCAAGACCGTTGCCACCGAAAGTTCCGATGAATTCGTCGAAGTGGAAGAGTCTGCTGCCTGACGCAAGGCCCATGCGTTGCTGCGCCAAACGAAAGGGGCTCATGGCGGGCCCCTTTTTTGAGCCCGAAATCTGATTCACCCCTATTGCTATTGACTACGGAAGGAATACAAATGGCTGCAATTACCGCAAGCATGGTGGCTGAGCTGCGTGCCAAGACCGACGCCCCCATGATGGAGTGCAAAAAAGCCCTCACCGAAGCCGACGGCGACATGGCCAAGGCCGAAGAGCTGCTGCGCGTCAAGCTCGGCACCAAGGCCGGCAAGGCGGCCTCGCGCATCACTGCCGAAGGCGTGGTCGCCATCTTCATCGAAGGCACCACGGGAGGCATGATCGAGGTCAACAGCGAGACCGACTTCGTCAGCAAGAACGACAGCTTCATCGCCATGGCCAAGGCCGCGGCCGAACTCGTGGCCAAGCACGGTCCGGCCGACGTGGCGGCGCTCGGTGCGCTGCCCTACAGCCAAGACGGCTTCGGCCCCACGCTGGAAGATGTGCGCAAGGGCCTGATCGGCAAGATCGGCGAAAACATGACCTTCCGCCGCTTCAAGGCGTTCCGTGGCGGCAACAAGCTCGCTTCCTACCTGCACGGCACGCGCATCGGCGTGGTGGTCGAGTACGAGGGCGATGAAGTCGCCGCCAAGGACGTGGCCATGCACATCGCTGCGATGAAGCCCGTGGCGCTGACCAGCGCCGAGGTGCCGGCCGAGCTGATCGAGAAAGAACGCGCCGTGGCCGCGGGCAAGGCCGCCGAGGATGCCGCCAAGGCGCAGGCCGAGGGCAAGCCCGTGCAGTCATCCGAGATCGTGGCCAAGCGCATCGAGGGTGCGGTGCAGAAGTTCCTCAAGGAAGTGTCCTTGATGAACCAGGCCTTCGTGAAGAACGACAAGCAAAGCGTGGAGCAGATGCTCAAGGAGAAGGCCACCACGGTGAAGGCCTTCACGCTCTATGTGGTCGGCGAGGGCATAGAGAAGAAGGCGGACGACTTTGCGGCCGAAGTCGCCGCCCAGGTGGCCGCTGCCAAGGCTTCCGCCTGATTGCTGTCCGCCCACCAACCCATTTCCATCTTTTTGGGAGCGTTTCATGTCCATTGCCGCGCCAGTCCACAAGCGTATCTTGCTCAAGCTGTCTGGTGAGGCGCTCATGGGTGAGGACGCCTTCGGCATCAACCGCGCAACCATAGGGCGCATCGTCGAAGAGATCGCCGAGGTCACGCGCCTGGGTGTCGAGGTGGCGGTCGTGATCGGCGGCGGCAACATCTTCCGTGGCGTCGCTGGTGGCTCGGCCGGCATGGACCGGGCCACGGCCGATTACATGGGCATGCTGGCCACGGTCATGAACGCGCTCGCCCTGGCTGACGCCATGGAAAAGAATGGACTGACGGCGCGCGTGATGTCCGCGATCGCCATCGAGCAGGTGGTCGAGCCCTACGTGCGCCCCAAGGCCTTGCAGTACCTCGAAGAGGGCAAGGTGGTGGTGTTCGCGGCCGGCACGGGCAACCCGTTTTTCACCACCGACACTGCGGCGGCGCTGCGCGGCGCCGAGGTCGGCGCCGAAGTGGTGCTCAAGGCCACGAAGGTGGACGGTGTTTATACTGCCGACCCGCAAAAAGACCCCGAGGCCAAGCGCTACACGCGCCTGAGCTTCGACGAGGCCATGGCGCGCAACCTGGGCATCATGGATGCGACGGCTTTTGCGTTGTGCCGCGACCAAAAACTCCCTGTGCGCGTGTTTTCCATCGTCAAGCCTGGCGCCTTGCTGCGTGTGGTACTCGGGGAAGACGAAGGTACGCTGGTTTACGCTTGACGGGCAGGCTGGAGGTGCGCAAGCAGGCGCGCCGCGGCCTCGAGGAGAACCCATGACGACGATTGCCGAAATCAAAAACACCGCTGCGAGCAAGATGGATCAGTCGATCGCGGCGTTCAGGAACAACCTGCAGAAAATCCGCACGGGCCGTGCGAACCCCGCGCTGCTCGATACCGTGCACGTGGAGTATTACGGCTCCATGGTGCCGCTGAGCCAGGTGGCGAACTTGGCGCTGCTCGACGCGCGCACCATCAGTGTGCAGCCCTGGGAAAAGGGCATGGGCGCGAAGATCGAAAAAGCCATCCGCGAGAGCGACCTGGGGCTGAACCCGGCTTCCATGGGGGACCTGATCCGCGTGCCCATGCCGCCCATGAGCGAGGAGCGGCGCAAGGAGATGGCCAAGCTCGCGCGCCACGAGGGCGAAAACGCCAAAGTGGCCGTGCGCAACCTGCGCCGCGAGGCCAACGAAGCGCTCAAGCGCCTCGTGAAAGACAAGCTCATCTCCGAGGACGAGCAAAAGCGTGCCGAAACCGAGGTGCAAAAGGCCACCGACAAGCACATCGCCGAGATCGATGCCCTGGTTGCGACCAAGGAGCAAGAGATCATGGCGGTGTGAGCGGCATCGGCTGAGCGGTTTGGCTTTTTCAGGCGAAGTTCTTGCGCACACGACACTCCTCCATGCCCTCATTTCCCGTGGTGCCGCACCATATCGCCATCGTCATGGATGGCAACGGCCGTTGGGCGACGCGCCGCTTTCTGCCGCGCTTGGTCGGACACCGGCAGGGCGTCGAATCCCTGCGCCGTTGCGTGCGCGCCTGCCTCGATCGCGGCGTGAAGGTGCTCACCGTATTTGCTTTTTCTTCGGAGAACTGGAGCCGCCCCGCGGAAGAAGTCTCCGGCCTCATGGAACTGCTGGCGCTGGCGCTTGCGCGTGAAGTGCCTTTGCTCAAAAAAGACGGCGTGCGGCTTTACTGCGTGGGCGAGCGCGCCGGCCTCTCGGCGCGGGTGCGCGAGGGGCTCGCGCAGGCTGAGGCGAGCACGGTCAACCCGACCGGGTCGGCGCGGCTCGTGCTCAACGTGTGCTTCAACTACGGTGGCCGCTGGGACATCGCGCAGGCGGCGGCCGCGCTCGCTGCGCGCGGCGAAGCCATCACCGAGCAAAGCCTGTCCGGCGCGCTGGCGCTGGCCCATGTGCCAGACCCGGATTTGCTGATCCGCACGGGCGGCGAGATGCGCCTGAGCAACTTCCTGCTGTGGCAGGCTGCATATTCCGAGCTGTTTTTCAGCGACAAGCTCTGGCCCGACTTCGACGAGGCCGCGCTGGACCAGGCCATCGCCGCCTACGCCGCGCGCGAGCGCCGTTTCGGCAAAACGTCCGAGCAGGTGCAGGCGGTGGCGTCCTGAACGGGGCGCAAGAAGGCAAGGAGACTTTCATGCTACGCCAACGCATCATCACCGCCGTCGTCTTGCTGGCCATTTTGCTGCCCGCGCTGTTTTATCCCACGCCCCTGCCTTTGATGTGCGTGGTGCTGGCACTCGTGGCGGCGGGCGCCTGGGAGTGGGGGCGGCTCAACGGTCTGGGGCAGGCAGCGGCGCTGGCTTTGGGGGCGGTGTGTCTGCTGCTGTGCGCGCTCACCTGGCGCCTCGGCTGGGTGGCGCAGCCATTGCGCATTCTGTGGTTGCTTGCGGGGCTGGCTTGGGTGCTGGGCGGCGCCTGGCTGCTGCGCGTGGGCGTCGCGGGCTGGCCGCACATTCCGCAGGCGCTGCGGCTGCTGGGCGGCCTGCTCGCGCTGTGGCTCGCCTGGCTCGCGCTCGCGCAGGCGCGCCGGCTGGGCGTCAACTTTTTGCTTTCGGTGCTGGTGCTGGTGTGGGTCGCAGATATTTCTGCTTACTTTTGCGGCCGCGCCTTTGGCCTGCGCTGGACGCGCAACAAGCTCGCGCCCACGATCAGCCCAGGGAAGACCTGGGAGGGTGTGTGGGGCGGCCTCATCGGCGTGCAACTGCTCGCCTTCGGCTGGGCTGCAGCGGACGCGCACTGGCCGGGACAAGGGCCGAGCTTTTATGGCTGGGTGATGTCCGAGGGTGGCGCGGGCTTGCTCGTGCTCGTGGCGCTGTTTCTGGGTGCCATGAGCGTGGTCGGCGACCTCGTGGAGTCGCTTGTCAAACGCAGCGCGGGCGTCAAGGACAGTAGCGGTCTGTTGCCAGGGCACGGCGGTGTGCTCGACCGTGTCGATGCGCTGCTGCCTACGCTGCCGCTGGCGATGATGCTCACCCGTTGGCTATGAAGCAGCGCATCGCAGTTCTGGGCTCGACGGGCTCGATTGGCACCAACACGCTCGATGTGGTGGCGCGTCACCCCGAGCGTTTCGAGGTGGTGGCCCTGAGCGCGGCGACGCAGGTCGATCTGCTGCTGGAACAATGCGCGCGCTTTCGCCCCCGGTGGGCTGCGATGGCGAGCGCGCCGCATGCGCGCTTGCTTGCCGAAAAATTAGAGAAAAATAGCCTTCCAACCAAGGTAATACAAGCGCAAGATGCTCTTGAAATAATAGCATCGCACGAACAGGTCGATACCGTCATGGCGGCCATCGTGGGTGCTGCGGGCCTCGCGCCCTGCCTGGCTGCGGCGCGCGCGGGCAAGCGCCTGCTGCTGGCCAACAAGGAGGCGCTGGTCGTGGGTGGCGAGGTGTTTTTGAGTGCCGTGCGCGCCGGCGGGGCGACGTTGCTGCCCATCGACAGCGAGCACTCGGCGATTTTCCAGGCCCTGCCCGAAGACCCGTCGACCTGGACGCAGCGCGTCGAAAAGATCATCCTCACCGCTTCGGGCGGGCCGTTTCGCACGCGCGCGCCGGCCACGCTGCGCGACGTGACGCCCGAGCAGGCCTGCGCGCACCCGAACTGGAGCATGGGGCGCAAGATTTCGGTCGATTCGGCCACCATGATGAACAAGGCGCTCGAAGTGATCGAGGCGCGCTACCTGTTCGGGCTGACTCCCGCGCAGCTCGAGGTGGTGATCCACCCGCAAAGCATCATCCACTCGATGGTGCAGTACCGCGACACGTCGGTGGTGGCGCAACTGGGCACACCCGACATGCGCGTGCCCATCGCTTATGGCCTGTCGTGGCCCGAGCGCGTCGAATCGGGCGCGGCGGCGCTGGACTTTCGCACGCTCTCTGCCATGACCTTCGAGGACGTGGCCGAGCACGGCCATGCGCAGCGCTTTCCGGGCCTGCGCCTGGCCTGGGAGGTGCTCGCCGCGCCGCGCGGCACCACGGCGGTGCTCAACGCAGCGAATGAGGAGGCGGTGGCGGCCTTTCTCGTGCGGCGCATCCGTTTCGACCAGATCGATGCCGTGAACCGCGCCACGCTCGAAGCCGTGGCACCCGCACAACCTGACACGCTGGCGGCCCTGCTGGCGCTCGACGCGCAGGCACGTCGCGTGGCTGCGCAGGTCATCGCGCGCCTGGGTGTCTGAACAGAGAACGGCGAGAATCGCACCATGCTGACTTTGCCTGCCTTTCTCGTCGCGCTGGGTTTGTTGATTGCCGTGCATGAATACGGCCACTACCGCGTGGCCGTGGCCTGCGGCGTCAAGGTGCTGCGCTTTTCCATAGGTTTTGGCAGGCCCCTGCTGCGCTGGCAGCCCAAGGGCAGCGCGACCGAATTTGTCCTCGGCGCCTTTCCGCTCGGCGGCTATGTGCGCATGCTCGACGAGCGCGAGGCACCAGTGTCAGCACACGAGCGCCACCTGGCGTTCAACACCCAGCCGCTGCGCGCGCGCGCGGCCATCGTCGCAGCGGGGCCGCTCGCGAACCTTCTGCTTGCGGTGCTTTTGTATGCGCTGGTGCACTGGATAGGCGTGCAGGAGCCCAAGGCCACTCTGGCAAGTCCGCTGCCGGGCTCGATCGCGCAAGCGGCCGGACTGCAGGGCGGCGAGATGGTGCAGCGTGCAGCGCTGGGCGCGGGCGAACTCGAGCCCGTGCGCTCGTTCGAAGACCTGCGCTGGCTCTTGACCCAAGGGGCGCTCGAAGGCGTCGTCGTGCGCCTGGAAGTCGAGCCCGCGCCGGGCGCACCGCGGCGCGAAGCGCTGCTCAACCTGACGCAGTTCGACACGCGCGAGGCCGACGCACAGATGTTGCGCAAAATCGGCATCGCGGGCCCGTGGACACGCCCGGTGCTCGGCGAGATCATGCCCGGCAGCCCTGCAGAGCGCGCGGGCCTGCAGGCAGGAGACCTCGTGCTGCAGGTCGACGCGACCCCTGTGGCCGATGGCCAGCAACTGCGCGAGCTGATACGCCAGGCCGTGCAGGACGGCAAGGCCCAAGCGCAGACCTGGCGCATCGCGCGTGCGGGCACGACGCTGCAGCTGCGCGTGCAGCCCGAGCCCCATCAGGAGCCCACAGGCGTCGTCGGACGCATCGGCGCTTACGTGGGCGCGGCACCCGAATTCGTGCGCGTGCGCTACGGCCCGCTGGAGGGCCTGGGCAAGGCGTTCATGCGTACCTGGGACATCTCGGTGCTGAGCCTGCGCATGATGGGGCGCATGCTGATCGGCGAAGCCTCGCTGAAAAACCTGAGCGGCCCCTTGACCATCGCCGACTACGCCGGCCGCTCCGCGAGCCTGGGGCTGACGCCGTACCTTGCCTTTCTGGCCGTGATCAGCGTGAGCCTGGGGGTGCTCAACCTGCTGCCCGTGCCCGTCCTCGATGGCGGACACCTGATGTATTATCTTTGGGAAGGTGTGACGGGGCGGCCAGTGCCTGATGCATGGCTTGAGCAATTGCAGCGTGGCGGCATGGCAGTGCTGCTGCTGATGATGGCGATTGCACTGTTCAACGACATTTCCCGCTTTCTTGGCTGAACCTTCCCGGGTTTCGATTCTGCGGCTTGCATTTCTTTCATGAAAAATCACTTCCACCGCCTTGGCGTGCGTACCGCATCGGCCTTTGCCGCTCTTGTTTTTGCAGCCCATGCAGCATGGGCGATCGAACCCTTCAAGGTACAAGACATTCGCGTCGAGGGCCTGCAGCGCGTGGAGCCTGGCACGGTGTTCGCGTCCCTGCCCTTTCGGGTCGGCGACGAATACAACGACGACAAGGGTGCCGCGGCCATCCGCGCCCTGTATGCCCTCGGCTTGTTCAAGGACGTGCGGCTCGAGGCCGCAGGCAATGTGCTCGTGGTCGTGGTCGAGGAGCGCCCCACGATCGCCGAGATCGACTTCGTGGGTACGCGCGAGTTCGACAAGGACGCGCTCAAGAAAAGCATGCGCGAGGTCGGCCTCGCCGAGGGGCGGCCGTTCGACAAGGCGCTCGCCGACCGCGCCGAGCAGGAGCTCAAGCGCCAATACATCAACCGCAGCCTCTACGGCGCCGAGGTCGTGACCACGGTGACGCCCGTGGAGCGCAACCGCGTCAACCTCACTTTCACCGTGATCGAGGGCGAGGCTTCGCGCATCAAGGAGGTGCGCATCGTCGGCAACAAGGCGTTCAGCGAATCCACGCTCAAGGACTTGTTCGACCTGAACACCGGTGGTTGGCTCAGTTGGTACACCAAGTCCGACCGCTATTCGCGCGCCAAATTCAACGCCGACCTCGAGTCCTTGCGCTCGTACTACCTGCAGCGCGGCTTTCTCGAATTCCGCATCGAATCGACGCAGGTGGCGATCTCGCCCGACAAGAAAGACATCTCCATCGTCATCAACGTGCACGAAGGTGATCGCTACGTGGTGCAGGCCGTCAAGCTCGAGGGTGACTACCTCGGGCGCGAGGACGAATTCAAGTCCCTGGTCAAGATCCGCGCGGGCGAGCCCTACAACATCGATCAGGTGACCGAAACCACCAAGGCATTCACGGAGAATTTCGCGCGCTTCGGATACGCCTTTGCGCGCGTGGAGGCCGTGCCCGAGCTCGACCGCGAAAACGGCCGCGTCACTTTGGTATTGCGTGCCGATCCTTCGCGCCGCGCCTATGTGCGCCGCATCAACGTCACGGGCAACAACCGCACGCGCGACGAGGTGATCCGTCGCGAATTCCGGCAGTTCGAGTCCGCGTGGTACGACGGCGACAAAATCCGCCTCTCGCGCGACCGGGTGGACCGGCTCGGTTATTTCACCGAAGTGAACGTCGAAACCGACGAGGTTCCCGGCGCGCCCGACCAGGTCGATCTGGTCGTCAACGTGACCGAAAAGCCCACCGGCTCGCTGCAGCTGGGGGCGGGCTTTTCGAGTGCGGAAAAAGTCACGTTGTCGTTTGCCATCAAGCAGGAAAACGTCTTCGGCTCGGGCAATTACCTGGGGTTGGAGGTCAACACCAGCAAGTACCACCGCACCTTCGTGCTCAGCACCACCGACCCTTATTTCACCAAGGACGGCGTCTCGCGCACGGTAGACCTGTATTACCGCTCTGACAAGCCCTATGCCGAGCAGGGGGGCGACTACGAGATCGACACCACAGGCGCCTCTCTGCGCTTTGGCGTGCCGTTCAGCGAAGTCGATACAGTGTATTTTGGCGGTGGGCTCGAGCAGACCAAGATCAAGTCCGGCACCAACATCCCCGCCGCGTATCTTTACTACGCGACGCGTTTTGGTTTCACGAGCACTGGCATGCCACTGACCATAGGCTGGTCGCGCGACAGCCGCGACAGCGCACTCGCGCCTACGGCGGGGCGTTACCAGCGCTTCATGTCCGAGTGGTCTGCGGCGTCAGATGCGCGCTACGTCAAGGGCACCTACCAATACCAGCAATACATACCGCTGAACAAGCGCTATACGCTCGCGTTCAACGGCGACATTGGATGGGGCAAGGGCCTCAACGGACGGCCGTTCCCAGTGTTCAAAAACTTCTATTCGGGCGGTCTGGGCTCGGTGCGTGGCTTCGAACAGGGCACGCTCGGGCCTCGTGACGTGACGGGGGCCGTGCTCGGCGGTACCAAGAAGCTCACACTGAATGCCGAAATGATTTCGCCATTCCCCGGCGCCGGCAATGACCGCACCTTGCGCATTTACACCTTCGTCGATGCCGGCAACGTCTATGGCGAAGACGAAAAGTTCGAATTCAGCCAGCTGCGCGCCTCGGTGGGTGTGGGCTTGAGCTGGATCTCGCCGCTCGGGCCGCTGCGCCTGGGCTTCGGCCAGCCGGTGCATAAATTCGCCGGAGATAGAATCCAGAAAATGCAATTCCAGATAGGTACCTCGTTTTGATGAAAATCCTCTCCTCCACCCTTTCCCGTTGCCTTGGCGCCGCTGCTTTGATCGGCGCCTTGGCAGTTGCTGCGCCGGTACAGGCGCAGGATTTCAAGGTCGGCTTCGTCAACACCGACCGCGTGTTCCGTGAGGCCAACACCGCCAAGGCGGCGCAGACCAAGCTCGAACAAGAGTTTTCGCGCCGCGAAAAAGAGCTGATCGACCAGGGGAACGCCCTGAAGGCCGCGACCGAGAAGTTTGAACGTGAGGCGCCCACCATGGCCGAGAGCCAGCGCGCAACACGCCAGCGCCAGCTCGTGGATCAAGACCGCGACTTCCAGCGTAAGCGCCGCGAGTTTCAGGAAGACTTGAACGCACGCAAGAACGAAGAGCTCGCACAGGTGATAGACCGTGCCAACAAGGTGGTCAAACAGGTCGCCGAAACCGAAAAATACGACCTCATCATCCAAGAGGCCGTCTATATCAACCCCAAGTACGACATCACCGACAAGGTGATCAAGGCGCTGAACGCTTCTGTCGGCGGCAAATAAGCGCACGGGTGACGCGTGGGCCTGCGTCTCGGGGAGATCGTGGATGCGCTCGGCGGCGTGCTGGAAGGCGGGGAGCGCGATGCGGTCATCGCAGGCATCGCGCCGCTCGATGCCGCGGGTCCGGGTGACATCAGCTTCCTGAACCAACCGCGCCTGCAGCCGCAACTGGCTGTCTCACGGGCGGCCTGCGTCATCGTGGCGCCTGCCTTGCGTGCGCAGGCGCTCGCGCGTGGCGCGTGCATCGTCACGCCAGACCCTTACGTCTATTTTGCGCGCCTCACGCAGCTGTGGCGCCAGCGCCACGAGCCCGCCGAGCCGCCAGGCATCCATCCGAGCGCCGTCGTCGCGCCTTCGGCCGAGGTGCACCCTACGGCCAAGGTAGGCCCCTTGTGCGTGGTCGAGCGCGGCGCGCGCATAGGCGCGCACACGGTGCTGAGCTCGCGCGTCACGGTGGGCGCGCGCTGCGAGATCGGCGCGCGCTGCCTGCTGCACCCTGGCGTGGTCATAGGCGCCGACGGTTTCGGCTTTGCCCAAGAGGGTGGCGCGTGGGTCAAGATCGAACAGCTCGGTGCGGTGCGCATCGGCGATGACGTCGAGATCGGCGCCAACACCTGCATAGACCGCGGGGCGCTGCGCGACACCGTGATCGAAGACGGCGTAAAGCTCGACAACCTGATCCAGATCGGCCATAACGTGCACATAGGACGCCATGTGGCGATGGCAGGCTGCTCGGCCGTCGCGGGCAGCGCGACCATAGGCGCGCATTGCACCATAGGTGGTGCGGCCAACGTGCTCGGGCACCTGAGTCTGGCCGAGAACGTGCACATTTCCGCGGTGAGCCTGGTCACGCACTCTTTGCACAAGCCGGGGCAATACACTGGCATCTTCCCCATAGACGACAATGCGCGCTGGGAAAAAAACGCCGCCGCACTCAAGCAGCTCCACAAGCTGCGCGAGCGCGTCAGGGCCCTGGAGCGCGCATTGCAAGAATCCAAAGACGACCCCCGATGATGGACATTCACCAAATCCTCCAACTGCTGCCCCATCGCTATCCATTCTTGCTCGTGGATCGCGTGCTCGACATCGATCTGCAGGCCAAGACGCTGCGCGCTATCAAGAATGTGACCATCAACGAGCCGTTTTTCGCCGGGCATTTCCCCAAGCGCCCGGTCATGCCCGGCGTGCTCATGCTGGAAGCCATGGCGCAGACCTGCGCGCTGCTTTCGTTCGAGACCGAGGGTATTCGCCTGGGCGATGGCCAGGTGTTTTACTTCGTTGGCATAGACGGGGCGCGCTTCAAGCGCCCCGTGGGGCCGGGCGATCAGTTGGTGCTGCACTCGGCTCTGGATCGCGCGCGGGCCGGGATGTACCGCTTCCAGTGCAAGGCCATGGTGGGTGATGAAGTGGCCTGCGAGGCCACCATCATGTGCACCATACGCAACGTAGAGTGACGCGCCGGCAGCTTTGCGCGATGACCGCCCCAGGCACGCTGATCCACCCCACTGCGCTGATCGACCCCGCCGCCGAGCTCGACACCTCGGTGCAGGTCGGGCCGTACGCCGTCATCGGCGCGCAGGTGCGCATAGGTGCGGGCACTACCATAGGCGCGCACAGCGTGATCGAAGGGCGCACGCGCATAGGACGCGACAACCGTATCTTCCAGTTCGCCTCGCTCGGGGCCGTGCCGCAGGACAAAAAATACGCGGGCGAGCCGACCGAGCTCGTCATCGGCGACCGCAACACCATCCGCGAGTTTTGCACTTTCAACCTCGGCACGGCGCAGGATCGCGGCGTGACCACTGTGGGCGACGACAACTGGATCATGGCCTACGTGCACATCGCGCACGACTGCGTGGTGGGCAACCAGACCATCCTCGCAAACAACGCCACGCTCGCGGGCCATGTGCACATTGGCGAGCAGGCCATCGTCGGCGGGCTCACGGGAGTGCACCAGTTCGTGCACATAGGCGCGCACGCTATGGTGGGCTTTGGCAGCCATGTCTCGCAGGACGTGCCGCCGTTCATGCTCGTCGGTGGCAACCCGCTCGCGGTGCACGGCTTCAATATCGAGGGGCTGCGCCGGCGCGGCTTTTCCGCACCGCGCCTCGCTGCCATCAAGCAGATGCACCGCCTGCTGTACCGCCAGGGGCTCACGCTCGAAGCCGCGCGCGCCGCGCTTGCCGAGCTGCCCGCGCAATTTCCTGACGCAGCCGAGGACGTGGCCTGCATGCTGACCTTCCTCGACACCTCGCGCCGCGGCATCGTGCGCCGCGCCTGAAGGAGGCGGCCTTGCTTGCGACCGCACCGCGTGTAGCCATGGTGGCCGGAGAGGCTTCGGGCGATCTGCTCGCGAGCCTGCTGCTGCAGGGGCTGCAGGCGCGCTGGCCCGAGGTGGTGGTGCACGGCATAGGCGGGCCGCGCATGCGCGAGCGCGGCTTTGAGGCCTGGTGGCCCAGCGACCGGCTCGCCGTGCACGGCTACAGCTTCGAGGTGCTGCGCCGCCTCGCGGGCATCGTGGCGATTCGCCGCCGGCTGCGCGCGCGCCTGCTGCAGGAGCGCCCCGACGTGTTCATCGGCGTCGATGCGCCCGACTTCAATCTGGGCCTGGAAGCCGACTTGCGCGCCGCGGGCGTCAAGACGGTGCACTTCGTATGCCCCTCGATCTGGGCCTGGCGGCCCGAGCGTGTGGAAAAAATCCGCCGCAGTGCCGAGCACGTGCTGTGCCTGTTTCCCTTCGAGCCCGCGCTGCTCGCGCAACACGGCATCGCCGCGACCTACGTGGGTCACCCGCTCGCGAACGTGATCCCGCGCGTGCCCGACCAGGCAGCTGCGCGCCGCGCGCTCGATTTGCCGCAGGACGCGCCCGTGCTGGCGCTGTTGCCGGGCAGCCGCGCGGCCGAGGTGCACTACATCGCTCCTGCATTCTTTGACGCTGCAGCGCTGATCCATCAAGCACAGCCAGCTATCAAAATGATTATTCCGGCACTGCCCGCATTGCGCGCGCGCATCGTGCAGCAGCTCGAGGTGCGCGACCTGGGCGCCGTGGTACAGGTGGTCGAGGGGCGCTCGCACGAGGTGCTTGCCGCCTGCGACGTGACGCTGATCGCGAGCGGCACGGCCACGCTGGAGGCGGCGCTGTTCAAGCGCCCCATGGTGATCGCCTACCGCATGCACCCGCTGAGCTGGCGCCTCATGCGGCGCAAGCAGCTGCAACCCTGGGTGGGCCTGCCCAACATCCTGTGCCGCGACTTCGTCGTGCCCGAGCTGCTGCAGGACGCCGCCACGCCGCAGGCGCTCGCCGCCGCGGCGCTGCAGTGGTTCGACGCGCGCGCGCACGCGCCGGACACCATCCACGCCCTCGTGCAGCGCTTCGACGCCCTGCATCAGAGCCTGCAACGCAACACTCCGCAACTCGCCGCCGATGCGATCGAAAAAATCCTTGTCCGCTGAGCAGAAAGCGCTGTTCGACACCTTGCACTCTGCGCACGGCGCTGCGCTGGTCGCGGGCGTCGATGAGGTCGGGCGCGGCCCGCTCGCGGGCCCCGTGGTCGCGGCTGCCGTGATCCTCGACGAGCTGCAGCCCATCGCGGGTCTGGCAGACTCCAAAAAACTCAGCCCCAAACGGCGCCTGGCACTCTACGACGAGATCCGCGCCAAGGCGCTGTGCTGCAGCATCGCCGAGGCCAGCGTCGAAGAAATCGACCGCCTCAACATCCTGCAGGCCACGCTGCTCGCCATGGCGCGCGCGGTGCAGGGCCTGCGGCTCAAGCCCCGGCTCACGCTCGTCGATGGCAACCGCCTGCCCGCGCTCGACATGCCCGCGCAGGCCATCGTTTCCGGCGACGCGCTGGTGCCGGCGATCTCGGCCGCGTCGATTCTGGCCAAGGTGCAGCGCGACCGGTGGTGCGAGCGCATTGCCGCCGACTATCCGCAATACGGCTTTGCCGCACACAAGGGCTACGGCACTGCAGCGCATCTCGCGGCCCTGCGCACGCACGGCCCCTGCGAGCACCACCGGCGCAGCTTCGCGCCCGTCGCGCAACTGCTGGAGCGCGCGGCATGAGCGCAGAAAAACCGCCGTGGCCAGCAGGCCATATGCCCGCACTTGCAGCCATGCCCGAGCCAACGCCTGGCGGCAAAGCCGCCATCACCCACATCTATTCGCGCGACAACGCCTTCGTCAAGGCGCTGCGCCGCCTGGCGCAAGACAGCACGGCCTACCGCAGCCAGGGCCAGGTCTGGGTCGAAGGCGACCACCTGTGCCGTGCGGCGCTCGCGCGCGGCTGGCAGCCCAGCGTGGCCGTGTTTTCAGAGTCTTTTTGGCCTCTAGTGCGCGTAGAATGGGCGCAAGGAGCTCACAAAGTGGTAGTGCTTTCGGATGTGCTCTTTGCCGCCGTGAGCATGCTCGAATCGCCCGCCCGCATGGGCTATGTGCTCGATCTTCCGCCTGCCGCGGCGCTGCAGGCCGATACCGCCGCCGTAGTGCTCGACCGTGTGCAGGACGCGGGCAACGTGGGCTCCATTTTGCGCAGCGCCGCGGCCTTTGGTTTTTGCCAGGTGCTCGCGCTCAAGGGCAGCGCCGCGCTGTGGTCGTCCAAGGTGCTGCGCGCCGGCATGGGCGCGCACTTTGCGCTGCGTCTGGTCGAAGGTCTGACGCTGCAGGATGTGCAGGCGCTGGCGTTGCCGCTGCTCGTCACGAGCTCGCACGCGGGCGATTTTCTGCACGAGGCCAAGCTGCCCTGGCCCTGCGCCTGGGTGCTGGGGCACGAAGGGCAGGGCGTTACCCCCGCGCTCGAAGCGCGCGCCGCGCAGCGCATCCGCATCGCGCAGCCGGGCGGGGAAGAGTCGCTCAACGTCGCAGCGGCTGCGGCGATCTGCCTGCATGCAAGTGCGGTGCAGGCGCAGGGCATGCCATTGCCGCACTACAGCAAATAGGCTTAGCCTGTCGTGTGAGAAGGTGCTCCGTTTGGCATATAATCAAAAGCTCATCGGCGTGTAGCGCAGCCTGGTAGCGCACTTGCATGGGGTGCAAGGGGTCGCGAGTTCGAATCCCGCCACGCCGACCAATAAAATCAAGGGCTTACGCGAGAGATCGCGTAAGCCCTTTGTATTTTTTTGCCGAAAATCCGGGTTCTGGTTGCCATTTCATTGCTATTTGGCGCTGGCTTGGGATGCCGCGTTGCGGGGAAAACCACCCAGCTGCGGCCATGGCATGCCAGGCGCTCGAGGAAGGCGCGGCCTGCGGTGCCATAGTGCTCGGCAGCAGCAGTTTTGAGCGCAAATGGAAACGCGCGGCCAGCGGCGTAGTCGTGCAGTGCATCCTATGCCCCATGCTGGTGATCCACGGGATATCGAGCAGCCGCACGGTCTGACACGCTTTGGCACGATGTCCGCCCTCTAGGAGCCTGTCGGACTGTGGAATCGTCGGCTGCGAATGCGCCGCAGCGGCCCATTTTTACCTGCTTCTTGCCCCATAGCACCACTATGGGGCTGCGAATCCGGCAAAAACTGGTCTCGCCGGGGCGCATTCTCGCTTTCGACGCCCAAAGTCCGACAGGCTCCTAGCATGGCTTGTTTTGGTGTTGTAGAAATCTGCATGGTAGAATTTTCGGCTCTGCGAAAAGATGCAGGGTTTGTTATCGAAAAATTCAGAAGAGGTCCATATGTACGCGGTCATAAAAACCGGTGGCAAGCAGTATCGCGTTGCTTCCGGCGAGAAGATCAAAGTAGAACAGATTGCTGCGGACGTAGGCCAGGAAATTGTGATCGACCAGGTTTTGGCCGTCGGAAACGGCGCCGAGCTGAAGGTGGGCACACCCCTGGTGTCCGGTGCGACGGTCGTGGCCACTGTGGTGGCACATGGCAAGCACGACAAGGTGCGCATTTTTAAGATGCGTCGTCGCAAGCACTACCAAAAACGTCAAGGCCACCGCCAGCAGTTCACCGAGCTGCAAATCGGTGCAATTTCCGTCTGAGGAGCGAATGTCATGGCACAGAAAAAAGGCGGCGGCTCTACGCGCAACGGGCGTGATTCCAAGCCCAAGATGCTGGGTGTGAAGGCGTTCGGCGGCCAGGCGATCAGCGCAGGCTCCATCATCGTGCGCCAGCGCGGCACGCGCTTCCACCCTGGCACGAACGTGGCTGTGGGGCGTGACCACACTTTGTATGCACTGGTCGATGGCCAGGTGTTGTTCGGCACCAAGGGTGCAATGTCCAAGCATACGGTCAGCGTGGTCCCTGCAGCATCGGCAGCCTGAGCACGGGCTTTCTTGCGCTGCAATCGGCAAAGCCCCGCCTGGTCGGGGCTTTCGCATTTTCGGCGCGCCTCTTTGCTGCTGCGTGCGGCTTGTAATTTGCGGTTTGGACAGCAGCTTGACGGTTCTTGCCGAGGCAGGGCATTTGCCTGCGGCGTGGTTTTTGCACTTGCGTACACTGGATTCCCATGAAGTTCGTCGATGAAGCCTCTATTGACGTTGCCGCCGGCGACGGCGGTAACGGCTGCGTGTCGTTTCGGCACGAGAAATTCAAGGAGTTCGGTGGCCCCAACGGTGGCGATGGCGGGCGCGGCGGGCATGTCTATGCGCTTGCCGACCCCAATCTGAATACCCTGGTCGACTTCCGCTACACGCGCCGCTTCGAAGCCAGGCGCGGCGAGCACGGCATGGGCTCGGACATGTTCGGCGCGGCCGGAGACGACATCACGTTGAAGATGCCTGTGGGCACCATCATCAGCGATGCCGAGACCGGCGCCGTGCTGCACGAGCTGCTCACGCCGGGTGAGAAGGTGTTGATCGCCAAGGGTGGCGATGGCGGCTTTGGCAACCTGCGCTTCAAAAGCGCCGTGAACCGCGCACCGCGGCAGAAAACGCCGGGCTGGCCGGGCGAGAGGAAGAGTTTCAAGCTCGAGCTCAAGGTGCTGGCCGACGTGGGGCTGCTGGGCATGCCCAACGCGGGCAAGTCAACCCTGATCGCCGCGGTTTCGAACGCGCGCCCCAAGATCGCCGACTATCCGTTCACGACCCTGCACCCGAACCTCGGCGTGGTGCGCGTGGGCCCGGAGCAGAGCTTTGTGATCGCCGACATTCCGGGGTTGATCGAAGGCGCGTCCGAAGGCGCGGGGCTGGGGCACCAGTTTCTGCGCCATCTGCAGCGCACGCGCTTGCTGCTGCACATCGTCGATCTGGCGCCGTTCGACCCTGGCGTCGATCCGGTGGCGCAGGCCAAGGCGATCGCGGCCGAGCTCAAAAAATACGACCCCAAGCTGTACGCCAAACCGCGCTGGCTGGTGCTCAACAAGCTCGACATGGTGCCGGACGAAGAACGCGCGGCGCGCGTCAAGGACTTCGTCAAGCGCATGCGCTGGAAGGGGCCGGTGTTCGAAATTTCGGCCCTCACGCGCGAAGGCTGCGAGCCCTTGATGCAGGCCATCTACCAGCACGTGCAGGCCGAGCAAAAAGCCGAAAATGCGCAGCCAGAGCGTGATCCGCGCTTCGAGGCGGATGCGGCAACGCATTCCGATGAATCCTAAATTGATAGCTGCTTGCGCCCACCTGCAGGGCGTTGGGGGCCAAAAATAGTAAAAATGGCTGCGAATGTATTGCGCGACGCCCGGCGCTGGGTGGTCAAGGTGGGCTCGAGCCTGGTCACCAACGAAGGCCGCGGTCTCGACGAGGCTGCGATGGGTGAGTGGAGCCGCCAGCTCGCGGAGCTGGTGCGCGGCGCCGATGGCGTGCGCCGCGAGGTGGTGCTGGTGTCGAGCGGCGCCATCGCCGAAGGCATGAAGCGGTTGGGCTGGAGCACGCGCCCGAAACTGGTGCACGAATTGCAGGCCGCGGCCGCCGTGGGCCAGATGGGCCTGGCGCAAATGTACGAAACCAAGTTGCGCGAACAGGGCGTGGGCAGTGCGCAGGTCTTGCTCACGCACGCCGACCTGGCAGACCGCGAGCGCTACCTGAACGCGCGCTCGACCCTGCTGACGCTGCTGCGTCTGGGCGTGGTGCCGGTCATCAACGAAAACGACACCGTCGTCAACGACGAGATCAAGTTCGGCGACAACGACACGCTGGGCGCGCTCGTGGCGAACCTGATCGAAGCCGACGTGCTCGTGATCCTCACCGACCAGAAAGGGCTCTACACCGCCGACCCGCGCCGCGACCCTGCGGCGCAGTTCGTGCACGAGGCGCAGGCAGGTGACCCGGCGCTCGAGGCCATGGCCGGCGGTGCGGGATCGAGCATAGGCAAGGGCGGCATGATCACGAAAATCCTCGCGGCCAAGCGCGCGGCAGGCTCGGGCGCCTCCACCGTGATCGCCTGGGGGCGCGAGCCCGACGTGCTCTTGCGCCTGGCGCAAGGCGAATCCATAGGCAGCTTACTCTTGGCCCAGACGCCGAAACTGCAGGCGCGCAAGCAGTGGATGGCCGACCATCTGCAGCTGCGCGGCGCGGTGACCGTGGACGCCGGCGCTGCGGCCAAGCTGCGCGCCGAGGGCAAGAGCCTGCTGCCGATCGGCATGACGGCGGTGGAGGGTGATTTTTCGCGCGGCGACGTGATTGCGGTGCGCGACTCCGAAGGGCGCGAGATCGCGCGCGGCCTCGCAAACTACGCGAGCGCCGAGGCGCGCTTGTTGTGCCGTAAGCCCTCGTCCGAATTCGAAAAGCTGCTGGGCTACCAAGCCGAGCCCGAAATGGTGCACCGCGACAATCTGGTGCTTACAGCCGGTTGAGCTGGATGTGACGGCCCCGCCCAGCTGACTGGCGCAGGGCAGGATTTGTCAACCGGCAGTCTTGGCGGCGTGCGGGCCGGCCGCTGCACGCGGCGCGGCGGGGGCTGCAATACTCTTTTGCGGATCAGGATCGAAGCTCGCGCCCGGCGGCAACTCCACGCCGGGGCCGACCAGCAAAGAGCCCATGCGCTGCAGGGCATCGGTACGCGGTGCGTCGCCGATCTCACGGCGGTCAGCCATGTCGCGGGGGCCGCGCATGCTGCTGCGCAGATAGCGGTTGCGCTGTTGCTCGTTGCGCGGCAGGTAGCGCGCGAGCTCCGTCAGCGCCATTTCATAGACGCCGCGCTTGAACTCCACCACCACGTCCAGCGGCACCCAGTAGTCGTTCCAACGCCAGGCGTCGAACTCTGGGTGGTCGGTGGCACGCAGGTTCAAGTCCCAGTCGTAGCCAAGCAGTTGCAGCAGATACCAGATCTGTTTCTGGCCCCTGTAGTGTCCGCGCGATTCGCGGCGGATGTACCGGTCTGGCACCTCGTAGCGCAACCAGTCCCGCGTGCGGGCCACTAGGCGTACATGCTGGGGGTGCAGACCCACCTCTTCGTGCAATTCGCGGTACATGGCCTGCTCGGGGCTTTCGCCCCGGTCTATGCCGCCCTGCGGGAATTGCCAGCTGTGGGTGCGTATGCGTTTGCCCCAGAACACCTGGTTTTTCTGGTTGAGCAGGATGATGCCGACGTTCGGCCGAAAGCCGTCCCGGTCAAGCATAATCAAACCCCAAAATTTTTTGAACTGTGTCCATTATGCACAGCGCCCCGTGCGCAGCAAGAGGACGGGTCTGAACAGACTGAGATCCCGCTCGATGAAAGCCTCCCAATTCTTCATTTCCACCCTCAAAGAAGCCCCGGCCGACGCCGAAGTGGTGAGCCACAAGCTCATGCTGCGCGCCGGCCTCATCAAAAAACTGAGCGCCGGCATCTATAACTACATGCCCCTTGGCTTGCGCGTGATCCGCAAGGTCGAGGCCATCGTGCGCGAAGAGATGAACCGCGCGGGCGCGGTGGAGCTGTGCATGCCCGTGGTGCAGCCGGCCGAGCTGTGGCAGGAGACGGGGCGCTTCGAAGCCATGGGCCCCGAGCTGTTGCGCATCAAGGACCGCCACGGGCGCGACTACGTCGTGCAGCCCACGAGCGAAGAGGTGGTGACCGACATTGCACGCCAAGAATTGCACAGCTACAAGCAGCTGCCCAAGAACTTCTATCAGGTCCAGACCAAGTTCCGCGACGAGCGCCGGCCGCGTTTCGGCCTCATGCGCGGGCGCGAGTTCGTCATGAAGGACGCCTACAGCTTCGACCGCGACCCGGCGGGCGCGCAGACCAGCTACCAGGCCATGGCGCAGGCGTACCGGCGCATTTTCGACCGCTTCGGCCTGCGCTACCGCGCCGTGGCGGCGGACAGCGGTGCCATCGGCGGGGACTTGAGCGAGGAGTTCCAGGTGATTGCCGCGACGGGCGAGGACGCCATCGTCTATTGCCCGCAGAGCGACTACGCCGCCAACATGGAAAAGGCCGAGGCGCTCGCGCCGCAGGGCCCGCGCCCGGACGCCACGCAGCCGCTGCAAAAAGTGCCCACGCCCGGCAAGAGCACTTGCGCCGAAGTGGCCGAACTGCTTGGCGTGCCGCTTGCGAGCACGGTGAAGTCCCTCGTGCTGGCGACTGACCGTGTCAGCGATGCAGGCGACATCGTCGGCACGCAGATTTGGCTGTTGCTGCTGCGTGGCGACCACGACATGAACGAGGTCAAGGTCGGCAAGGTGGCGGGGCTGGACAAGGGCTTTCGCTTTGCTACGCAGGCCGAGATCGAAGCGCACTTCGGCTGCAAACCCGGCTATCTGGGCCCGATCGGCTTGCAAAAACCGGTCAAAGTGGTGGCGGACCGGGAGGTGGCGCTGATGGCCGACTGGATCTGCGGCGCGAACGAAGAGGACTACCATCTGCGCGGCGTGAACTGGGTGCGCGACCTGCCCGAGCCCGACGCCGTGGCCGACCTGCGCAACGTGGTCGCGGGCGACCGCTCGCCCGACGGCAAAGGCGAGCTCGCGATCGAGCGCGGCATCGAAGTCGGCCATGTGTTTTACCTCGGGACCAAATACAGCCGCGCGATGAACGCTACGTTTTTGGATGAAAACGGCAAGCCGCGGCACTTCGAGATGGGCTGCTACGGCATAGGCATCACGCGCTTGCCCGCCGCGGCCATCGAACAGAACCACGACGAGCGCGGCATCATCTGGCCCGACGCCATCGCGCCGTTCACGGCCGTGATCTGCCCCATAGGCATGGAGCGCAGCGAGGCCGTGCGCGCTGCGGCAGAAGCGCTCTATGCCGACTTGTGTGCCGCTGGCATCGACGTGATGCTCGACGACCGCGGCGAGCGTCCGGGCGCGATGTTTGCCGATTGGGAGCTGATCGGCGTGCCGCACCGCATCGTGCTGTCCGAGCGTGGCTTGAAGGAGGCGCAGGTCGAATACCAGCACCGCCGCGACACGGTGGCTACCAAGGTGGCGCTCGCGGACATTCTGGCTCACCTGCAGGGCCGTATGGGGGCATGACGGCATGAGCACGCGGCGCGGCGCAACCGGGGCCTTGGGCGTAGGCGTGTCGCGGCGCGCTTGCCTGGCAGCCCTGGGCGCGCCTGCTGCCTGGCTGGCCGCGCCGCAGGCAGCGCATGCGGGCGGACAGATCGAGGAACCGCTTGCGGACTCGGTGCGCACTGCGCTGCACCTGGCCGTGAGCAACTCGGCGCCGCCCGAGCCCGAATTTACGAGCACCGATGCGCGCATTCGCTACCTGCGCTGGCTGGGCACTATGAGCGACCGCCTGCGCAGCCGCAAGCCGCAATGGGAGCGGCGGCGCGACTTTCTGCAGACCGTGTGGTACGAGTCCAAGCGCGCGGGGCTGGACGTGTCCTTGGTACTTGGTTTGATCCAGGTCGAGAGCGGCTTTCGCAAGTACGCGGTCTCTAGCGTCGGGGCGCGCGGTTACATGCAGGTCATGCCATTTTGGGCGCGCCTGATCGGCGACGGCGACGCTGGCAAGCTGTTTCACATGCAGACCAATCTGCGCTTTGGCTGCGTGATCTTGCGCCACTACCTCGAGCGCGAGCGCGGTGATCTCTTTTTGGCGCTGGGCCGCTACAACGGCAGCCGCGGCCAGGCGCCGTATCCGATGGCGGTGCTTGGCGCGCAGCGCAAGTGGTTGTTTGAAGACCGCATGTACGCGGCGGCCTGAGGCCGCCGCGCGAAGCCTTGGTCAACGGCTGAATTTTTCTGTTCGCGGCGCGGTCGTATTCACTGCACGAAGCCGATGCGGCTGCGCCCTGTGGCGGCCTTGGGCAAGTCGGCCACGAGCACGCTTGCGCGCCGGTCGAGCCGCGCGTTGCCAAAGCCCGTCATGAGTGCGCGGCGCATTTCGCGCGGCGGCATCTGTGCGAGCACATCGAGCACGTCGTCGGTTGGCTCGGGGTCGAGCAGGCGGCCCCAGTCGTGCCCCGCGCGAATGCTTTGGTAAAGATTGCGCGCGATCGTGCGCGCCTGCTCGAGCGTGGGAGCATCGACTTCGAACACGTTCATGCGGTTCAGGATGGGGTCAGGGATGCTGCGGCTGTCGTTGGCCGTGGTGATCCAGATGACCTGGCTTGCGTCTATGGCCACTTCGGCGAATTCGTCGGTAAAGCTCTGCGCCGTGTCGTGCTCGAGCAGACTATAGAGTGCGCCCAGCGGGTCGTACTGCGCGTCGCCGCTCGCTTTGTCGATTTCATCGACGACGAGCACCGGGTTCGCGTATTCCCCTTCGACCAGCGCCTCGAACACCTTGCCTGGACGCGCACCGCGCCACTGCGACGAGGCGCCCGAGAGCAGCCAGCCCGCCGTCATCGAGCTCATGGGCAGCAGGTTCATGCCCGTGCCGAGCAACTCTGCCAACTGGCGCGCGAAATGGGTCTTGCCTATGCCGGGCGGGCCCAGCAGCAGCATGGGCGTGACTTCTAGGCCGTCGCTGCTGTCCTGCGCGAGTGCGACGTGGCGCTTCACGTCGTCGAGCACGGCGCTGAAGTTGGGCAGCGCCTCATACAGTGCGGCCATGTCGGGCACGCCGGCGGGTTTGACCTGGAAGCGCTCGGGGCCGCGCTCTAGCATGCGTTCATAGACGCTGCGCAGGTTGTCGTATTCGCGCTGGCTGCCAGACTCCTGCAGCCGCGCGAGCTTGCGCTCGACCTCGGCGGGAGAAAACACGTGGCGTATCTGCGCCACCGGCAGGCGCAAAACGGAGGACTGGGGGACAAGGCTTTGTTCTTGCATCATCGGCTCCTCTGGCAAACGATGCGGTTATTCAAGCACAAAACATGCCCATTTTGCAGGCCAGGAAAACCCTGAAAGGGAAAGGCGGTGCCAGGCGAAAACAGCGCCGGCCCCCAATAACAAAAGCCGCCATCCGGCCAATGCCAGTCAGTTAAGCCAAAGCGAAGCTGATCTAGTCTAAAAAGGGAACATGTTCAACATGTTCCCTTTTTTGCTTTGAGCCTGCTGCAAACCACCCTGAACGAGACGTTGGAGGCACTGCCTGCCAACGGGATAACCGAGTTGAGCGCGCTGTTGGATCCGGCCTGGATCGAACAAGCGCTGGCTGCCACAGGCAAAGCCTCCATACGCCGTCGCAAGCTGCCCGCTGAACATGCCGTGTGGCTGGTGATCGGAGTGGCGCTGTTTCGTCACATGCCGCTGTGGCAAGTGGTGCAGGAGATGGCGCTGACGTTGGAGGGCAAGGAACTACCCGCACCCAGCGCCAGCGTGCAGGCTCGCCAGCGGCTGGGGGCCCAACCCATGGAACACTTGTTTACCCTGCTCGCCAACGCCTGGGGCCGTGCCCATGCGGTGCACGCAACAGATTTGCGCGTGCTGGCGGTCGATGGCGTGGTTTGGTCAGCCCCGGACAGCCAGGACAACCGCCAGCAATTGGGCAGCGGCCAGACGCAATACGGCCCTCAGTCCTGGCCCATGGTGCGCGCCGTTTGCTTGCTGGACACCGACAGCCATGAGCTTCTCGATGCCCGATTGGGGGACTACGGCTGCGGCGAGCTGACGTTGGCGGCAGGACTGCGCGGCCTGGATCACTCCATCACCTTGTTCGATCGCGCCTATTTCAGCGCCGCGTTTTTGCTGCAGTGGAGCCAAGCGGGCCAGCAGCGCCATTGGCTCATGCGTGCCAAGGACAAGCTGCGTCATGAGGTGGTGCAGACTTTGGGCGAAGGCGACTGGCTGATTCGCATGCCCGTGTCGCCGCGCGCCAGGAAGCTGCACCCAGAGCTGCCCAGCCATTGGCAGGCCCGGTTGATCGAGGTGCGCACTGGGGGCAGGATCAGGCGCTTTATCACTTCGATGCTTGATCCTGAGCGGTTTGCCGCAGCATCACTGGCGCAGTTGTATCGTCAGCGCTGGGAGATCGAACTGGGGTTTCGAGAAATCAAGCAATCGCTGCAACAAGGTCAAGCCGTGTTGCGCAGCAAACAGCCCGAACTGGTCAAGCAGGAGGTCTGGGGCGTGCTGATCGCCTACACGCTGCTCAGGCGCTGGATGCGTCTGATGGCCGAGCATGAAGGGGTTGCGCCGACCCGCATCAGCTTTCATACGGCGCGCCATGCCATCGTGGGGGCGATCAACACGGTGCATCTGGCGCGCGCTGGCACCTTGCCTGTACTCTTGCAGTGGCTGTTGGAGCAAGCCCGTTACTTCGTGCTCCCGCCTCGCCGAGCCGGGCGCTCTTTCCCACGCGAGCTCAAGCGCTCTCGCAGCAAGTTCCCAACGAAAAAATGCCAGTCAGTGGCTTAACTGACT
>CAVPUD010000064.1:0-3715 GCA_963708545.1 uncultured beta proteobacterium | reverse complement strand
GACAGAAAGGCGTCGCTGAGGTCGGTGCTCGCGTCTTCGGGCGGGGCCGCGTTGCCTTCGCCCGCCAGGAACGAAGACAGGCGCGCCTCCTGCAGCGGCATGGCCCAGGGTTCGCCCAGGTGGTCGGCACCGCCCGCGAGCGCGTCCTGGCGCAGGATCAGGCGCGACCAGTCGAGCGCGCCAAGCATGATCCACGCGGCCTGCACGCGCGCGCGCTCGGCGGTTTCGATTTCCACCGCGCGCCATTGCTGCCACAGCGCCGTCGCCGCGAGCGTGGCCACCAGCGTCACCGTGAGCATGGCCGCGAGCAGCGCCGCGCCGCGCGGCTTGGCCCGCGGCTGCTCGGGGCGTTTGGATCGGACGGGAAGTTTGCGCCGCGCGGGCTGCAGCGCTGGGCTTTGGCGCGCGTGCTTGGCGTGCACGGCGTTCATGACTTGCCGCCTCCGAGCAAAGGGCTGGCCCAGTCGCGCGTGATCTGGCCCGTGAGCGCCTGCCCCGGGCTTGGCGTGAGCAGCAGGCGCACGCCGTCGGGCATGGCCGAAGTGGCTGCGGTGCCAGGCGTGCCCAAAAGCGGCAGGCCGGCCGCGCCTGGGCTGGCGTTGGCCGGCGCCGCGGCGCCGCTGCTCGAAAGCGGGTTCGACCAGGCGTTGCCGCGGAAGTAAAAAATCTGCCAGCCGTCTATGGGCAGCAGCGCCACTTCGCGCTGCTGGTCGGCGCTGCTGGGGTTGCGCGCCCATTGCGCGGCCTGCTGCCAGGCTTGCTGCCACGCGGCGCGCGTGCGCAGCGGGGGCGACTGCCAACGCAGCCACTGCGCGCCGCTGGGCGCGGTGCGGCGCGTCCAGGCGACCACGAGCGCGCCCTCGTCGCTGGGCGCGCTGCTGCGCCGCGTGATGCGCAGCACCTGGCCGTCCCAGTCTATGGGCACGAGGTGGGGCAGCGCGAGCATGGCGTCGAGGTCTGCGCCCCACTGGCCCAGCGCCGCCTGCAGCACCAGCAGCGCGTCGGCGCGGGTGCGCGTTTGCTCCTGCGTGCGCAGCATGCCGTCTATGCCGCGCCAGCTCATGAGCGCCATCAGCGCCATGAGCGCAAGCGCCACGAGCAGCTCGATCAACGTAAAGCCGTGCGGGAAATGCAGGGCGGGCAGACGCGCCGGCCGTGCGCCACGCTCACGGGGCTTGCGCGCCGGGCCCGGCGGGCGCGGGAATGGGCGAAATGCGATGCGGCGCAAGGCGTTCATGGCGGCGCGGTGTGGCCCGTTCAATAGCGCCCGACGATGGTCGCCAGGCGCAGGATGGGGCGCGCGCCCTCGTCGAATACCTGCGTCTCCACGCGCCGAAAGCTCGGGTTCGGCGTCGGGCGCACGTGCACGGCCACCGCGAGTTGCCGCCCGGCCTGCGCGCAAGCCTGGGTGCTGTCGCCCACGTCGGGCATCTGGCGCGCCAGGCGCACCTTGACGAGCTCGTTCTCGGCGCACAGCTGCGCGAGCAGCACGTCGGCCTCGCGCTGCGCATGGCGCGTGAGCGCGTTCGTGGCCTGCACGCCCGCGAGCAGCGCCGTGGCCACGATGGCCAGCGCCACCAGCACTTCGACCAGCGTGAAGCCGGCGCTGCGCCGCGGGCAGGGGCGGGCGCTGGCATGTAGGCTCGGCTGGGGGGGGCGCAAGCCTTTGCCGCTGCGGCGCAGGCCGCGTGCGCACGGTGGCGTCGCGGGGCTCATCTTAGAAACCGCAGTTGGCTACGCCCTGCAGTGCCGTGATCGGTGCGCCAGGCAAGGCGCGACGACGCAGCGGGCTGGCTGCCCGCTAGGAGCCTGTCGGACTTTGGAATCGTCGGCTGCGAATGCGCCGCAGCGGCCCATTTTTTACCGTCTTCTTGCCCCATAGCACCACTATGGGGCTGCGAATCCGGCAAAAACTGGCCTCGCTGGGGCACATTCTCGCTTTCGACGCCCAAAGTCCGACAGGCTCCTAGGAGGAGCAACGCCGTATGGCGTGCCGAGCGCGGTGCTGCAGGGCGTAGAGCGTTTTCACCCAATAGGTGATGTTTGCAAAAGGCAAAAGGGTCAATCCACATACGGCATTGGGGCAGGTTTCGAGCGGTCAACTGCGGTTTCTAGGTTCATGGCAGCGGCTCGACGTGGAACGGATGCAAGCCGTCCGTGGCCACGCGCAGTGCGGGGCCGGCGAGGTCGGCGCGCGTGAGCACGACCTGCTGCGGCGCGATCAGCGGCTCGGGGCCCAGCAGCAGGCTGTCCGCGCCCAGCGCCGTGGTGCGCGCGTCCAGCCATTGCTGCGGCAGGCTGCTGCCCTGCGGCAGGCCCTCGAAGCGAAAGCCGCCCTGCGCGAGCACGCGCCAGCGCACGGGCACGCCGCTCGCGCGCGACTGTGCCCGCCCCGCTTCGAGCAGCGCCGCAAGCCGCTCGGCTTCGCGCTCGAGCTGCGCCTGGCCGCCGTCGCGCAAAGACAGGCTCACGCCCGCCGTCGCGAGCGCCATGATCGCGATCACGACGAGCAATTCGAGCAGCGTGAAGCCACTTGGGGTTTTCAATGAAAAATGCCGTAAAGGCACGATGGGCAAGCGCTAGTAGCTATCTAAATGATAAATTTCACTGCCAGCTGCCGATGTCGGCGTCCTTGCCTTCGCCGCCGCTCTGACCGTCTGCGCCGAAGGACATGACGTCGATCTCGCCCTTGATGCCCGGGTTCAGGTACTGGTAGGGCCGGCCCCAGGGGTCGTTGGGCAGCTTGTCGATGTAAGGGCGCCAGTTGCCCGGCACCGGTGGCGTGGTGGGTTTGCTGACCAGCGCCTGCAGGCCTTGCTCGGCCGTGGGGTAGCGCTGGTTGTCCAGGCGGTAGAGCTTGAGCGCCTGCACGAGGTTGGCAATGTCGGTGCGCGCCGCGGTGGCGCGTGCGTCGTCGGTGCGGCTGAGCACGTTGGGCACGATCAGCGCGGCCAGCACGCCGATGATGACCAGCACCACCATGAGCTCGATCAGCGTGAAGCCGCGCTGCGTACGCTGGCGGCGGGTGGCGGTGGGGCGGGAGCGAAGGGTAGGAAAAGGCACGGCAGGGACTCTGGGGAATGAACGGTGACGGGACTTGCGCAAACAAGGATGCAGCGAAGTGTTTTGCCATGGGGCGGACGCTTTGCCTAAGCCCAATTTGCGTAAATCGTGGGTGAAAAGGCGGCCGAAAGCCGCGGCAGGCGCAGCAAGCGCGTGCATGATAATCCCCGCATGTTGCGCTTTCCATCCTTTGCGACGCGCGGTGCCTCGGCGCTCCCTGGCGGGGCGGCCTGGGGCGTGCGCCTGGCCACGCTCGTGCTGTGGGCGCTCGCGGGTGGAAGAAAGCCTTGCAAGAGGAGGAGAAGACCTTGTTAAGAAGGAAAGACTATTCATGCAAAGAGAATCAGAGAAATTGGATAGAATATACAAAGGAATTAAGTTCATGGATAAATTACCAGCAGCAATCATAGTAATAGACAGCAAAGTAGAGAAATTAGCTATAAAGGAAGCTAGAATAGCACATATTCCAATTATAGCCTTGATAGATACCAACTGTAATCCAGACCTAGTAGATTATCCTATCCCAGCAAATGATGACTCTCTAAAGAGTATCTCATTGCTTTTAGAAGTTTTGGGTAAGGTAGTAGGTGAGTCCAAGAAATCTCAGGGTGTCATAGCATTGAGAAATGGACAAAAAGCAACACTCGAAATG
>CAVPUD010000063.1:0-35222 GCA_963708545.1 uncultured beta proteobacterium | reverse complement strand
AATGATTTGTTATCCGGCCGATCCGCCGCTGATCATGCGCGATACCGTGCACTGCCTGACCGAGACCGAGCCCGACCAGGCCAAGATCACCGCGTCCATTCACGCCATGATCAAAGAGGTGCAGCAGTACGTGCCCGGCTACAAGCTAGTCAACGGCCCGGTGTTCGACGGCAAGCGCGTCTCGATCTTCCTCGAGGTCGAGGGCCTGGGCGACTACCTGCCCAAGTACGCGGGCAACCTCGACATCATGACCGCCGCCGCCGCGCGCACCGCCGAAATGTTTGCTGAAGAAATCCTCAGCGGCGCCTTGACCCTCGAACCCGTTGCCGCCTGAAAGGACGCACCATGAATCTTGCTGGAACCAAAATCACCGTCCACGACATGACCCTGCGTGACGGCATGCACCCCAAGCGCCACCAGATGACGCTCGAGCAAATGAAGAGCATCGCCTGCGGTCTGGATGCAGCCGGCGTGCCGCTGATCGAGGTCACGCACGGCGATGGCCTGGGCGGCAGCTCGGTCAACTACGGCTTTCCCGCGCACACCGACGAGGAATACCTGTCCGCCGTGATCCCGCTGATGAAGCAGGCCAAGGTCTCGGCGCTGCTGCTGCCCGGCATAGGCACCGTCGATCACCTCAAGATGGCGCACGATCTGGGCGTGCACACCATCCGCGTGGCCACGCACTGCACCGAGGCCGATGTGTCCGAGCAGCACATCACGATGGCGCGCAAGATGGACATGGACACGGTGGGCTTCTTGATGATGGCCCACATGAACAGCCCCGAAGGCCTGGTCAAGCAGGCCAAGCTCATGGAGGGCTACGGCGCCAACTGCATCTATATCACCGACTCCGCCGGCCACTTGCTACCCGATGGCGTGAAGGCGCGCCTGAGTGCGGTGCGCGATGCGCTCAAGCCCGAAACCGAGCTTGGCTTTCACGGCCACCACAACCTTGCGATGGGCGTTGCCAACTCGATCGCGGCGATCGAAGTGGGTGCGCGGCGCATCGATGCGGCGGCAGCGGGCCTGGGCGCCGGTGCAGGCAATACGCCCATGGAAGTGCTGATCGCCGTGTGCGACCTCATGGGCATCCAAACCGGCGTGGACGTGGCCAAGATCACCGACGTGGCCGAAGACCTGGTGGTGCCCATCATGGACTTCCCGATCCGCATCGACCGCGACGCGCTGACGCTGGGCTACGCGGGGGTGTACGGCTCCTTCCTGCTGTTTGCCAAGCGCGCGGCGGCCAAGTACGGCGTCCCCGCGCGCGACATCCTGGTGGAGCTGGGTCGCCGCGGCATGGTGGGCGGCCAGGAAGACATGATCGAAGACACGGCCCTGACCATGGCCAAGGAACGCGGCCTGATCCCCGCCAAGGCAGCCTGAGGAGCGGTGATGAGCACATTGGACCAAGCCACCATCGCTCAACTGGCCGAGTACCTCGAGAACTGCCAGCAGAAGGCGCAGGACACGCCCAAGATCACGGACCAGCACCCCGGCATGGACTGGGCCGACGCCTACGACGTGCAGGACGCAGTGCTTGCGCGCAAGACGGCGCGCGGCGCGCGCGTGGTGGGCTACAAGGCCGGGCTGACCTCGTTTGCCAAGATGAAGCAAATGGGCGTGAGCGAGCCGGTGTTCGGCTTTCTCGTCGATGAATTCGCCGTGCCCGAAGGCGCCGCCATCGAGGTCAGCGAGCTCATCCACCCCAAGGTCGAGCCTGAGATCTGCTTCGTCACCAAGAGTGCGCTCAAAGGGCCGGGCTGCCATGTCGGCGCCGTGCTCGCGGCGTGCGACTTCGTGCTAGCGGGCATAGAGGTCATCGACAGCCGCTACCGCGACTTCAAGTTCGACGCCAAAAGCGTGATCGCCGACAACACCTCGGCTGCGCGCTTCGTCGTTGGCAGCCGCATCGCGAGTGCGCAAGACCTGGACTTGCGCACGCTCGGCGTCGTGCTCGAGAAAAACGGCGCGCCCGTGGCCTTTGGCGCCGGCGCCGCGGTGGTCGGCAACCCGGCTGCCGCCGTGGCCATGCTGGTCAACCACCTGGCCGCACGCGGTCAGGAGCTGCCGGCCGGCAGCCTGGTGCTCTCGGGCGGCATCACCGAAGCCGTGGCCGTGCAGGCCGGTGACGCCGTCACGCTCAAGGTGCAGAACCTGGGCAGCGTGGGGCTGCGCTTCGTTTGAGTCACGCGGCTATTGCCAAGGAGTTTTCCATGCCATTTGCACAGATTTACCTGCTCGAGGGCCGCACCGAAGAGCAAAAGCGCGCCGTGATCCAAAAAGTGACCCAGGCACTGCAAGAAGCGCTGGGTGCGCCCAAGGAAAACGTGCGCGTATGGATCCACGACATGCCCAAGGAAAACTGGGGCATCGCGGGTGTCAGCGCCAAGGACCTGGGGCGCTAAAAGAAAGCGGGTGTGCCTGGGTGGCGCACCCGCCGTCATATGTTTCATGTGTTTGTGGGCCAATGTCGGCCGTTGAAAGGAGTGTGTCATGACCACCCAAACTACCGTTAGTCTCAACTCTGTCCCCGATGTGGCAGCCCTGATTGAAAAAGACCGCATCCGCGGCAGCGTCTATACCAACGAGGCGCTGTTCGAGCAGGAGATGAAGAAAATCTTCCACGGCGGCTGGGTATTCGTGGGTCACGACTCCGAAATCCCGAGCGCTGGCGAATACGTGCGCCGCACGCTGGGCCTCGAAGAAGTGCTGATGGTGCGCCAGCGCGACGACTCGATCGCCGTGCTGGTTAACCGCTGCACGCACCGCGGCAACATGTTGCGCGTCGAAAAGCACGGCAAGGACAAATACTTCACCTGCGCCTACCATGGCTGGGTGTTTGACCTCGGGGGCAATCTCAAAGACGTGCCCTATCCTGGTGGCTTCAAGAAAGACAAGTCCGAGCTGGGCCTGCGCAAGCTGCGCACTGAGAGTTACCGCGGCTTCGTGTTCGCGAGCTTCAAGGACGACGTGCCGCCGCTGTCCGAACACCTGGGGCGCGCCAAGATTCTGCTCGACCGCTCCTGCGACATGTCGCCCACGGGTCGCATCAAGCTCACCGCCGGCTGGGCTAAGCAGCGTTTTGCCTCCAACTGGAAGATGCTGCCCGAAAACGACACCGACGGCTACCATGTCAACGACGTGCACGCCTCGTTCGCCCAGGTGATCCGCTCGCAGTACGACACGGCCGTGATCGCCACCGAAGAAAGCCTGAAGTCGGAAACCAAGGATTGGGGCAACGGCCACACCGAGCTGTATTTCTCGCCCACCTACAAACGGTATCTGGAGTGGCTCAACACCAGCGCCGACCGCTACCCCGACTACGTGGCGCAGATGAAAGCCTTCCACGGCGAAGCCAAGGCCGACCAGATTCTGCGCGACGGCCCGCCGCACGCGGCCATCTTCCCGAACCTGTTCCTCGGCGAGATGAACATCGTGATCTTCCAGCCCGTGAGCGCGCACGAGTGCATTCAGTGGCACACGCCCATGCTGCTCGAAGGCGCCTCCGACGAGCTCAACGCACGCATCATTCGCAACTCGGAGGGCGCCATGGGCCCGGCCGCCTTCCTGCTGGCCGACGACAGCGTGATCTCCGAGCGCCAGCAGATCGCCCTGCGCGGCGAAGACGCCTGGCTCGACCTCTCCCGCGGCCTGAACCGCGAACATGTCGATGACATGGGCGTGGTCGTGAGCCACATCAGCGACGAGACGACCAACCGCGGTTTCTGGAACCACTACAAGAAGGTCATGACGGAGCCGGCCTGAAACCCAGGTGCTGCGCCAGATAGGCATTCCTTTCCTCTTCTATCTCTTATCTCTTTCTTCATCCATCACCGCGCGCCGCGATGCTGCGCGTACCAGGAGCGTTGACATGACAACGATGACAGCCACGAAAGAACAAACCGCGACCAGCCCGGTCAGCGAGCGCGAGTACCGCATGGTGTGCGACTTCCTCTACCAGGAAGCGCGCCTTGCCGACGAGTCGCGCTACCTCGAATGGGAGGCGCTGGTCGAGGACGACATGGTCTATTGGGTGCCGCTGGGGGAGGGCGACTTCGACATGAACAAGCATGTGTCCATCATCGCCGACAACCGCTCGCGCCTACGCACCCGCGTCGCGCAGCTGGCCACCGGCAAGCGCCATGCCCAGGTGCCGGTGTCGCCCATGCGCCGCCTGCTCAGCAATATCGAGGTGCAGCGCCTCTCTGATGACAGCTGGAAGGCGCAGTGCAATTTCGTGCTCTACGAGCTACGCAAGTCTTCCACTGGCAAGCTCGAAGTTTGGCCCGGCCGCGTCGAATACCACCTGCGCCGCCGCCCCGACGGCAGCTTGGGCATGTTCTTCAAGAAGGTCATGCTCGTGAACGGCGAGGAAGACGTGCCCAGCCTGGCGTTCATCATCTGATGCCTGCCATGGCGAAGTCCACAACGAAAAAGCCCCAGGCGAAAGCAGCCATCACGGGACTGGGTTTCAGCGCCATGTCGCGCCAGCCCATTGGCAGCGTGCGCGAGCTGGCCGCATCGGCCATCCTCGCGGCGATTGCCGATGCCGGCCTGCGCATCAAGGATATCGACGGCCTGCTGCTGAACAAAAGCCCCACCGCGCACACCGAAGAGTTGCCGCTGCGCATGCAAAACGACATCGGTCTGCGCGACCTGTCTTTGCTTGCCGCCATGGATTCGGAAGGCTCCACGGCGGTGCAGATGGTGCAGTACGCTGCGCTGGCCGTAGCTGCAGGGCTTGCCAAGGCGGTCGTTTGCGTGTTCTCTGACACGCCGATCAAGGAAAAAGGCAAGGGCGGAGGCGACACCTTCGCGCTGGCCATGCCCTTGTCCGGCATCGAGAGCTGGGAGGCGCGGCAGGGTTTTCTGGGCGCAACGGCGGGCTATGCGCTCGCGGCACGCCGGCACATGGCGCTGTACGGCACCACGCAGGAGCAGCTCGGCGCCTATGCCATCGCTTGCCGGCAATGGGCAGCGCTGAACCCGCAGGCGTTTTTGCGCAAGCCGATCACATTGCAGGACTATTTGGCATCGCCCTACGTGGTCGAGCCGTTTCGCGTGCTCGACTGCTGCTTTCCGGTCAACGGGGCGATCGCGCTCGTGGTCACGGCGGCGGATCGTGCTGCCGATGCGCCCAAGCCTCCCACCTACATCCATGGCATGGGGCAAGGGCACCGCGGCCGCTCGGGCCTGCGCGGCGACGAGCCCGAAGTGCTGACGGGCGCGGTGCAGGCGGGCAAGGCCGCGTACCGCAGCGCCGGTGTCACGGCGCGCGACGTGACGCAGTGCCAGTTCTACGACGCCTTTTCTTACGCCGGCGTGCTGAGCCTCGAAGGCTATGGCTTTGCCAAGCGCGGCGCCGGCGGCGCCTTCGTCGAACGCGGCCACACCGCGCCGGGCGGCAAGCTGCCGGTCAATACGGGCGGCGGCCATCTGTCGGGCTTTTACCTGCAAGGCATGACGCCGCTGTCCGAGGCCGTGATCCAGGCGCGTGGCGCCGGGGGCGAGCGCCAGGTCAAAAACGACCTGATTCTGGTCAGCGGCAATGGTGGCTGCCTCGATTACCACACCTGTGTGCTGGTGAGCCCGCACCCAAAACTGAATTGAGCGTGCCTGCTTGGAGAACACCTTATGGAAGCCATCGAATTGCACCGCTACGACGAGGAGTTCCTCGCCGGCATCGCCAAAAAGCAGCTGCTGATTGCCGTGAACCAGAAAACCGGCGCCGCGCTGGGCTACCACGAGCGCGGCTGGTGCGCGCAGCAGGACCCCAACGTGCGCTGGCAGCGCGCGAGCGGTAAGGCCGAGCTCTTGTCCTACACCGTCACACGCCGTGCCTACTCACCCGACTTTCCCGTGCCGTTGGTGCATGGCCTGGTCGAGCTCGAGGAAGGCCCGCGCTTGATCTGCCGCATCGAGACCGATGCGCCAGAGAGCGTGCAAGTGGGCATGGCCCTCAAAGCCGCTTTCGACGACAAGGGTTTGATTTTCCGCATCGTGCGCAGTAGCGCGGTACACCCCGCCGGACGCAAAACGGTACGCAATACCGCCAAACAAAGCCAGTCCATGGCGGCTTGAGCTGAAGAAACCAAGGAGACACTTTTTCATGCTACCCCGAGACATGGTTCGGCGCTGTGCGCAGAACTATCCGACCAAGACCGCCTACCTGTGCGGCGACCGCAGCGCCACCTGGCGCCAGATGCACGAGCGCTCCGACCGCTTTGCCGTGGCCCTGCAAAAGCTCGGTCACCGCAAGGACGACACCGTTGCCATCCTCACGCAGGAAACCATCGAAGTCTATGAACACTTCTTTGCCTGCATGAAGATAGGCGCGCCGCGCGTGGGGCTGAACACCCAGTACGCCTGGCCCGAAATGTTGCACGTGCTCAAAGACAGCGACACCAAGTACCTGCTCGTGCAGGCGCGCTGCAAGCATCTGATCGAAGAGCATCTGGGCGATATCGCCGCTTTGGGCATCACGCTGATCGGCTACGGCGAAGGCCACGGCCTGCCGCTGGACTACGAGCAACTGCTCGCGCAAGCCCAGGGCGAGCCCGTCTGGCCGGCGCTTGCGGGTGACGACGTGCTGTTCATCAGCTACACCTCGGGCACCACGGGCGTGCCCAAGGGCGTGCTGCTCACGCACGAGGGCGGCGCCAACTGCATCCTGCACTCGCTGATTCAGTTTGGCTTCAGCACGGACGACGTGTGGTACATGCCCGCAGCTTCGGCCTGGGTCGTGATCATGATGACCTCGCTGGGCCTGGGCAACGGCATGACCATGGTGCTGCCGGATGGTGCATTCCAATTGCAGAACTATCTGCACGACGTGGAGCGCTTCAAGGTCACCGTGGGCCTGCTCGTGCCGACCATGCTGCAGCGCGCCATCGCCGAGGTGCGCGCCAATCCGGTCTATGACCTTTCGTCGCTGCGCATGATGATCTACGGCTCTTCTCCGGCCACGCCCAAGCTCATCCGTGATGCCAAAGACACCTTCAAGGTGGCCTTGATGCAAACCTATGCGATGACCGAGGCCACGGGCGGCTGGATCAGCTACCTCACTGACAAGGACCACGACCTCGCGCTGCGCGAAGAACCGGGCTTGTTGAAATCGGTCGGACGCATTGGCATCCACTACGACTGCACCATCCGCGACGGCGAGGGCGCCATCTTGGCCCCGGGCGAAGTGGGTGAAGTCTGGCTGCGCGGCAACACGCTGATGAAGGGCTACCGCAACCTGCCAGAAGCCACGGCAGAGGCCCTGCCCGACGGCTGGCTGCGTACCAATGACATTGGCCGCCTCGACGAGCGCGGCTACCTGTATCTGATGGATCGCCAGAAGTTCCTCATCATCACCGGCGCCGTGAACGTGTTCCCGACCACGGTCGAGGCCGTGCTGGTCGAGCACCCGGCGGTCGAAGAGGTGGCCGTGGTCGGGGTGCCGCACCCCGAATGGGGCGAGGCCGTGGTCGCAGCGGTCGTCAAGCGCGCAGGGCACGAGCAGGCCACGGCGGCGGACCTCATCGACTTCTGCCACGGCAAGCTCAGCCGCCCCGAGACACCCAAGCACGTAGTCTTCGTGGACACGCTGCCCAAGACCTCGAACGCCAAGCTCAAGAAAAACGAGATCAAGGCCTGGCTCAGTTCCGAACCAGGACTCGTGCCCTGGAGTACGCAGGTCGAATAAACAGAAAAGAAGTTTTCGGGAGCAGGTGCGCGCCACTTGCTCCCGGCAAGAAGAACCCCTCAATGCGATTCTCTCCTGGCAGGCCAGAGAGAACGCTTCACATCCAAAGACCAAGGAGACCATGATGAAAAACCGTATCACCACACGTCTGACAGCCACGCTGGCGCTGGCCGCTTCGGCGCTGCTCGGCACCACCGCCTGGGCGCAGGCCAAACCGCCCCTGAAGATCGGGGCCTACCTTTCCGTGACTGGCCCTGCGTCCTATCTGGGCGCGGGCGCCATGAAGACGGTCGAAATGTATGTGGACACGATCAATGCCGGGGGTGGCATCGATGGCCGCAAGATTGAGTTGTTCCGCTACGACGACGAATCCAGCCCGCCGCGTGCGAACACGCTCGTCAAGCGCATGCTCGACAACGACGGCGTGCAGGTGATCATCGGCGGCTCTACCACCGGGACGACGATGTCGGCCGTACCGCTGGTCGAGCGTGCGGGCGTGCCCATGCTGTCGCTCGCCGGAGGAACGGTGATCATCGACCCTGTGAAAAAGTTCGTCTTCAAGATGAACCAGACGGACGCCATGGCCATTACGCGCCTCTACGACCACATGCGCAAACGCGGCCTCGCCAACGTAGGTGTGATTGCAGGCACGGACGCGTTTGGCCGAGCCTGCCTCGCCGCGGCGCAGGAGGTGGCACCGCAAAGAGGCATCAAGATCGTGCGCGAGGAGTCTTTCAACGTCAAAGACACCGACATGACCGCGCAACTTACCAACTTGCGCCAGACACCGGGCATTCGGGCGATCCTGAACTGCGGCTTCGGCGAGCCGGCCGTCATCGTCACCAAGAACTACAAGCAATTGGGCATTCCCCTGCCGCACTATGGCACGCACGCGCTGGCTTCCGATACCTTCGTGAAGCTCGCCGGCGCTGCCGCAGAGGACATGGTGATGGCCAATGGCGCCATCTTGGTGTGGGACCAGCTACCCGCGAACAACCCGCAGCAGGGTGTGGTGCAAGCCTACGTCAAGGCCTACCAAGCCAAGTATGGCGAGGTTCCGTCGTTCTTTGCCGGCAATGCGCACGATGCCATGCTGCTGATCCGCGAGGCTGTGCAGCGCACGGGCAGCGTAGATCCGGCCAAGCTGCGCGATGCGATCGAATCCAGCTCCGTGCTCGGCGTGACCGGTCCTTTCCGCATGAGCCCGACGGATCATGTCGGCCTGACCGCCGCGTCGCTGCGCATCGTGCAGGTCAAGGACGGGCGCTGGAAGCTGCTGGAGTAAATACCTGTGGACGCTTTTATTCAGTTTTTGTCCTCGGGCCTTACGGAAGGGGCGCGCTACGCCTTGGTGGCGCTGGGCTTTACGCTGATCTACAACGCCAGCGGAGCGCTCAATTTTGCCCAGGGTGAGTCGGTCATGATAGGCGGCATGGTCACGGCCGTGCTGTTGCAGACGCAGATGCCCTTCTGGCTCGCCATGCTGCTCGGGGTACTCGCCGGCCTGGCGGTGTCTTTGCTGCTGCAGCGGGTGTTCACCTACACCCTGCAGCGTTCCGGGGTGCTGCAGGTGATCATCCTCACGGTGGCCTTCGGCATCATGTTGCGCGGTCTGGCCCATGTGCTGTGGGGTACGCAGACACGCTCGATCCCCGCATTCAGCGGCAGCGAGCCGCTGCGCATAGGCGGTGCCACGATATTGCCGCAGGCGCTGTGGGTGATGGGCACCACGGCCGTGGTGCTGGCCGGGCTGGCATGGTTTTTCCGCCACAGCCGTACCGGGCGCGGCTTTGTCGCCGCCTCGCTGGACCCGATCACCGCGCAGCTCATGGGCATAGACGTCAAGCGTGTGCTGCTGCTGGCTTTTGGCCTGTCGGGTGTGCTGGGCGCGATCGGTGGCATCGTCACCGCGCCTATCACCTACACCTATGCCGACGTAGGCGTGATGGTGGGCCTCAAAGGCATCATCGCCGCGATCATCGGCGGCATGGGTAGCCCTTGGGGGGCGGTGTTCGGCGGTTTCGCGATCGGCCTGGCCGAAGCCATGACGGCGGGCTATGTTTCCTCGGCCTACAAGGATGCCGTGCCGTTCCTGATGATCGTGTTGCTGTTCATGGTCAAGCCCACGGGTTTGTTTGGCCGCCGACGTGTGGAGCGTGTGTGATGGGAGCTATGGAATCTATGGCCCTTGCGGGTAAACCTTCGAAGGGGCGCGCAGGCGAAAGTGTGACCCGTGGCGCAAGGCACGGTGCGGCGCGCACGGCGTGGTTCGCGGTCCTGGCGTTGCTCGCGGCGGCGGCGTTTCCGTTGCTGGTGCCCAATCCGTTCTATCTGGCGGTGGCCAACCTGGTGTTCATCAACGCCGCCGTAGCCGTGTCGCTGACCTTGATGATTGGCACCACGGGGCAGCTGAGCCTGGGCCATGCGGCATTTTTTGCCAGCGGTGCGTACCTGTCGGCGTATCTCTCGACCATGCAGAACTGGCCGGTGCTGCTGGCCATCGCCTGCGCCGTGGCCGGCACGGTGCTGCTGGCCTGGCTCGTGGGGCGGCTGTTTCTCAAGCTGTCGGGCTATTACCTCGCGGTGGCCACGCTGGGGGTGGGCTTTTTGCTTGGCATCGTGTTGCGCAACGAGCCGCAGTGGAGCGGCGGGCCGGATGGCATGTCCGTCAACCCGCTCACGTTCGCAGGCCGCACCTTGCAAGGCGATGCCGCTTGGTACGGCGTGCTGCTGCTGGTGCTGGTGCTGACGGTGCTCGCCTCGGTGAATCTGCTGCGCTCGCCGGCGGGGCGCGCCTTGCGCGCGCTGCACGATGCCGAGATTGCCGCCACCACCATGGGCGTCGACGTGCAGAGCTACAAGGTGCGCATCTTCGTGTTTTCTGCGGCGATTGCCGGATTCATGGGCGCCTTGTATGCGCATTACTCGGGTTTCGTCACGCCGGATGCGGCTTCATTTCTGCATTCCGTGCAATTCCTGATGATGGCCGTGGTGGGCGGCATAGGTTCCATCGCCGGGGCCGTGCTGGGCGCCGGCATCGTGACCTTGCTGCCGCATCTGCTGGCCAAGGCGGCCGAGTACGAGACCTTGGTGGTGGGCGGCATTCTGTTTGCGGTGGTGCTACTCATGCCGCGCGGCATCGTGCCGACACTGCGCGAACGCTGGCTCGCGCGCCGCACTGCGCGCCCGGGGGCAGGCACATGAGCGCCGTCCTGCAAAGCCGTGCGGCAGAAGACGACATCGTGCGCCTCGAAGGCGTGCACAAGGACTTTGGCGGCCCCAAGGTGCTCGAGGACGTCACGTTTTCCTTGCGGCAGGGGCATGTGCACTCGCTCATCGGCCCCAATGGGGCGGGCAAGACGACGTTGCTCAACATCGTGAGCTGCCTCTATCGTCCAAGCGCCGGGCGGGTGCTGATCGACGGCCACGACACCGCTACGCTGGCACCCCATGAGCTCGCCACGCTGGGCGTCTGCCGCACCTTTCAGAACCTCAAGATCTGCAGCAACATGACGGTGCGCGAAAACATCCTTCTGGGTGCGCACGTTGGTCTGCAGGGCGGACTCTGGGCCGGAATTTTGCGTCTGCCTGCGCTCGTGCGGCGCGACCGTGAGCTGAGCGACAAGGTGGATGAACTGCTCGCCCTGGTGGGGCTCGACGTTTCGCCCGACAGCCTGCCCGACGCCATGTCCTACGGTGCGCTCAAGCGGCTGGAACTCGCGCGGGCGCTGATCCGCACGCCGCGCCTGCTGCTGCTCGACGAACCCGCCGCGGGGCTCAATCCGAGCGAAAAAGTCGAGATGGGGCGCATCATCGAACGCCTGGCCGCACAGCACATCACGGTGGTGTTGATCGAGCACGACATGAAGCTCGTGATGGGCGTGTCCGATCACGTGGTGGTGCTCAACTATGGCCGCTGCATCGCGCAGGGCACGCCGGCCGAGGTGGCGCGCGACCCGGACGTGATCGCCGCTTACCTGGGCACTAAATGAACGCTTTTCGGTGGAAAGGAGTTGATCCATGAAGCAGCCTATCCCAAGTGGTTCCCGCGCCTCTGGCGCACAGCCGCTGTTGCGCTTGCGCGGCGTCGACAGCTGGTACGGCCACATCCAGTGCCTGCACGGCGTGAGTCTAGAGGTCATGCCGGGGCAGTTGGTGGCGCTGGTGGGCAGCAACGGCGCGGGCAAAACCACCTTGCTCAAAACCATCTCGGGCCTGCAGCCCCTGCGCGGCGGCAGTATCGAGCTGGACGGCCAGCCCCTGGGCAAGCTGCCGGCGCACAGACGTGTCGGGCGCGGCGTTGCGCATTGTCCTGAAGGCCGTTGCGTCTTTGGTGACCTGTCCGTCGATGAAAACCTGCGCCTGGGCGGACAAACCCGCCCCAAGGCCGAAGTCGAACGCGAGCTCGAACGCATGTACCAGCTGTTCCCCGCGCTCGCGAACCGGCGCAAGGAACATGCGGGGCTGCTTTCGGGTGGCCAGCAGCAGATGCTCGCGATCGGGCGGGCACTGATGAGCCAGCCGCGCCTGCTGCTGCTCGACGAACCCTCGATGGGATTGGCGCCGCTGATCGTCGAGGAAGTGTTTTCCATCATCGCGAACCTGCGCCGCGACGGCATGACCATCCTGCTCGTGGAGCAAAACGCGCACGAGGCGCTGCCGCTGGCCGACTGGGCCTATGTGCTCGAGAGCGGGCGCATCGTCCATGAGGGACGTGGCGCGGCGCTCATGGACGACCCGATGGTGCGCGCCGCGTATCTGGGGCTGGGCGTGGAAGAGGATGCCCTGAGCGCGGCTGAGCCGCTGTTGGAGGCAGCCTGAAAATCGCTTTGCCGAGCCGCAGCCTGACCTGGTCACCGTGATCCTAAATCCGGCAGTTGACCGCTGCGCACCCGATCGCGCCGCCCTCGGGCACGCTGGCCGCGTTGCAAATCCTCGCCATGGCCCCGCCATGGCTGCGGTTTGCGCCTTGCCAGTGCACCCGATGACGACACGCTTGGGCGCGCTCAACTGCCGGATTTAGGATGATTCACCTGCTGCAGCGAAGCGGCTGGGTATGATGTTTGCCCTCTGCGGGCCGCGGTGGACGGCCCTTTTCCTTTCTTGATTTTGGTTTATGAGCACTTCTGTTTCTTCAGCACCCCAAGCGCAAGGCGAAGGCGCTGCGCTTGCCTACACATTCATTGCCCGCACGAGCGAGGTCGAGCCCGGCTACGCGCTGCAGGTGCAGGTCGAAGGCCGGCCGCCACTGGCCGTGGTGTGCCTCGAGGGCGAATACTTCGTCATGGACGACACCTGCACGCACGGTGACGCCTCCATGGCCGAGGGCGAGATCGTCGGCTGCGAGATCGAATGCCCTTTCCACGCCGGGCGCTTCGACATTCGCACTGGCGCGGCGACCACTTATCCCTGCACCAAGGCCTTGATGGTCTATCCGGTCAAGGTCGAGGACGAGCAGATATTCGCTGCGCTCGACGCCGGGCATTGCGCGGACGACGCGGCCTGAAATCTTTGCGCGCAAGTCCTATATTCGTGGTCTTCTTTCTTTGGGGAGACGCATCATGGACTTAGGGATAGCAGGCAAGTGGGCGCTGGTGTGCGGCGCGAGCAAGGGCTTGGGTTTTGGTTGCGCGCAGGCGCTGGTGCGCGAGGGCGTGAACGTCGTCATCAACGCGCGCCAGCCTGACACCCTGCAGCAGGCCGTATCCAAATTGATAGCTGCTAGCGCAGACGTATCAAGCGCTAGAGGCCAAAATGGCTTGAAGCCCGTGGTGCTTGCGGTGGCTGCCGACATCACCACGCCAGAGGGCCGCGCGGCGGTGTTCAGCGCGCCCGGCGGGCCGGGGCGCGACTTCGACATCGTGGTCACGAATGCGGGTGGGCCGCCGCCGGGTGACTTCCGTGACTGGGAGCGCGCCGACTGGCTGCGCGCCATAGACGCCAACATGCTCACGCCGATCGAGCTCATCAAGGCCACCGTCGATGGCATGGCCGCGCGCGGGTTTGGCCGCATCGTCAACATCACCTCCAGCGCGGTCAAGGCGCCGATCAACGTGCTGGGCCTGTCCAATGGTGCGCGCAGCGGGCTCACGGGCTTTGTGGCTGGCCTTGCGCGCGGCCCCATCGCGGCCCAGGGCGTGACCATCAACAACCTGCTGCCGGGCAAATTCGCCACCGAGCGGCTGGAGGTCACTTTAGAGGCCATGGCCCAGGCCGCAGGCGTCAGCGGGCAGGAAATGCGCCGCCAGCAGCAGGCGCAGATACCCGCAGGGCGCTTTGGCACGCCTGAGGAGTTCGGCGCCATCTGCGCCTTCCTGTGCAGCGTGCAGGCCGGCTACCTCACGGGGCAGAACATCCTGCCCGATGGCGGTGCCTATCCGGGTGCGTTCTGAGCGGGCACGCGAGATCACCCAAGGGCCTCAGGCCCGCTGCGAAGACACCCAGATGCCGCCCACGATGAGCGCAAAAGCCGCGGCGTGGAACAGCTGCGGCGTCTCGCCCAGCAGCGCCGCCGAAAGCAGCGCTGCGAACAGCGGCGTGAGGTTGGAGAAAAAACCCGCAACGGCGGGCCCTACGCGCTGCACGCCCACGCCCCAGCAACGGTAGGCCACGACGGCCGGGCCGATGGCGATGAACACGAGCGCTGCCACGAACAGCGCATTCCAGGTCACGTGCCCGCGCCCCGTGGCCCACTCGAACGCCGAGAGCGCACCCGACCAGCCCAGACCAAAGACCACTTGGGCCATGAGCAAGCCGGCCCAGTCGCCACGCATGCCCGCGGGCGCGCTGGTGCGCACCAGCAGCCAGCTGTAAAAAGCCCAGGAAATCGCCGCCAGCAGCATGAACAGGTCGCCCGGCACCAGGCGCAGCGCGAGCAACTGCGCCCACTCGCCGCGGCTGAGCACCAGCAGCACGCCACCGACCGAAAGCAACGCCCCGATCAATTGCCGGGCCGCGACCCTGGCGCCGAAAAACAGCGCCCCCACGAGCAGCATCCACACCGGCATGCTCGCGCCTACGAGCGTGACGTTGATCGGCGTGGAAGTCTGCAGCGCCATGTATTGCAGCGCGTTATACAGGCCGATGCCTAGCAGCCCGAGCAGCGCAAAGCGGCGCCACTGGCCCCATAGCGCACTGCCGGGCCGCAGCACGCCCCAGGCCAGCGGCAGCAGCAACGCGAAGGCCAGCAGCCAGCGCAGAAAATTGAGCGTGAACGGCGAGACCAGCGTGTGCACCATGCGGCCCGCCACGGCGTTGCCCGCCCACATCAGCGGCGCGATGACGAGCAGGGCGGTGGTTGCAGGGGTGAGCTTTTGCGTCATGCCGCAACTGTAGCGGGCATGGCGCGTTTGCGGGGCACGGCGTTTTGGATCGTCACACCTGCATGTTCATGATGTCGGTGTAGGCCTGCACCATGCGGTTGCGCACGTTGAGCGTGGCCTGAAAGCCGATTTGCGCCTTTTGGATCGCGAGCATGGTTTCTTCCAGGCTCACGGCGGGGTTTTCGAGCTGCACTTCGCGCTGCAGCTGCGTGGCCTGGTTTTGCGCCGCGCTCACCGACTGCAGCGCGCCCTTGAGTTCGCTGGCAAAACCGGCACCGCCGACGCCGCCCGCGCCTGCCTGCGGGGCTGCACTGCGGCGCGCCAGACCGGCGCCCGCGAGGGGGACGGTGGAGCTTGAAATGCGCAGGTCCATGGCAATTTCCTTGGAAAGTCGAACGAAGCGATGAGGCAATGCAATGCTATTGCGGCGCAGGCCTTGCAGCGCACCGAAATGATGGTCAAATGAACGCCTTATCGGACGAACAGACGCAGGGGACGCGCGAATAATCACATGGCCCCAGCGCAGCTGCCTTTTGCATGCCCCGCGCGAGGAAACCACCAGAGCTTTTTCACGCACCATGTCCGCACTTGCCGAAATTTCGCACACTCCGCCGGCGCGCGCACCCTGGCAGCAGCGGCTGTCGGCGCTGGATACGCCGCAGCGTCTGCGCTTGGGGCTTGGACTGGCCTTGCTCGTTGCGCTGCTCGTGGCCGCCGTGGTGTTCGGCCGCCAGGCCGACTATCGCGTGCTGTTCGCCAATTTGAGCGACAAGGACGGCGGCGCTATCGTCGCGCAGCTCGCGCAAATGAACGTGCCCTACAAGTATTCCGAAGGGGGCGGCGCGATCCTCGTGCCGGCCAAGCGCGTGCACGACGTGCGCCTGCGCCTGGCGACGCAGGGCCTGCCCAAGGGTTCGGTGACCGGCTTCGAGATCATGGAAGGCGGCAACCGCTTCGGCATGACGCAATTCCAGGAGCGGGTCAACTTCCAACGCGGGCTCGAAGGCGAGCTCACGCGCTCGATCCAGGCCTTGTCTTCGGTGCAAAGCGCGCGCGTGCACCTGGCGCTGCCGAATCAGAATGGGTTTTTCCGCGAGCAGCAAAAGCCCTCGGCCTCGGTGCTGCTGAGCCTGTACCCGGGGCGCACGCTGGACCGCGCGCAGATTGCCGGTATCGTGCATTTGGTTTCTTCGAGCGTGCCCGAGATGTCGCCCGCAGACGTGAGCGTGCTCGACGACAGCGGCAAGCTGCTCTCACAGACGCCCGACGCTGCCAACGGTGGCGCCGACGCACAGCAGCTGGCCTATTTGCAACAGCTGGAGCAGCAATATGCGCGCCGCATCATGGAAATCCTCGAGCCCATCGTCGGGCCGGGCAACGTGAAGGCGCAGGTCACGGCGCAGGTCGATTTCAGCCAAAGCGAATCGACCTCCGAGCAGCACCGCCCCAATCTCGCGCCCGACGCGAGCGCCGTGCGCAGCCAGCAGGTGGTGGAAAGCACAGGGCCGCAGCCGCCGGGGCCGCCCGCAGGCGTGCCCGGTGCCACGAGCAACCAGCCGCCGGGGGCCTCGAGCGCGCCCATCAACGGCGCCGCGGCCCCGCTGGCGGCGGCCAGCGGTCAGCAGCAAGGCGCGCCGGCGGGCGCCGCGAGCAAGCGCGAATCGATCACCAACTATGAAGTGGACAAGACCGTGCGTGTGACGCGCGAAAACCCCGGCGCCGTCAAGCGCCTGTCCGCTGCCGTGGTCGTGAACTACCAGACGCTCGAAGAAAAAGGCAAGACGGTGACCAAGGCGCTCACGCCCGAGCAGGTCGAGCAGATGACCGCGCTGGTGCGCGACGCCATAGGCTTCAACAAGGAGCGCGGCGATTCGGTCAACCTCATGAATGCGCCGTTCCGGGCGCTCGCCGCTGCGCCGTCCGAGCTGCCGCTGTGGAAGCGCCCCGAAGCCCTGGACCTGCTGCGCAGCTATGCGTGGCCCATAGGCGCCGTGCTGCTCGCGGCGCTGGTGCTGTGGGGGCTGGTGCGCCCGGTGCTGCTGGACTCGCGCAAAGCCGAGGCCGCCGGGCGCACGCTCGACGCGCTCGAAGCCGAGCGGCCCGAGCGTCCGCCTCTGCCGGCGCCTGCGGCCCGCACCGAGGCCCTGCCTGCGACGCCCGAGCAACTGCGCCTCGAAGAGGCACGCTCGCTGGCCAAGCAAAATCCGGTAGCCGTGGCCAACATCCTCAAAACCTGGGTGAATGGCGAGACCCTCCCAGGATGAGCACGTGTCACACCGTATCTTGTTGAGATGACGCCACCATGGATGAGCAAGGTCTGAACAACGCCGCCATTTTGCTGATGTCCCTGGGCGAGGAAGAGGCGGCAGAGGTCTTCAAACACCTCTCGCCCAAAGAGGTGCAAAAGCTCGGCGAGACCATCGCGCGCATGCGCACCGTCTCGCGCGAGAAGGTTGATGAGGTCATCAACCGCTTTTCCGACGCCGCAGCGGCGCAAAGCCTGCTCGTGTCCGACACCGGCAACTATGTGCGCGCCGTGCTCAAGCGCGCGCTCGGCGACGACAAGGCGGCGCTGCTGATCGACCGCATCCTGCAAGGCGGCGACGTGTCTGGCATCGAAAGCCTCAAATGGATGGATCCGCTGTCCGTCGCCGAGCTGCTGCGCAACGAGCACCCGCAGATCATCGCCGCGATCCTCGTGCACCTGGACCCTGACCACGCGGCAGACATTCTCAAGCAATTCAACGAGCGTCAGCGCGCCGAAGTCATGCTGCGCGTGGCCACGCTCGAGGGCATTCAACCCACGGCGCTGAAGGACCTCAACGAAGTGCTGTTCCAAGTGCTCGCCGGTGGCGACAAGGTGCGCAAGAGCTCGCTCGGCGGGGTCAAGGCGGCCGCGGAGATCATCAACTTGCTCGGCGGTGCCATGGAAGGCGCTGTCATCGAGGCCATCCGCGGCTTCGACCCGGACCTGGCGCAGAAGATCATGGACAAGATGTTCGTGTTCGACGACGTGCTCAAGCTCGATGACCGTTCCATACAGACCGTGCTCAAGGAAGTGGCGTCGGAAACGCTGGTGGTGGCGCTCAAGGGCGCCGGGCCGGAGTTGCGCGAAAAGTTTTTCAGCAACATGTCTTCGCGCGCCGCCGAGGCGCTGCGCGAAGACCTCGAGTCGCGCGGCCCCATGCGCCTGTCCGAGGTCGAGGCGCAGCAAAAGGAAATTCTCAAGACGATACGGCGCCTGGCCGACGAAGGCCAGGTCACGCTAGGTGGAGGCGGCGAAGATGCCCTCGTCTGACGCGCGCCACTACGCACGCTTCATCCCGAGCGAGGAGGTGGGCGACGTCACGCAGTGGACCTTCGGCACCGTGACCGCGCAGGGCGTGCAAGCCCCGCCCGCAGACGCCGAACTGCCTGCAGCGGCCGCGCCTTCGGTGGAGGAGCTGGCGGCGCAATTGCAGCAAGTGCGCGATGAAGCCTACGCCCAAGGCCTTGCCGCAGGCATGGAGCAAGGCCGCCAGCAAGCCAGCCTCGAATGGCAGCAGCGCCTCGACGACTACATTGCGCACCAGGGCCAGCAAGCCGCCGAGCGGCTGCAGGCCCTGCACCAGTCTTTCGAGCAAGCGCTCGACGCGCTGCAGCAGCAACTCGCGCAGCAAGTGCTGCAGCTGGCCTGCGAGCTCGCACGCCAGGTGGTGCGGCGCGAACTCGCTACCGACGCGCAGGCGCTGCTGCCCGTGGTGCGTGAAGCCGTCGAACAGCTGCTCGCTGAAGGTCGCCCCGCGCTGGTGCGCCTGCATCCCGCCGACAAGGAGGCGCTCGGCCCCGCGCTGCAGGCCGCCTTTGCGCAGGCCAGCGGGGTGCAATGGCTGGCCGATGCCAGCGTGCCGGCGGGCGGCTGCCAGGTCGAGTCGGGTGGCACGGTGATCGACGGGCGCCTCGAAACACGCTGGGAGCGCGCCATCGCCGCGCTGGGGCTGGAGTCGGCGTGGCAGACCTCGCCCTCCACCGCGCCTTCCTCAGCAGCGCCTGCAGATGCGCCGGCCAATACGCCTGCAGCGGGCCGCAGCGCGCCACAAGCCATGGAGGCCGGGCATGGCGATTGAGCCCGGCGCCTGGGAGCGCTTTTTGCAGGAGGCTCGTGCGCGCGCGCGCGCCGAGCTGCCCTTGCAAAGCAGCGGCACGCTCACGCGCCTGACCGGGCTGGTGCTCGAGGCCAGCGGCATCCGCGCGCCCGTGGGGGCGCAGTGCACGGTGCAAATGCCGGGCCAGGACGCCGTGCTCGCCGAGGTCGTGGGCTTTGCGGGCGACCGTGCCCTGCTCATGCCCGCGGGCGACATCCAGGGGCTTTCGAGCGGGGCCAGCGTGGTGCCCGCCGCGCCCTACGTGCCCGTGCCGCGCCTGGGCGAGCCGCCGCGCGCGCCGCTGCGCGGCGGCGTGCTGCGCCTGCCCATGGGTGCGGGCCTGCTCGGGCGCGTGGTCGATGCGCAAGGCCAGCCGCTGGACCATGGCGGGCCGCTCGCGCAGGTGGCGGCCGTGCCGCTGGGCCGCGGCCAGATCAATGCCATGGAGCGCGACCCCGTGCGCACGCCGCTCGACACCGGCGTGCGCGCGATCAACGCCCTGCTCACCGTGGGGCGCGGTCAGCGCCTCGGCCTGTTCGCCGGCTCCGGCGTGGGCAAGAGCGTGCTGCTGGGCATGATGGCGCGCTACACCGCGGCCGACGTGATCGTGGTCGGGCTGATCGGCGAGCGCGGCCGCGAGGTCAAGGAATTCATCGAGGACATCCTCGGCGAGGACAGGCCGCGCGCGCTCGGTGGTCGTCGCCGCGCCGGCCGACGCGCCGCCGCTGTTGCGCATGCAGGGCGCGGCCTACGCCACGGTCATCGCCGAGCATTTCCGCGACCACGGCCAGCACGTGCTGCTGCTCATGGATTCGCTGACGCGCTACGCGATGGCGCAGCGCGAGATCGCGCTGGCCATCGGCGAGCCGCCGGCCACCAAGGGCTACCCGCCGTCGCTGCTTCGCCAAGCTGCCGCAGCTGGTCGAGCGCAGTGGCAACGGCCTGCACGGCGTGCGGCTCGATCACCGCGTTCTACACCGTGCTGTCCGAGGGCGACGACCAGCAGGACCCGATCGCCGACGCGGCGCGCGCCATCCTCGACGGGCACATCGTGCTCGCGCGCGCGCTCGCCGAGGCCGGGCACTATCCGGCCATAGACATCGAGCAATCGGCCTCGCGCGTGATGCACAGCGTGGTGACGCGCGCGCACCTCGACCTCGCGCGGCGCTTTCGCGCGCTCTATTCGCGCTACCAGAAAAGCCGCGACCTGATCCAGGTCGGCGCCTATGTGCCCGGCACCGACCCGCAGCTCGACGAAGCGATCCGCCTGCAGCCGCAGTTGGCGGCTTTTTTGCAGCAGGATATGTATGAAGCCGCGACGCTCGAACAAAGCGTGCAGGCCATGGCGCAGCTGCTGGGTGCCTAAATCATGAGCAACGTCCAAACCTTGAATGCCCTGCGCATCGCCATCGAAATGGCCGAACGCGAGCGCGACGCCGCGCGCCAGGGCCTGCAAGGCGCACAGACTGCACAACAGGCCGCGCAGGCGCAGCTCGACCAGCTGCAGTCCTACGCGCAGGAGACCGAAACGCGCTGGGGCCCGCGCGCCGACGCGCGCCTGCAGCCGCAAGTGCTGCACCACCACTACCAGTTCATGGAGCGCCTGCAGCACGCCGCGGGCCTGCAAACCCAGGTGGTGCAGGGCCACGACGCGCGCGAGCAGCAGGCGCAAAATCAGCTTATAAAAGCCGAACAGCGCTTGCTGAGCTTGCGCAAGCTGCTATCCCATAAAGAGCGCGAGCAGCAGCAATTGCAGGCGCGCCACGAACAAAAACAAACCGACGAACGCGCCCTGCTGCAACACCGCCTGCGCACGCAGAGGGCTTCCACCCCCTAAACCCGAGCCATAGAAGCCGCCCACGGAGCAATGACCATGGAACACGCACGCATCGCCCCCGCCCCGCATCCGGCCAGCGCGCCGCAGCCAGCGCAGCCCTCGCCTGGCAAAACCTCCGACAAGGCCGCAGCAGGCACGCAGACGCAGGCGGGCGCGCGGGGCGCTGGCAGCTTTGCGGCCTTGCTGCTCGCGCTGGATGGCGCCGCGGCGCAACCCGCGGACACGCCCGCATTCGGGCAGGACGCCCTGGGAGGCATGGCCGCGAACAGCGCATCGGCGCCAGACGCTGGCGCCCTGGACGTAGCCGCGGCTATGGCCGACCCAGCCGCGCTGGCGGCGTGGCAGGGCGTGTTGGGCGGAGTGCCAGGCCTGGTCGCGCAGACGGCACGGCTCGACCACGCGGTGGATGCCGAAAAGGTCGGCACCGGCACCGACCCGCCCGCCGCCTCTGGGCAGCAAGGGCCGCAGGCCGGGGTGGCCTTGCGCCGTACCCTGGCGCGCAGCGCCGCGCAGGCGCAGGCGGGCCTTGTGGACAGCGCGGCGGCGCAAGCCGCAGCGGCACCCGGCGCAACCGCGGCGCAGGGCGGCCACAACGGGGCGGACGTGCTGGCCGCCGCTGGCCAGCAGGCCGCGCAAACCGATGCCGCCAGCGCCAGCACGCGCGGTGGTGCCGACGCTGCGCCGCGCAGCGACCCGCCATCGGCCACCTTGCAGACGACGCCAGCGACGACGCAGGCCGCAGCGCGGGATGCGCTCATTGCCGCTGCCAGCGCAGCGACCGGGGGCGCGGCAGGCGATGGCTTGCGCGCCAAGGGCCGCGCGGGTGACGGCGGCGCCGCTTCGCCAGTCGTACCCGCAGCCGGCGGCGGCACCTTCGCGGCGACGCTGCAGCAGGCCGCCGGCGCAGCCAATGCCAGCGCCGTGCTCGCCGACCCGGCGCAGGCCGGGGCCGAAGAGCGGCTCGCGCAGCAGATCAGCTACTGGGTGCACCAGACGACGCAGAACGCCGAGATGACCGTCGATCAGGGCGGCCAGGCGGTGCAGGTCAGCGTGTCCCTCACCGGCAACGAAGCGCGCGTGCACTTCATGACCGACCAGGCGCAGGCGCGCGCGCTGCTCGATGCGAACATGGCGCAACTGCGTGAGCTGCTGCAGGGCCAGGGGCTGGTGCTCACGGGCACGAGCGTGGGCACCACGGCGCAGGGCCAGGGGCAGGCTGGTGGCGGGCAGGCGCAGGAGCCGCCGGCGCCAGGGCGGCAAGGCCGCGCGCAGGGGCTGGTCGTGGCGGCGCCTGCGGACACGGGCTCCGGGCTGCGCGCGGGCGTGGACGTGCGGCGCGCGCTGGACGTGTTCGCCTGAGTTCCCTGCCCCGCTTGGGGGCCGCAGATGCCCGAGGATCATATGCCTTTTATGCCGTTCACGCAGACCTATCAAGCGCTCATAGCTATTGTTTTCGATAGCCCAGGCATGGCGTTCGCGATCGCGTCCGAAGTGGCCAGGGGCGCATTCCCGGCACCTGCGGCAGCCGCGCGGATGCGCCGTTTTCCGCCATTTTCCCGCCGCTATTCTGGCTATGATCCGAGGCCCGGCCGCCCATAATGGCCCCACTGCTGCTTTGCGCAGAGCTGTTGCCCGACCTCCCCGCCGAACGCAATCCCACGAGGAATCCGAACGTGCCTCCCCCTTCTCCCGCAGCGGCGCCCGCAGCCCCTGCAGCGCCGGCCAAAAGCAAGAAACGGCTGGTCATCGTCCTTGCCGTGGTGCTCGTGCTGCTCGCCGCAGGTGGCGGCGCTGCGGCGTGGTTCGTGTACCAGCGCTCACATGCCGCGCTCGACGACGATGCCGAGGCCGCTGCGCCTGCGGAGCCGGCTGTGCCGCCCACCTACCTGCCGCTCGACAACATGGTGGTCAACCTGGCCGACCCTGGGGGCGACCGTTTCGCGCAGATCGGCATCACCTTGGAATTGTCTGATGCCAAGGCATCCGATCAGGTCAAGCAATACCTGCCCACCATACGCAACGCCATCCTCATGCTGATTTCGCAGCGTACCTCCGAAGACTTGTTGCGGCGCGAAGGCAAGGAGGCTTTGGCGGAGGACATCCGTCGCGAAGTTTCGCGCCCGCTCGGTTACGCGGTGCCCGAAAAAGGCGCGAGTGCGGCGCGCGACGGGCATGGCAGCGCCGACAGCCCGGTGCGGCGCGTGCTGTTCTCGAGCTTCATCATCCAATAGCCGGGCAAGGAGCGCGCATGAGCGAAGCATTTCTGTCCCAAGAAGAAGTCGATGCCTTGCTCGAGGGCGTCACGGGCGAGAGCCAGAAGGCCGCGAAGGAAACGGTCGAAACCGGCGGCGTGCGCAATTACGACCTCGCGAGCCAGGAGCGCATCGTGCGCGGGCGCATGCCCACGATGGAGATCGTCAACGAGCGCTTCGCGCGCAATTTCCGCATCGGCCTGTTCAACTTCATCCGCCGCAGTCCCGAAATTTCCGTGGGCACCGTGGCGGTGCAGCGCTATAGCGCGTTTTTGCGCGAGCTCGTGGTGCCCACCAACTTCAACCTCATGGCCGTGCGCCCCTTGCGCGGCAGCGGTCTGATCGTGTGCGAGCCGTCCATCGTGTTCGGCATCATCGACACCTTGTACGGCGGCGTGGGGCGCTTTCAGACGCGCATCGAGGGGCGCGACTTCTCGCCCACCGAGCAGCGCGTGATCCAGCGCCTCGTCGACGTGATCAGCGCCGAATACAAAAAGGCCTGGCAAGGCATTTATCCGCTCGAGCTCAGCTACCAGCGCTCGGAAATGCAGCCGCAGTTCGCCAATATCGCCACGCCCAGCGAAATCGTCGTGTCCACGGCGTTCCAGCTCGAAATCGGCGAGCTCGCGGGCGCCATCCACATCTGCATGCCCTATGCCACGCTCGAACCCATACGCGACATCCTCTACTCCTCGACGCAGGGCGACTCGATCGAGGTCGACCGGCGCTGGGTCAAGGTGCTCTCGCGCGAGATCCAGGCCGCCGAGGTCACACTCGTGGCCGAGCTCGCGCGCACCGAGCTCACCGTGGAGCAACTGCTCGCGATGAAACCGGGCGACTTCATCGAACTCGACCGCCAGCCGCGCATCCAGGCTTCGGTCGATGGCGTGCCGCTGTTCGAATGCCAGTACGGCACGCACAACGCCAAATACGCGATCCGCATCGAAGAGTCCCTGCACAAGTCTGATGCGGGCTGGATGGGAGAAAGACATGGCCACTGAAAACAACCCCGAACACAGCGCCGCAGGCGACGAAGACGCGTTTGCCGACTGGGCGCAGGCGCTCGAGGAACAAAAAGCCGCGGACCAAAATCCGCACGACGCCGAGCAGGGCGGGCCGCTCTCGGGCGAGCCCGTGCACCCCGCGAGCGCCGCCGCCGAGCCGCCCGTGGGCGACATCAGCCGCGTGCTCGACATCCCCGTGCAGCTCTCGGTCGAACTGGGGCGCACCAAGGTGCCGATCAAATACATCCTGCAGCTCGCGCAGGGCTCGGTGGTCGAGCTCGACGCGCTCGCGGGCGAACCCATGGACGTGCTGGTCAACGGCTACCTAATCGCCCAGGGCGAGGTCGTGGTGGTGAACGACAAGTTCGGCATCCGCCTGACCGACGTGGTCACGCCGTCCGAGCGCCTGCGCCGACTCAGCCGCGGCTGAGCCCAGGAAGGTAGCGACATGGCCAACATGAGCCAGACACTCGCACTGCTGGTGCTGTTCGTGGGCGCGCTCGCGCTGCTGCCCTGGCTCGTGCGGCGCCTGCAGCAGCGGCGGCTCGCCGATACGGGTGCGGCCGGGGCTGGCGTGCGCGTGCTTGCGGCCGTGGCCGTGGGGCCGCAGCAGCGCGTGCTTACTGTCGAAGTCGGCCCCGAGGGCGCGCGCAGCTGGCTCGTGCTCGGCGTCACGGCGCAGCACATCAGCTGCCTGCATGTGCTGCAGCCCGGCGCTGGCGCGCAAGCCAAAGCCGGGCCTGTGCCGCTGCCAGACGCATTTGGCGCTCGGGTATCGGCACCGAGCCCCGCACCGGGGATGGACCCCGGCGCGGCCGCGTTCGCGCAGGCCATGGCGCAGGCGCAACCCACGCAGGGCAAGGGCGGGCATGGCTGAGCGCGCAAGCCCAAAGTGGCAAACGGTAGCGCGCCGCGCCGTGCTGGCGCTCGCAGGCGTGCTGCTCGTGCAATTACCCGCGCTCGCGCAGACGCCCGGCACGCTGCCCCTGCTCGTGGGCAGCGGCAGCGCGGGCACGAGCTACTCCGTGCCCATCCAGACGCTGCTGTTTTTCACCGCGCTGTCCTTTTTGCCCGCGGTGCTGCTCATGATGACCGCGTTCACGCGCATCGTGATCGTGCTGTCGCTGCTGCGCCAGGCGCTGGGCACGCAGGCGGCGCCGCCCAACCAGGTCATCATCGGGCTGTCGCTGTTCCTCACCTTTTTCGTCATGGGGCCGACGCTCGAGCGCGTCTATCAGGACGCCTACCTGCCCTACACCAAGAGCACGCTGAACTTCGAGCAGGCACTCGACAAGGCCGAGGCGCCGCTGCGCGGCTTCATGCTCCGACAGACGCGCCAGTCCGACTTTGCGCTGTTCGCGCGCCTGGCCAAGCTCGACGCCAAGACCACCGCCGAGACCGCGCCGCTGCGCGTGCTGGTGCCGGCGTTCGTGACCAGCGAACTCAAGACGGCGTTCCAGATCGGCTTCATGGTGTTCATCCCCTTCCTCGTGATCGACATGGTGGTCTCGAGCATCCTCATGTCGCTGGGCATGATGATGCTCTCGCCCGTGCTCGTGGCGCTGCCGTTCAAGCTCATGCTGTTCGTGCTCGCCGACGGCTGGAACCTGCTCATAGGCTCGCTCGCCGCGAGCTTCGTGACTTGAGCCTCTTATCACTGTCACCCATGAACGCCCAAACCGTCCTCACCATGGGCCAGGAGGCCATGATGCAGCTGCTCATGATCGCCATGCCGGTGCTTGGCGCAGTGCTGGCCGTGGGCCTGCTCGTGAGCATCTTCCAGGCCGTCACGCAGATCAACGAGGCCACGCTCGCCTTCGTGCCCAAGCTCATCGCCGCGGTGCTCGTGTTCGCGCTGGCAGGCCCCTGGATGCTCAGCACGCTGGTGGACTACATCCGCCGCACGCTGGAGGCCATCCCCGGCGCGGTGGGTTAGGTTGACCAGGCCGCCCGGCAAGCCATGATCTCCATCTCCGAAGCCCAGCTCGTGGCCTGGATCGCGCCGCTGCTGTGGCCGTTTTTGCGCGTGCTCGCGCTGTTTTCGGTGGCGCCGGTGTTTTCCATGCGCGCCATCCCCATGCGCGTGAAGATTGGCCTCGCCTTTTTCGTGGCGCTGTGCGCGCAGGCCGTGCTCGCCGAGCAGCCGCGCATAGACTTCACGGGGCCCGCGGCGCTGGGCGCCGTCGCGCAGCAGCTCACCGTGGGCTTGGCCATAGGCTTTGCCGTGCGCCTGGTGTTTGCCGCGGTAGAGCTTGCGGGCGAGGTCGTGGGTCTGCAAATGGGCCTCAATTTCGCCTCGTTCTTCGACCCCACGAGCAACGCCCAGTCGAGCGCCGTGGGGCAGTTCTTCGGCCACATTGCGACGCTGCTCTTCATCGTGATCAACGGGCATTTGCTCGTGCTCATGGCCGTGGTCAAGAGCTTCGAGCGCTTTCCTGCCGATGGCAGCTTTTTGCAGGCGCTTGCCACCATACAGCTGCCGCAGCTCGGGGCCGCGGTGTTTTCGAGCGCGCTGTGGATCGCGCTGCCCATGGTCGCGCTGCTGCTGTTCGTGAACCTTGCCATGGGCATCATCTCGCGCGTGGCGCCGCAGATGAACATCTTTGCCGTGGGCTTTCCCGTCACGCTCAGCGTCGGGCTGCTGGGCATCGCCGCCACCCTGCCCATGCTGGAGCAGCCTTTGCTTGCGCTGCTGCAGCGCGCGCTCGACCTGTTTGGCTGACAAGCGGCGCCGAGCCTAAACCCCCACTGCAATAGACGTCATCAGCGCACGCCGCCGAATTCCCGAGGGCCTTGCATTACTATTGGCCCCAAATCTTGAACTTGGAGAGCTCCATGAGCGCCGTAGCCGAAAACATCGCCACTGAAATGCCCGCCCCCATCAACTTCACCGACAGCGCAGCGGCCAAGGTGGCGGACTTGATCGCCGAAGAAGGCAATCCTGACCTCAAACTGCGCGTGTTCGTGCAGGGCGGGGGCTGCTCCGGCTTCCAGTACGGCTTCACCTTCGACGAAGTCGTGAACGAGGACGACACCACCATGGTGAAGAACGGCGTCACCTTGCTGATCGACGCCATGAGCTACCAGTACCTGCTCGGCGCCGAGATCGACTACAAAGAAGACCTGCAGGGTGCGCAGTTCGTGATCCGCAATCCCAACGCCACGTCCACCTGCGGCTGCGGTTCGAGCTTTTCCGTTTGATCTTTTTGACTGAGAGGCTGAGGGCAGTACCTGCCCGGTTGTTCAGGCCGGGTAGATCGCACCAAGCACACGGGCGCCGCGGGCGCCCGTGACGCTTTGCAGATTGCCCGGTGCACCGCGCAGCGCCTGCCGCGCGAGCCAGGCAAAGGCTGCGGCCTCGACCTGCTGCGCCGGCAGGCCGAGCGCGTCGGTGGTTTGCACCTCGTGCTGCGGCAGCCGGCGCTGCAGGCGCTGCAGCAGGTCGGCGTTGTACGCGCCGCCGCCGCACACGGCGAGCAAATTGCTATTGCCCCCATAGCGCAAAGCGCTTGCTGCACAAGCGCTGGCGGTCAATTCTGCCAAGGTAGCCTGCACGTCTTCGGGCGCGGGCGGCGCGTCGTGTTCGGACAGGTAGCTGCGCAGCCGTTCGGCCAGCCACGCGGCGTTGAACAGGTCACGCCCGGTGCTCTTGGGCGGCGGGGCTTGGAAAAACGGCTCCTGCTGCAGTGTCGCAAGCAAGGCGGGCAACACCTGCCCGCGCGCGGCCCAGGCGCCTTGGGCGTCGTAGGGCTGGCCGGTGTGCTGCTGGCACCAGTGGTCGAGCAGCATGTTGCCGGGGCCGCAGTCGAAGCCCAGCACGCTGCCGTCGGCGCGCAGCACGCTCAGATTCGCAATGCCGCCGAGGTTGAGCACGAGCACGGTCTCGCCCGCGCGGCCAAACACCTGCTGGTGGAACGCCGGCACGAGCGGCGCACCCTGGCCGCCCGCCGCGAGGTCGCGGCTGCGAAAGTCTGCCACCACGGTGATGCCGCAAAGCTCGGCGAGCAGCGCCGGGTTGCCCAGCTGCAGCGTGTAGCCCGTGCCATCGAACGCGCCCGGGCAGTGGCGCACGGTCTGTCCATGCGCGCCGATCGCACGCACGGCTTGGGGGCGCGTGCCGCTTGCGGCGAGCAGCGCTTGCACCACCTGCGCATAGCTGCGCGCAATCGCGTTGCCGGCAAGCGCGGCCTGGTGCAGCTCATCCGATGCGGGGCTGTGCAGCGCGAGCAGCTGCGCTTTCAATTCAGGAGCTAGTGGTGCAGATGCAGCGGCCACTACGGCCCATTTTGGCTTAGAAAAATCGACGAGCACGCCGTCCACGCCGTCGAGCGAGGTGCCCGACATCAGGCCGATGTAGAGCTCGGACATGGGCGGGGCGCGTCGGTGGTGGTGCGTCGCGTGGTGCTGGGCGGCGGCGCACGGATGGGGCTGGGTGCTGCGCTGCGGCTCGAAGAGTCAGTCGGCGCGGGCCTGCTGCACGCGCGCGGCGGCGTCGAGCTCTATGCGCATGCTGCGCGCGAGGCGCTCGAACGCGGGCCGGGCGGCGGGGGACACGGGCGCAGCCGCGGCGCTTTGCTGCGCCATGATCTGTGGGTCTTGCTGCTTGCCGTCGACGCGGAACTCGAAGTGCAAGTGCGGCCCCGTGGCCCAGCCCGTCGCACCCACTGCGCCTATGGTCTGGCCCTGCTCCACGTTCTGGCCCTTGCGCACGTCGATGCGGCTCAGGTGCGCATAGACGGTGACATGCGCCTTGTCGTGCTGTACGAAAACCACGTTGCCGTAGCCGTTTTGCACGCCCGCGAAGGCAACCACGCCGTTGCCCACGGTACGCACCGGCGTGCCCGTGGGCGCGGCAAAGTCGGTGCCCAGGTGCGCGCGCCACTGCCGCAGGATGGGGTGAAAGCGCATCGCAAAACCGCTCGAGACGCGCGAAAACGCCACCGGCGCGGCGAGGAAGGCTTTGCGCAGGCTTTGTCCGTCGAGCGTGTAATAGGCGCCCTTGGCCGCGCCGGGCTCCTGAAACCAGACGGCCTGGTGCGTCTTGCCGTTGTTGTGAAACTCGGCGCTGAGCACGCGGCCGCTGCGCAGCGGCTCGCCGTCGGCCTCGAGCACCTCATAGACCAGCGAGAAGCGGTCGCCACGGCGCAGCGCGCGGCGAAAGTCGATGTTGGCGCCGAAGATTTCGGCCAGCTGTATGGCCACGGCGTCGGGGATGCCCGCGGCGTCGGTGGCCGCGAACAGCGAGCTTTGGATGATGCCGCCCCCAAGCCGCGTTTGCGCGACCAGCGGTGCGCTCTCGATGCGCGCGCCAAAGCGCTCGGCCTCGCCCTGGCGCTCGACCACCAGGCGCTGGAAGGTATTGCTGTCGTCGGGCGCCCAGCGCACGGTGAGTTTGCGCAGGCGGTGGTCGTCGGTGGTTTCGACCGACACCAGGCGCCCCGTGCGCCCCAGCAGGTGCTGGCGCGCGGCGTCGCTCGCGCGCAAGAACGCCGCCGCGGCCGGATCGGCCACGCCCAGGCGCTGCAGCAGCGACTCGGCGGTGTCGCTGCTGCGCGTGAACTCGGAGCGGTAGAGCGAAAAGCCCGGCGCCTGAAGCGCGTCGAGCGCCGTGCCGTCGGCCAGCGAGGCGACGGGGTAGCTGATCTGCCGCACGGGCAGATCGGCCGCATCGGGCGCGAAAGCCGCCACGGCAAACGCGCCGCCACCGCCCGTGAGCAGCAGGGCAGCCACGGCGGCGGTGATACGGCGGGGGTGTTTTTGTGCGGTGCGAGACAGTTGCGCAATCAATGCCTTGCTGGCAGTGGTCAAACCATGGATCAAGATCTATCCCCAAACTGCAAGGGCTGCCGGGCCCATACGCTAGCGCCGAGCCAGCGCTGCCAAGGCAGCCGCCCAAGCGCGCAGACCAAGACTGCGCAAGCAAAACACTGCGGAATCCTTGGGCCGCGCGGCACGCAGGCCTAAAGACTCCCCCGAAAAAGAGCAGGCGGTGCGGCACTAAAATCCGGCGCCACCCCCAAAGTGGGCCGAAGTATAGCGACGCCCGTTGCGCCGGCATCCCTGAAAACCCTATGAATCCTTCCGCCGTTACAAAATATCCCGTGACCGATGCCGTGCGGCACGCGCTCGAAGTCACCTTGCGCGGCGCCGAAGAGCTGCTGCCGCAGGACGCCTGGGTGCAAAAATTGGCGCGCGCCGCGGCCAGGGGCAAGCCGCTGCGCATCAAGCTGGGGCTGGATCCGACCGCCCCCGACATCCATATCGGCCACACCGTGGTGCTCAACAAGATGCGCCAATTGCAAGACCTGGGCCACCAGGTGATCTTCCTGATCGGCGACTTCACGAGCCTGATCGGCGACCCTTCGGGGCGCAACAGCACGCGCCCGCCGCTCACGCCCGAGCAGATCAAGACCAACGCCGAAACCTACTACCGCCAGGCCAGCCTGGTGCTGGACCCCGCGCGCACCGAAATCCGCTACAACAGCGAGTGGAGCGAGCCGCTGGGCGCGCGCGGCATGATCCAGCTCGCGGCCAAATACACGGTGGCGCGCATGATGGAGCGCGACGACTTTCACAAGCGCTTCAGCACCGGCCAGCCCATCAGCGTGCATGAGTTTCTCTACCCGCTGATGCAGGGCTACGACTCGGTCGCGCTGCGCAGCGACCTCGAGCTCGGCGGCACCGACCAGAAGTTCAACCTGCTCATGGGCCGGCACCTGCAGCAGGAATACGGCCAGGAGCCGCAGTGCATCCTGACCATGCCGCTGCTCGAGGGCCTGGACGGCGTCGAGAAGATGTCCAAGAGCAAGAACAACTACATCGGCATCACCGAAGACGCCAACACCATGTTCGCCAAGGTGATGAGCATCTCGGACACGCTGATGTGGCGCTGGTTCACGCTGCTGTCGTTTCGCTCGCTCGCCGAGATCGAACGGCTCCAGCAGGAGGTCGCGGCCGGGCGCAACCCGCGCGACGTGAAGGTGCTGCTGGCCAAGGAAATCACCGCGCGCTTTCATTCGCCGCAGGCGGCCGAGGCGGCCGAGCAGGACTTCGTGCTGCGCAGCAAGGGCGGCGTGCCCGAGCACATCCCCGAAGTGCAGCTCACGGGCGCGCCGCTGGGCATAGGCGCGCTGCTCAAGCAGGCGCAGCTCGCGCCCTCGACGAGCGAGGCGAACCGCCTGATCGACGGTGGCGGCGTGCGCGTCGATGGCCGGCGTGGTCAGCGACAAGGGCCTCAAGCTGCCCGCGGGCAGCTACGTGGTGCAGGTGGGCAAGCGCAAATTTGCGCGCGTGACTTTGGCTTGAGCTTTGCCGCCGGAAGGAAAAGTGATGACAGCACTCGACATCGTCGTCATGGCGGCCGGCAAGGGCACGCGCATGAAAAGCCGCATTCCCAAGGTCTTGCAGCGCCTCGCGGGGCGGGCGCTATTGCTGCACGTGCTCGGCCAGGCGGCGCAACTCGCGCCGCGGCGCGTCGTCGTGGTGACGGGGCACGGCGCTCCTGAAGTGGAAGCTGCTTGTGCCCGTGCCATAAGCCTTGAGGGCTATTTTGACCATAAATTTGAGCTGCAGTGCGTGCGCCAGCAGCCGCAGCTCGGCACCGGGCACGCGGTGCAGCAGGCCGCGCCGCTGCTCGCAGACGACGGCCTCGTGCTCGTGCTCTCGGGCGACGTGCCGCTCACGCAGGCCGACACGCTGCGTGCGCTCGTCGCCGCGGCGCAGGGCGAGCGGCTCGCGCTGCTCACCGTCAATCTGCCGACCCCACGGGCTACGGCCGCATCGTGCGCGCCGCGGACGGCAGCGTGCAGCGCATCGTCGAGCACAAGGACGCGAGCGTCGCCGAGCGCGCGCTCGATGAGATTTACAGCGGCATCATGGCCGTGCCCGCGCGGCGGCTCAAGGGCTGGCTCGCGCGCCTCACGAACGACAACGCGCAGGGCGAGTATTACCTCACCGACGTGGTCGCGCTGGCCGTGCAGGATGGCGTGCCCGTGGTCGCGCACTGCATCACCGACGCGCTGCAGGTCGCGGGCGTGAACAGCCCCGCGCAGCTCGCGGCGCTCGAGCGTGCGCACCAGGCGCGCCAGGCGCAGGCGCTGATGGAGCAGGGTGTGCGCCTGGCCGACCCGGCGCGCTTCGATGTGCGCGACGACGCGCGCAGCGGCGCACGCGCCGAACTGCGCTGCGCGCAGGACGTGGAGATCGACGTGGGCTGCATCTTCACGGGCCGCGTGGAGCTCGGCGAGGGCGTGCAGATCGGCGCGCACTGCTGCATCAGCAACGCACGCATTGCCGCGGGGGCGGTGATCCACCCCTACACGCACATCGCCGGCGAGCAAGCCGGTGTGGAAGTCGGCCCGAGTGCGCTCGTGGGGCCGTTTGCGCGCCTGCGCCCGGGCGCGCAGCTCGGTCCGCAGGTGCACATAGGCAACTTCGTCGAAGTCAAAAACAGCACGCTGGCCGAAGGCGCCAAGGCCAACCACCTCGCCTACCTCGGCGACGCGAGCGTGGGCGCGCGCGTGAACTACGGCGCCGGCAGCATCACCGCGAACTACGACGGCGCGAACAAGCACCGCACCGTGCTCGAAGCGGACGTGCACGTGGGCAGCAACTGCGTGCTCGTCGCGCCCGTGACGGTGGGCGCAGGCGCCACCGTGGGCGGCGGCTCGACCATCACCAAAGACGTGCCCGCGGGAGCGCTCAGCGTTGCGCGCGGCAAGCAGGTCAACATCCCCGGCTGGCAGCGGCCCACCAAGCAAGCCAAGGCTTGACCATGCCCGCGCTGCCTTCCAGCCCCGGCGCACCAGACGCGCCGCAGACCGTGGCCGATGACGTGACGGCGCTGCGCGCCGCACTCGCGCAGTGCCAGCAGCACAACGCTGCGCTCGCAGCCGCGCAGGAAGAGTTTGTGCGCGCCGTCTCGCACGACCTGCGTGCGCCGCTGCGCCACGTGACGGCCTATGGCGAGCTCGTGCGTGAATTGCTCACCGAATTGCTGGGTGACTCCGCAATTCAGCCCGCCGGGGCCTACGGGCCAAAGCAGACCGTGCAAGAGGCGCTCGACTTCCTCGCGACCATGGCGCAGTCGGCGCAGCGCATGGGGCGCATGCTCGACGGGCTGCTTGCGCTCTCGCGCGCGCAGCGGACGCCGCTCGCCTGCGCGCCCGTCGATGTCGCAGCCCTGCTTGCCGAGGTGCGCACGCTGCTTGCATCCGAAGCGGCCGGGCGCACGGTCGAGTGGCAGGTCGACTCTGACCTGCCCGTGCTGTGGGCCGACGCGGCGCTGCTGCGCGAGGTGCTGCGCGAGCTGCTCGGCAACGCGCTCAAATTCACGCGCGGGCGTGCCGTGGCGCGCATCACCGTGCGCAGCGTGGATGAAGAGGGCGGCGACGGCGTGCTGCTCGTCGAGGACAACGGCGTGGGCTTCGATGCAGCGCACGCGGGCGCTTTGTTCGGCGTGTTCCAGCGCCTGCACCGCGAAGAAGCATTCCCTGGCGTGGGTACGGGCCTTGCGCTGTGCCGCGCCATCGCCGAGCGCCACGGCGCACGCATCGCCATCACCGCCGTGCCCGACGCGGGCTGCACCGTGCGCCTGAGCTGGCCGCGCGCCAGCACCGGTGCCTCACCAGGCTGATGCTGGCTGCAGGCCCATCGTTCTCACACGGCAGGTGCGAATGCGGTCACGGGCGCGCTCGCCACGCTATTGCGCCCGGTTTTTTTGACTTCGTACAGCGCGGCGTCGGCAGCAGCCATCCAGGCGCGCAGGTCGCTGTGGCCATGCTCGGCGCAAGCCACGCCCACGCTGCAGGTAAAGCGCAATTCGGGCATGTCGCGCAGCTGCAGTCCTTCCACCTGCGCGCGGATGCGCTGCGCGATCTGCAAGGCATCCTCGAGCTGCATGCCGGGCAGCAACACGGTGAATTCGTCGCCGCCGTAGCGGCCCGCACAGTCTGTGGCGCGTACATTTTTGCGCACCACCTGGGCCAGCGCGCGGATGACTTCGTCGCCCACGCCGTGGCCATGGGTGTCGTTGATGTGCTTGAAGTGGTCGATGTCCAGCATCAGCATGCAGGCCGGTGCGCCATGGGCATGGCAGGCGCGCAGCGCTGCTGTGGCTTGCTCCTCCCAATGGCCGCGGCCATAAAGACCCGTGAGCGCATCGATGCGGCGCAGCGCGTCGAGTTCCAGATTCTGCCGCGTCACCTTGCGAATCAGGCGGTGGCTGGTCATGCTCGACGAGAGCGTGTGCACGATGAGCATGGGCAGGCACGCGAGGATCACTTGCATGGAGCTTTCGGGCGCCCAGTGAAAGCCTGCGAGCAGACCACCCAGGAGCGTTCCGGCCAGCAGCCCCAGCAATGAAATGACCCACAGCCCGCGTATGCCCGAGGCGATGCGGTCCATCATGGCCAGCGTGACCACGAGCACGCTGGGCAGCAGGTTGAAGTGCATCAAAGGCAGCAGCACACCGAAGAAAAAGGTGTCGAGCACCAGATTGAAGATTTCGGTGCGGTAGCGGTTGCTGCTGTATTTGGAGATCAGGTAGGCCAGATGGGGCCACAAATAGCACCCGAACAGGAAAACCCCCCAGGCGGCCCAACTCGCATGGCGCTCCCAGAACACCGTGCCCACCGCGAGGCCGCCCAAGCCCAAGCCTAGCACGCGCAAGGGATAGACGATGCGAAAAAAATGCTGCTGCGAAGGATGCACGGCGCGACCAGGTGATGGCAGGGAGGGCTGCGGAGCGTGTGACCACAACCGCTGAAGCGGCAAAGTGTAAGTTTCAGCCTGCGGCAAGCGCAAGATAAATAAAGTGGGTAATCCCCCGGCTATGCCGGGGAGACAGTAGCAGTTTGACGTATGCGTAGGTATGGATGTCCATCGCAGAAACACCCAATCGTGAGCCGCCAAGCAAACGAAAGGAGAAACTGGATGGACAAGATAGGAAGCCTAAACCACACGAAATGGGACTGCAAGTACCACGTCG
>CAVPUD010000062.1:0-20294 GCA_963708545.1 uncultured beta proteobacterium | reverse complement strand
GCGCAGCTCGCGCAAGGCCCCAAGCAGCATGGTCAAGGTCTTGTCGGCGACTTCGTCCTGCAGGCACAGCACGCGCAGCGCCGAGCAGCGTTGCCCTGCGGAGTCGAAGGCGGAGGTGAGCGCGTCGGCTACCACCTGCTCGGTGAGCGCGCTCGAGTCGACGATCATGGCGTTGAGCCCGCCGGTCTCGGCGATGAGCGGCACTTCCTCGTCGCGTGCGGCGAGCGTGCGCTGGATCGAACGCGCCACGGCGGTGGAGCCAGTGAACATCACGCCGCGGATGCGCGGGTCGGCCACCAGGCGCGCGCCCACCGTCTCGCCGCGCCCCGGCAGGAAGTGCAGCGCTTCGCAGGGAATGCCCGCTTCGTGCAGCAGGCGCACGGCCTCGAAGGCGGTGAGCGGGGTCTGCTCGGCGGGTTTGGCGAGCACGGCGTTGCCCGCCGTGAGCGCCGCTGCGATCTGGCCGACGAAGATCGACAAGGGGAAGTTCCACGGGCTGATGCACACCACCGGCCCCAAAGGTCGAAGATCGGGGTCTTCGGCGGCGAGACGGCGGACCTCGGCGGCGTAATAGCGGCAGAAGTCGACCGCCTCGCGGATCTCGCCCACGGCGTCGGCCCAGGTCTTGCCGGCTTCGCGCACGATGAGCGCCAAGAGCGCGTCGGCATGGGCTTCGAGCGCGTCGGCGGCCGCCTCGAGCCGCAGTGCGCGCGCTTGCGGCGGGGTCTCGCTCCAGCGAGCACGGGCGGCGAGCTCCAGCGCTTGTGCGATCGCCGCCTCGTCGGCCTCGATCGCCTCGCCGAGCACATCAGCGGTATCGGCCGGGTTGCGGCAGGGCAGCCTGACGGCTCCCTCGCACGCCATCCCGCCCACGAGCGGGGTGGCCGTGCGCCGGATCGTATCGTCGGCGGCGATGCGGGCCGCGAGTCGGCGCTGGGTGGGGCGATCGGCGAGGTCCAGTCCCAGCGCATTGCGCCGCTGCGGCGCGAAGAGTTCGGGCGGTAGGGGGATGTTGGGGTGGGGCGCGCCGCCGAGCGCCCGGGCGCGCGCCACCGGGTCGGCGAGCAGCGTTTTCAGCGGCACGTCGGCGGCGATGCGGTTCACGAAACTGGTGTTGGCGCCGTTTTCCAGCAGGCGCCGCACGAGGTAGGGCAGCAGCGTCTCGTGGCTGCCCACCGGCGCGTAGATGCGCACCTGGCGGTGGCGCTCGGGGTGGCCGACGAGCGACTCGTAGAGCGGCTCGCCCATGCCGTGCAGGCACTGGAATTCATAGTCGCCGGGCTGCCAGCGCTCGCCGGCCAGGTGAAAGATCGCCGCGAGCGTGTGCGCGTTGTGGGTGGCGAATTGGGGATAGGTCACGTCGCGCGCGGCAAGCAACCGCTTGGCGCAGGCGAGATAGGAGACGTCGGTGTAGACCTTGCGGGTATAGACGGGATAGCCGGTGAGCCCGTCGACCTGGGCGCGCTTGATCTCGCTGTCCCAGTAGGCGCCCTTGACGAGGCGGATCATCAGCTGGCGTTCGTGCGCCCGGGCCCGGGCCACGAGCCAGTCGATGACGAAAGGGGCGCGTTTCTGGTACGCTTGCACGACGAATCCGAGCCCGTCCCAGCCGGCGAGCTCGGGGTCGGCGAGCGCCGCCTCCAGCAGGTCGAGCGAGAGTTCGAGCCGGTCGGCTTCCTCGGCATCGAGATTGAGGCCGATGTCGTAGCGCTTGGCGAGGTGGCAGAGCTCGAGCAGGCGCGGCAGCAGCTCGGCGAGCACGCGGTCGGGCTGCGACCAGTGATAGCGCGGATGTAGGGCGCTCAGTTTCACCGAGATGCCATTGCCGTTGACCACGCCGCGCTCCGCGTCACGCCGGCCGATGGCGTGAATGGCGTGCTCGTAGTCGGCGAGGTAACGTGCGGCATCTTCGGCCGTCAGCGCCGCCTCGCCCAGCATGTCGAAGGAGTAGCGAAACCCTTGCTGTTCGAGCGGCTGCACGCGCTCGAGCGCTTCCTCGATCGTGCGGCCGGTGACGAAGGTCTCGCCGAGCAGGCGCATGGCCACGTCCAGCCCCTTGCGCACCAGCGGCTCGCCGCCGCGTGCGAGCAGCCGTGTGAGCGCGGAAGAAAGCGCTTTTTCTTCGGTGAGGGAGACGAGCTTTCCCGTGACGAGCAGGCCCCAGGCGGCGGCGTTGACGAAGAGCGAGCGGCTGTGGCCGAGGTGCTCGCGCCACTGGCCGTGCGCGAGCTTGTCGCGGATGAGGGCATCGTGCGTGGCGGCATCCGGGATGCGCAGCAGCGCCTCGGCCAGGCACATGAGCGCCACGCCCTCGCGGCTCGAGAGGCTGAATTCGGCCATCAGCGCGGCCACGCCGCCTTGCTTGCGTTGTTTGTCGCGCAGCGTCTGCGCGAGTTCGGTGGCCAAATGCTCGATGCGTGGCAAAAGACCGGGTGGCCAGGCGCTTTCTGCGACGCGCGCCGGCACGCAGTCGGGCTCCGGCGCGCGCGTGGCCGCGGTGATCACGTCGCGCAAGCGCTCGGCAGCGGGGGCGGGCAGCAATGCGGGGAGCATGGTGGCCTCGTTGAATGAATTCTGACTGATCGGTCGCAATGAAAAAGCTGACCGAAAATCACATGCGCGGAACCGCGCAAAGACATGCAAAATTCGTGCAAGCCACGCCATTGCTTGGCCGGCCCACTGCCGCGGGCGGCATGCCCCGACATGGCGCCTTCAACCTCCAATTTTCAACTTTCTACACGAACGAAAGACTCTTTCGCATGGCCATCCAATGGTTCCCCGGCCACATGCGCAGCACGCAAAAGGCGATCGCTGCGCGCATTGCGGACATCGACGTGGTGATCGAACTGCTCGACGCGCGCCTGCCGGGCTCGAGCGCGAACCCTTTGCTCGCCGAGCTCACGGGGCACAAGCCCACGCTCAAGGTGCTCAACAAGCAGGACCTCGCCGACCCTGAATACACGCAGCAGTGGCTCGTGTGGTACGGTGCACAGTCCGGCACAGGGGCGCTTGCGCTCGACGCCTCGGACGCGGCGCCGGCCAGGCGTCTGATCGAAGGCTGCCGCGCGCTCGCGCCGCAGCGCGGCGGCTTGGCCAAGCCCCTGCGCGTGCTGGTGTGCGGTGTGCCCAACGTGGGCAAGTCCACCCTGATCAACACCTTGAAAGCCAAACGCCAGGCAAAGACGGGCGACGAGGCCGGCATCACGAAGCGGGAGCAGCGCATTACGCTGGCCGACGACTTTTATCTGTGGGACACCCCGGGAATGCTCTGGCCGCGCATCGCCGTGCCGCAAAGCGGCTTTCATCTGGCTGCGAGCGGCGCCGTGGGCCGCAACGCCTACGACGAGGAGCTGGTGGCGCTCGAGCTGCTGCGCCGTTTGCAGCAGCCCTACGCCCAGCTGCTTGAAGCGCGCTACCGGCTTGGCCTCGCGCCGGCGGCGCTCGCGGCGCTACCCGACGAAGAGTTGCTCGAAGCCATAGGCCGCAAGCGCGGCGCCATGATGACGGGCGGGCGCGTGAGCCGGCAAAAGGCCGCCGAGATCGTGCTCAACGACTTTCGCAGCGGTGTGCTGGGTCGCATCACGCTGGAGACGCCCGAAGAATTTGCCGCTTGGCAGGCCGCTGCCGCACTCGAAGATGCGCAGCGCGCGGCGCGCAAGGTGGCGCAAAAACGCCGGCCCCGCCCATGACAGCAAGGCCGGCGTAGGCCGATTCAACATTTGCTCAAACCTTCGCGTACTCGGCCTTGAGCTCGCGCTTGAGCAGCTTGTTCGCGGCGCTGATGGGCATGGAGGTGCGAAAGAAGATGCGCTTGGGCGTCTTGAAGCCGGCCAGGCGCTCGCGGCAGTATTCGATCAGATTGGCTTCGGTGGCGGTGCTGCCGGCGCGCGCAATCACGGCCGCGGCGACGGCCTCGCCCCAGCGTTCGTCGGGCAGGCCGAACACGGCGCACTGCATGACGGCGGGGTGCGTGCCGAGCACGCTTTCGACCTCTTGGCAATAGACGTTTTCGCCGCCACTCTTGATCATGTCCTTCTTGCGGTCGGCAAAGAAATAATTGCCCTCGGCGTCGCGGAACATGACATCGCCGGTGTGGAACCAGCCACCGCGGAACACGCGCTGGTTGGTCTCGTCGTTTTTGTAATAGCCTTTCATGACCACGGGGCCGCGGATGATTTGCTCGCCGGCCATCCCGACGGGAACATCCTTGTCCTCGTCATCGACCAGGCGCACGTCGGCGCCGTAGGCGATGGCGGTGCCGACCCAGCGGCCGTCGCCATTGGGCATTTCGGCCCAGCTCGAGACGAAGCCGCCGGTCAGCACGGCGGCGGTGGTTTCGCTCATGCCCTGGCCCGAGTAAAAGCGTGCGTTTGGTGCCACTTCTTTCCAGCCGTCGACCATGGCGCGCGGAATTGTGGATGCCCAGGTCATCAGCTTGGTGGCACTGCTGAGGTCGCAGGTCTTGAAGTTAGGGCAGGCGACCATGGCCACGTAGAGCGTGGGCGGCAGTGCGATGGCCGTGGCACGGTGGCGCGCCATCAGCTCGATCATCTGCACGGGCTGGGGCGATTGCGTCATCACGATGGTGGCGTGGTTTGTCAGGCACAGCGTGGACAGCAGGTAGCCCGCCATGTGGATCAGCGGGATGCTCAGCACGAACACGTCGTCCTGCGCAACGCCCATGTTCAGCGACCAGCTCAGCTGCGCCGCGCAGTAATTGGCGTGCGTGGAGAGCACGCCCTTGGGCGCGGATTCGGTGCCGCTCGTGAAGAGCAGCGTGGCCACGTCGTCGCTTTCGATGAGCACCTCGGGCTCGTGCGTGGGGCCGGGCAGCAATTCTTCGAAGGCCATCCAGCCCGCAGGGCGGTTTGCGCCGGAGCCCAATTGAACGAACTGCCGCACGCCTCGCAGTTCACCCATGACGGGCGTCACATTGCCCAACAAGGCATCTTCGACGAAGAACCACTTGGCCTCAGAAAAGTCGATCAGGTGTTGCACGTCCGGCGGCTGCAGCATGAAGTTGATCGGCACCAGCCAGGCGCCGATCTTGTGCAGCGCGTAGCCAAGCACGAGGAATTCGATGCTGTTGCGCGAGAGCGCGGCCACCTTGTCGCCCTTGGCGATGCCTCGTTTCGTGAGGTTGTGCGCCACGGCGTTGGCCATGCGGTTGAGCTCGGCGTAGGTGACCGTGCGGCTCGCGCCGTCGACGGCGTAGTAGATGATCGCGGGCTTGTCCGGCGTTGCGAGGGCCGCACGGCGCAATTCGTCACCGAGGTTCTGGCGGCGCAGCAGGTTCATTTCGAGGGCGTTTGCCATGGTTTGTCTCCTTTTTTTATGGTGGTTGCCTGGTCAGGCTTTCAGCTCACATGCGTATTCGGCCTTGAGCTCGCGCTTGAGCAGCTTGTTCGCGGCGCTGATGGGCATCGAAGTGCGAAAGAAGATGCGTTTGGGCGTCTTGAAGCCGGCCAGGCGCTCGCGGCAGTATTCGATCAGATCGGCTTCGGTGGCGGTGCTGCCGGCGCGCGCAATCACGGCCGCGGCGACGGCCTCGCCCCAGCGTTCGTCGGGCAGACCGAACACGGCGCACTGCATGACGGCGGGGTGCGTGCCGAGCACGCTTTCGACCTCTTGGCAATAGACGTTTTCGCCGCCACTCTTGATCATGTCCTTCTTGCGGTCGGCAAAGAAGTGGTTGCCCTCAGCATCGCGGAACATGACGTCGCCCGTGTGGAACCAGCCACCGCGGAACACACGCTGGTTGGTTTCTTCGTTTTTGTAGTAACCCTTCATGACGGCCGGGCCGCGCACGATCTGCTCACCTGCCGTGCCTATGGGCACGTCCTTGTCCTCGTCATCGACCAGGCGCAGTTCCACACAGTAGGCCGCGGGCCAGCCGACCCAGCGGCCATCGCCATTGGGCATTTCGTCCCAGCTGCCTATGCTGCCCACGGTCTGGGGTGCGGCAGTGGTTTCGCTCATGCCCTGGCCCGAGTAAAAACGCAGATTCGGCGCCACCTGCTTCCAGCCATCGATCATGGCCTTGGGAATGGTCGAAGCCCAGCTCACAAACTTGCTGGCGCTGCTGAGATCGCAAGTCTTGAAGTTGGGGCAAGCGATCATCGCCACATAGAGCGTGGGGGGCAGCGCCGTTGCCGTGATGCGGTGGCGCTCGATCAGCTCGATCATCTGCACCGGCTGGGGCGACTGCGTCATCACGATGGTGATCTGGTGGGTCAGGCACAGTGTGCAAAAAAGGTACGCAGCCATGTGGATCAACGGAATGCTGACCAGAAAGCGGTCGTCCTTGGAGTAGCCGATGTTCATCGACCAGCCCATATGCGCGGCATAGTAGTTGGCATGGCTGGAGAGCACGCCCTTGGGGGCGGACTCGGTGCCGCTCGTGAACAGCAGCGTGGCCACGTCGTCGCTTTCGATGAGCACTTCGGGCTCGTGCGTGGGGCCTGGCAGCAACTCGTCGAAGGCCATCCAGCCGGCAGGGCGGCTGGGGCTTGGGCCGAATTGCACGAACTGCTGCACGCCGGAGAGCTTGTCGAGCACGGGGGACACATTGCCCAGTAAGGCATCTTCGACGAAGAACCACTTGGCCTCAGAAAAATCAATCAAGTGCTGCACGTCGGGCGGCTGCAGCATGAAGTTGATCGGCACCAGCCAAGCGCCGATCTTGTGCAGCGCGTAGCCGAGCACGAGGAACTCGATGCAGTTGCGCGAGAGCGCGGCCACCTTGTCGCTCTTGGTGATGCCGCGCTGCGTGAGGTTGTGCGCTACGGCGTTGGCCATGCTGTTGAGCTCGGCGTAGGTGACGCTGCGGCTCTTGCCGTCGGTGGTGTAGTAGATGATTGCAGGCTTGTTCGGCGCCGCGAGGGCCGAGCGGCGCAGGCCGTCGCCGAGGTTCTGGCGGCGCAGTAGGTTCATTTCGAGCGCGGTGATGCTCATGGGGTTTGTCTCCTTGAAACGGTGGATCGAGGGTCCGTCTGCAGCGATGGTTTTGCGGTGTTGTGTGCAGACGAGATCATTCTATAGACCGGCGCATTCAAGCTCCAAGGCCACGGCGTATCCATGGAGCCTGGCGAGCGCAGCCACGGGTATGATCGCTGCATACCGCTTGGCGCACGGCCTGCGCGCCGTGGCGTGCCGATGCGGTCCATCTGCCCGTAGCTCAACCGGATAGAGCAATAGCCTTCTAAGCTATAGGTCGGGGGTTCGAGTCCCTCCGGGCAGGCCAGACGGATTTACCGTCCTGTTTTCGTCGCACCTTTGTCTTTTCCTTCAAAGGGGTGCGCAGGGGTGCCGCAATGCCCACTCTCTTTGATCCGCTGAGCCTGTCGGCGGTGGCGCTCGATGTGCTGGCCGCTCAGCGCGGCTCGGCGCAGGGCATAGAGGCGCGCCAGCGTCTGCGGCTCGCGCGTGTGCTCGATGCCGCGTTGCATGGTTCGCGCCTTTACCGTGCGCACTGGCCCCAGGGTGCAACGGCCGCTACGCCCTTGTCTGCGCTGCCCATGGTCTCGCGCGGGCAGTTGATGGGGAGCTTTTCCGACTGGGTGACCGATCCGCAACTGGAGCTTGCGGCGCTGCGCGCGTTCACGGCTGATGTGCAGTGCATTGCCGAGCCTTGGCTCGGGCGCTATCTGGTGTGGGAGAGCTCGGGCACCAGCGGCGAGCCCGGCATCTTCGTGCAGGACGCGCAGGCGATGGCGGTGTACGACGCACTCGAAGCCCTGCGCCGCGCCCCACCGCAGGCGCTGCGGCGCTGGTTCGACCCCTGGTACTTGAGCGAGCGCAGCGCCTTCATCGGCGCGACGAGCGGGCATTTCGCGAGCTATGTGTCGTTTCGGCGCCTGTGCGCGCTCAACCCCTGGCTCGCGGCCACCATGCGCAGCTTTTCCATCCAGCAGCCCTTGGCAGAATTGGTGCGCGCCCTCAATGACTTCGCGCCCACGGTGCTCGCCACCTACCCTACGGTGGCGAGCGTGCTGGCCGACGAGGCCGAGCAGGGTCGCTTGCATATTGCGCCGCGCGAAATCTGGCTCGGAGGTGAAACCCTGGGCGCCGCGGCGCGCGCGCACATTGCCCAAGCCTTGGGCGGCGCAGTACGCTGCAGCTATGGTGCTTCGGAATTTCTCTCCATGGCTTGGGAATGCGCGCACGGGCAACTGCACCTGAATGCCGACTGGGTGATCCTGGAGCCGGTGGATGAGCATTTCCGTCCCGTGCCTGCGGGTCAGCCCTCATGCAGCGTGCTGCTGACCAACCTTGCGAACCACGTGCAACCGCTGGTTCGCTGTGACCTCGGTGACCAGGTCATGCTGCATGCTGGGCCCTGCGCCTGTGGCTCGCCGCTGCCTGCGCTTACGGTGCAGGGACGCCAGGACGAGCCGCTGGTCATGGCGGGGCGCGACGGCCAGCCCGTGACCTTGCTGCCGATGGCGGTTTCCACCGTGCTCGAAGAAGAGGCCGGCGTGTTCGATTTTTATCTGCGCCAGCAGGATGCACACACGCTGGTGTTGAGCCTCGGGCTGCAGGGTGCGGACGGACAGGCAGCGCTGGCACGCTGCCGCGCCGCGCTCGAGGCCTTTGCGCAAGCGCAAGGTGTGGAGCGGCTGCGTGTGCGTGGCGAACTCGGGCAGGCCATGCCGCGCGGGCGCAGCGGCAAGGCTAGACGCATCACAGCGTGCGTGGCATCATCAAATGTGCCGGGTGCAGCCGCCATGCCCCCCGGCACCAGCGAGGACGGTCAGCCGGCTCGCTGAGCCAACGGGAGCTGCAATGGCGCATCCAGCAGCACGAAGCGGTTGCGTCCGGCCTTCTTGCCCGCGTACATGGCCTGGTCGGCGCGCTGCAGCGCGGAACCCAGGGCGTCCTCGTCCTGCACCTGCGTCAGACCGATCGTGACGCTCAGACCCAGGGGCTCATTATGTTGCAGCGGCAGCAGCGCGGTGCGTACTGCCTCGACCAGCCTTTGGGCGGCTCGGCGCGCATCTTCGGCGCTGTGCGTCTGCAGCAGGACGACGAACTCCTCGCCGCCAAAGCGGTAGATCGGCTCATTCCCCCGCATGTTTTTCCGCAGCGTGCGCGCCAGATGGCGCAGCGCTTGATCACCTACTTGGTGGCCGAGGCGGTCATTGACCGCCTTGAAATGGTCGGCGTCCACCATCGCCAAGTAGAAAAATGTCTGGTTGCGCCGGCAGGCTTTCTGAAAGTCGGAAAAATCGTGTTCCAGGCCATAGCGCAGCGGCAGGCCGGTGAGCGGATCGTGCCGGATCGCATCGGTGATGAGCCGCGCCTTGAGCGCTGTCAGCAGGTGCATCAACTCGTCTTGCGCCTGCTCGAAGGCATCCATCTGCGCGGCAGGCACGGTTTGCCCTGCCTGCGCCTGCTCCATGATGACGCGGATCGCGTCGTGCATGCGATGGTGTGCGGCTTCCAGTGCTTTCGCCTTGTGCGCGTTGATGCCCTGGAGCATGCCCGCGTGGGAGCGCAGCCATAGGCCGAGTTGGCAAATTTCGTGCGCCGCCGGGTCCAGTACGTCCGCCGCGGGTGCTGTGTGCATCAGGGCGCTGCGGAAAACCTGTCGTCCCCAGGTGAGGTGCGCGTTGAGCGCCTCGTCAAGCGCGCGGATCATGGGTTCGTATTCGAGGTGCATGGACACGATGCAGATGGTTGTTTTCGTTCAGTCTTGCAAAGCTGCGCGCAGGGCTTGGGCATCGTGTGGGCGCACGACGCGCGCCAACTCGCTTCCCGCACGCAGATAAATCAGCGTGGGCCAGAGCTTGACGCCGAAGCTGCGCCCCAGCGGCTGGCCGCGTCCGTCCTCGATTTTCAGGTGCTCGACTTCAGGGTGTTCCTGCAATACCTCTTCGATCAGGGGCTGGGCCGCCTGGCAGTGGCCGCACCAAGGGGCGCCGAATTCGAGCAGCACGGGGCCAGGCAGGGCATCGACCTCTGCGCGCGTCGGAGAGTGGGTCAAATGGCGGGCGCTGTATGGCATTTCATTTCCTCCTCTTTTCTGCATCGTGAACTGTTGGCAAATGTTTGTCTTGATTCAGGTCATATCCATGGGGGGTCTGCACACCTTGGCTCTCTTGCTGGTGGCGATGGGGTTGGTTGATTCATGCGGCAGAGAATTTTCCCCTGAGGGTCAGGATGGACGGGGTTATGGCGCGTGCTCGAGCGTGTGCAGCTCGGCCAGGGTGTTGGCATTGGCAAATGCGCGTGGGTCGTCGCCGGGCTGGTCGAAGGGCACGAGGATGCAGTGCTGGCGCTTGGCCCAGGCCGCGATCTTGCGGCCGCCGCGGCGCACGTAGTCTTCCAGGCTGGCGTGCACGCGCGTGGGCAGCATGCAGAACACGGGCTGGGCGCGCAACCGGGGCGCGACGCGACTGTCGCTCGGCGGAAATTCGGGCGCAGCGGCCATGGCAACGTCGGCGCCCGAACATTCGATTGCCGCGGCCAGGCGTGCCGCGAGGTCGGTGGGAAACAGTGGCGTGTCGCAGGGCACGGTGAGCAGCCAGGGCGTGCGGCAATGCGCAAGCCCGCTCAGGAATCCCGCAAGGGGGCCGGCACGATCGGGCTGGCCGGTCTGGCCGTTGGGCTGGGCATCAGGCCAGACCGGCACGCTGAACGCCGCGTAGGCCGCGAGGTTGCGGTTGGCGCTGAGCATGCACGCGCCCACCTGCGGCTGCAGGCGCCGCAGCGCATGCAGCGCCAGCGGCGTGCCGCGAAATGGCTGCAAGCCTTTGTCCAGTCCACCCATGCGTACGCCCTGGCCGCCCGCGAGCACCAGGCCGGTGATGTCCGGGGTTCGAATTTTCATGGCGTGCGCTTTTATCGACTCCGTGGGCGATGGGGACGCCGTTCACAGGCGCACTACCTTGGGTCAACCGCCGATGTAGCTCATCTCGACGCGCCTTAGCTCCTGGCCAGGGATGGCGGAAAGGGTGCTGCGCAACTCAGAGTAGCGTTCGGTGCGACCCTGCCAGATGGCCGCGATGGCCGCAGCGAGGGTGGCGTCGTCGGCGCCCGAGCGCAGCAGGCTGCGCAAGTCCCAGCCTTCGTGGGCAAAGAGACACAGAAAGAGCTGGCCCTCGGTGGACAGGCGCGCGCGGTTGCAGTCGCGGCAGAAGGCGCGCGTGACGCTGCTGATGAGGCCGATCTCGCCCAGCGTCGGGTCGTGGCGGCCTTGCACGTCGGCGTAGCCCCAGCGTTCGGCGGTTTCGCCAGGGGTGCTGGGCGGCAGCGGCACCAGCGGCAGCTCGGCGCGCAGGCGCGCGAGCACTTCGTCGGACGGCAGTACTTCGTCCATGCGCCAGCCGTTGCTGTTGCCCACGTCCATGTATTCAATGAAGCGCAGCGTCACGCCGCTACCGCGAAAGTGGCACGCCATGGGCAGGATTTGCGCGTCATTGGTGCCGCGCTTGACCACCATATTGACCTTGATGCGTGTAAAACCCGCCTGCTGCGCCGCGGCGATGCCTGCAAGCACTTCGGCCACGGGAAAGTCCACATCGTTCATGCGCCGGAACACGGCGTCGTCGAGCGCGTCCAGGCTCACGGTGAGGCGGTCGAGCCCCGCGTCCTTCAGCGCCTGCGCCTTGCGCGCGAGCAGTGCGCCGTTCGTGGTCAGGGTGACTTCGGGCGCGCGGCCATCGACGGTGCGCAGCGCGGCGAGCTGGGCGATGAGCGTCTCTATGTCCTTGCGCAGCAGCGGCTCGCCACCCGTGAGGCGGATCTTGCGCACGCCGTGCGCAAGGAACAGGCGCGCCAGCCGCGTGATCTCCTCGAAGCGCAGCAGTGCGCTGTGCGGCAGGTAAGGGTAGTCCTTGCCGAACACTTCTTTGGGCATGCAGTAGCTGCAGCGGAAGTTGCAGCGATCGGTGACGCTGATGCGCAGGTCGCGCAGCGGACGGCCCAGGGCGTCGTGCAATACGCCCGTCGGCACTGCGGGGGAGGGTGGAATGGTTGCTGGCCGTGCTCTGCGGCGCCAATCGAGCACGGGAATGGTGCGTTCTGGCATGGCAGGGATTATCGTGACCGCAGGCGCGCCGGCCACCTCCATGCTATTCTGCCGGTAGGGTTATGCCTGCGCGGTCCTTTGCTATCGGTACGTTGCTGCCGGTGCGTGACTGCGGCGCTTCTTCACTTCCCCTTGAGGGCATTCGATGTCCGCTCCTCCTTCGCCCCAGCCCCCTTCTGAGCCGACTGCGCTGCGTGCGCGGCTGCACCCCGATGTGCTCAAGCTCGGTTTCGTGAGCTTTCTCACCGACGTGAGCTCGGAGATGATTTTTTCGGTGTTTGCGGTGTTTTTTACCACCGTGGCCGGGGCTTCGAGCGCGCTGCTGGGGCTGATCGAGGGGCTCGCGGATTTTTCGGCCTCGTCGCTCAACTACCTCTCGGGCTGGCTGTCGGACCGCAGCGGGCAGCGCAAGTGGTTTGCGACGGCGGGCTACGCCTTTTCCACGCTTGCGAAGATGATTTTGCTCGTGACTTCGTCGATCACGGGGCTTGCGGTGTTTCGCGTCGTCGAACGGCTGGGCAAGGGCTTTCGCGGGCCGCCGCGCGACGCTTGGCTGTCCTCGATTGCCGCGGCGGACAAGCGTGGCTACGCTTTCGGTGTGCACAAGGCGCTCGACAAGGCCGGCGCCGTGCTCGGGCCGCTGCTGGCCTATGCGTTGCTGAGCTGGCTGGGCGAATCGGCCGACACCTACCGTATTTTGTTCTGGGTGGCCTTCGTGCCGGCGGTGCTCAGCGTGCTGGTGCTCATGCGCGTGCCCGACCAGCGCGGCGTGCCGCATGCGCGCGAGGGTTTGCGCCAGAACTGGCGCGAGCTGAGCCCTGCCTTCAAACGCTTTCTGGTGCCGGCAGGAGTGTTTGCGCTCGCCTATTTCAGCCTGGGCTTCTTTTTGCTCAAGGCCCACGCACTGGGTTTTGGCATGCGCGACGTGGTGCTGCTTTACGCGCTGTTCAATGTCACCTGCGTGCTGGCCGCACCGTTCATGGGCCGGCTCGGTGATCTGGTGGGACGCGGCGCCGGCGCGCCGCGCCAACTCCAGGCAGTTGTAACAGCCCGCCAGGTTGGTGTGGATCAGGTAATCCGGCGAGCCGCCGTAGCCCGCCTGCGCGGAGGCTTCGGCGGAGCATTCCACGATGGCGCCGGGAGGCTCCAGCCGCGCCAGGTCTTCGGGGGAGCGCACGTCGCCGTGGACGAAACGCACGCCGGCTGCGGCGAGGCGGGGCAGGTTTAACTCCGACCCGCGGCGCCGGAGGTTATCGAAGGCGGTGACGCGGCAACCGGGAAAACGGCGCGCCAGCGCGATGGCCAGGCTCGCGCCGGCGAAGCCGGCGCCGCCGGTAATCAGGACGCGGTCAACCATGCGTGATGCCGGCGGGTTCGCCGCCCTCCGCGGTACGCCGGTGATAATCGCCGTGGGTCAGATATTTCTCCAGCAGCAGGTACAGAACGACAAACAGATAGCGGCTGCCCATCTCCTTGATTTTCAACTTGGAGGCGCCGGTTTTCCGGCCTGTCCACCGGATGGGAACAACGGCGTGGGAATAGCCGCGCACGAGGGCTTTCAAGGGCATTTCGACGGTCAGGTTGAAGTGGCTGGAAATGAGCGGCTGCATGCCCTGAATGGCATGGCGGCGGTAGCACTTGAAGGCGTTGGTCACGTCGGTGAAATGCAACCCGAACAGCACGGCGACAAACCAGTTTGCCAGGCGGTTGAGAATCAGCTTGTGGGGCGGGTAGCCGCGCACGCGGCCGCCGCGGCAGAACCGGGAACCGAAGACGCAATCGTAGCCTTCCTGGAGTTTGCGGTAGTAGAGGGCAAGGTCCTCGGGATCGTCGGAGCCATCGGCCATCACGATGGCGGCGGCATCTCCGGTAAAGCGCTCGAGGCCGCAGCGGACGGCCAGTCCGAAACCGTGGCGGCCGGAGTTGGAGAGCAGGCGGACGCCGGGGTGTCCGGCGGCGAAGCGCGACACAATGGCGGCGGTCGCGTCGATGCTGCCGTCGTCCACCACGAGAATTTCGGAGGGAATGCTTTCGCGGCGCAGGACCGCGAGCAGCAGCGCCAGGGTATTCGCGATGCAGGCTTCCTCGTTTCGGGCGGGGATGACGACGGAGAGTTTCACCGGACCAAAAGGGTACCACAGACGCGCCCCGCCTTGGCTTGACAGGCATGGCGCGCCGAGGGAGACTTTAAGTTTCTATTATCGCAATGGCGGCGGGATGGCCGCGGGGTGAGGTTTCTTGCGTATATTCCGTATCTGGCCCGTTTTGGCCCTGGCCGGTTCTCTGTTCGCGCAACTCGGCGAATACGGGGGGCCGTCCATTTTGAGCCGCGGCGGCGGAGGCGGAGTGGCGCCCTCCGCGCCCATCAGTTTTCGTCCTTATTTCAATTTGAGCGCTCTTTACTCGTCTGGCGCTGAAGCCTCGGTGCGCCCGGATGGCACACTGGCGAGCAGCAATCTGGCCGGCGCCGAAGCGGCCGTGGGTTTATACGGCTATCACGGCTGGAAGCGGACCGTGGTGGGCGTAAATTACCGCGGGGACTTCCGCCGCTACAACCGCGGCACCAGTTACGATGGAACCAACCAACTGCTTTCGCTCGGCGTGACACACAAGCCCAGCAGGAAAGTTACCGTCAGTTTCCGGCAGGGCGCGGGCACCTTCTCCCAGAATACCGGTTATATGGGGACGTTCGGCTTTTTCGATCCGACTTTCGCTCAGATTCCTCAAAACGAGCTCCTCGACACCCGCACGGATTATCTGAGTTCGATGGGCGACCTGACCTACATGAGGACGCCCCGCCTTTCCTTTAATTTCGGGGGAACCGGTTTTATCGTGCGGCGGCACGTGAGCGCCTTTTATGGGGTGACCGGCGTCTCGGCCCGCGCCGACGCCTCCTACCGCGTGACGCGCGGCAGCACGCTGGCAGCGGATTATTTCTTCTCTCATTTCTCGTATAGCAAAGTCTTTGGCGCCGCCGATATGCATTCGGCCGGGCTGAACTATTCCGTCCGGCTGTCGTCTCGGTGGGAACTGGGGCTGCGTGCGGGCGTGATCCGCATGGAGATGCTTTCCAGCGGAGCCGTGGCTGTGGATCCGCTGGTGGCCGCTATCATTGGACAGAGCCGCGTTTTTCGGGCATTTTATGGAATCACTACCATGGGTTCCTATTCCGTCCAGTTGCAGCGGCGCTTCCGCCGGGCGAGCCTTTCGGCCCGCTACGATCACGGAGCGAGCCCCGGAAACGGGGTCTATCTGACTTCCCGGCAGAACACCGCCAATGCGTCGTACTCATACACGGGGCTGCGGAGATGGAGTCTGACCGCCAGCGCTTATTATTCCGACATGCAAGGCATTGGCCAGGAGATCGGCAGCTATCGAACGGCTAGCGGCGGATTCGGCGCCAGCCGGTCGATTTCGTCCCGGAACGTCTTCTTCACCACCCGGTTCGACGTGCGGCGATATCTGGCGGGGCCGCAATTCCGTCGCAACTCCTATTACGCGACGGTGGGGGTAGCGTACAGTCCGGGAGACGTACCGCTGCGGCTGTGGTGAGCGCTGCGCAAAGTGATGAAGCGGCAGCGGTTTACAATGGTACGAAGCTAGGGAGGTCGCCGATTGGCTAATGTCGCGAACCGGTACGTGGTGGGCCTGAGCGCCGTCCTGATCCTGCAAGCGATTGGATTTTACGCGCTGCCAGCCGGGCGTGACGTTGTGTTGCGGCAGCCGCTCGAGACGCTGCCGGCACGGATGGGCGACTGGACGATGGTGCGTGAGACACCCATGGATCCCGAGGTGAACAAGGTCCTGAGGGCCGACGCGACGCTGAACCGGGATTATGTCAGCTCCACGCGGCAGGTGGCGGCGAATCTGTTTGTGGCCTATTTCCAATCGCAGCGGCACGGGCAATCGCCGCACTCCCCGCAGCACTGCATGCCGGGCGCCGGCTGGGCCCCCGAATCGCTGGGGTTCGTGGATTTCACCGTGGGCGGCCGGACCTACCGCATCAACCGGTACGTGCTGGCAAAGGGCTCCGAGAGGAACGTGGTGCTTTACTGGTACCGGTCCAACGGACGTGTCATCGCCAGCGAGTACGCGGCCAAAATGTATCTTGTGGCGGACGCGATCCGCTATAACCGCACCGACGCGGCGCTGGTCCGGACGGTCGTCCGGATTCCGGAGAACGGCAGTGTGGAAGCGGCTACCGAGGTGGGGAAGGACTTTATCCGGGCGTATTTTGAGCCGCTCCAACAGTGTCTGCCGTGAGCGGGAACGGCACGGCCGTAACGCTTTCCATTCTGGTTCCGCTATATAACGAGGAAGAGTTTGTCGGCGCGCTGCTGGAGCGCGCGCTGGCGGCTCCACTGCCCCCCGGGGTGGATCGCGAAATCGTCGTGGTCGACGACGGGTCCACCGACGGGTCCGGCGAGATCGTGCAGGACCTGGCGGCGGCGCACCCCGAGATCCGGCTGCTCCGGCACTCGCGCAACCGCGGCAAAGGCGCGGCCATCCGCACGGCGGCCGCCGAGGCCCGCGGCGATTTCGCGATTATCCAGGACGCCGATCTCGAATACGATCCGCGCGAATACGGGAAATTGCTGCAACCGCTGCTGGAGGGCAAGGCCGACGCGGTCTACGGCTCGCGGTTCATGATTTCCGGCGAACGCCGGGTCCTGTATTTCTGGCACTCGCTGGCCAACCGGTTTTTGACTGGCTTGTGCAACCTGACGGCCGACCTGAACCTGACGGACATGGAGACGTGCTACAAGGCGTTTCGCACGTCCCTGCTGCGCAGCATTCCGATTCGCAGCGACCGGTTCGGCATCGAACCCGAGCTGACCATCAAGCTGGCGCGGCGCGAGGTGCGCATTTATGAGACCCCCATCAGCTACCACGGCCGGACCTACGAAGAGGGCAAGAAAATCGGCCTGCGCGACGCCATCAAGGCGGTCTTCGTCATCCTCAGATACGCCTTCACCGACGACCTCTATACTTCGAGCGGGCCGGAGACGCTGAACGCGCTATCGGGGGCTTCGCGATTTAATGCGTGGATGGCCGATACCATCCGGCCGCACGTCGGCTGCCGGGTGCTCGAGATCGGAGCGGGGATCGGGAACCTGACGCGGCTGCTGGTTCCGCGGCGGCAGGCGTACATCGCCTCGGATATCGATCCGGAGCACCTGGCGCGGCTGCGGGTGCGGTTTCACCACCGGCCCAACCTGCGCGTGAGGCGGTGCGACCTGGCGGATGCGCGCGATTTCAGCGAACTGGAAGGCAGCGTGGATACGGTGGTGTGCCTGAACGTGCTGGAGCACGTGGAGGACGACCTGCAAGCGCTGCGGAACATGCGCTCGGCGCTGGCGCCGGGCGGCCGGGCCATCATCCTGGTGCCGCACGGGCAGGAGATCTTCGGCCGTCTGGATGTGGCGCTCGGACACCACCGGCGGTATTCGCAGGCCGAACTGCGGGAGAAGATGGAACGCTGCGGATTCCAGGTGGAGCGAATGCTGGAATTCAACCGCATTTCCAGGCCGGCGTGGTACACGGCGGGGCGGATTTTCCGGCGCTCGACGTTGAGCGCGCCGCAATTGAAGTTGTTCGACCGGTTCGTCTGGCTGTGGCGGCGGGTGGATGGGCTGCTGCCGTGGGGGCCGACATCGATTATCGGAGTAGGGGTGAAGCAGGACGGGCCCGAATTAGCTGCGAACCACCGCCGGCTCCCGGCGCTCCATCGGGGCGCATGAGTCCAGCCGATTCGGCAATCTGGACAGCGCGCACGAATGATACACGACGCGAATGCCGGTGTGCTGGAAGTGGCTGTGGTCATTCCCACGTTCAATGAGCGCGAGAACATTCTGGTCCTTGTCGGCCGGCTCACGGCCGTGCTAGCCGGGCGCGCCTTCGAGATCATTGTCATGGACGACGACTCGCCCGACGGCACCGCGGAGCTGGTCCGTACGGCGGCGCGGCGCGATCGCAGAATCAGGGTGCTGCATCGCATCCACCGGCGCGGCCTGGCTTCGGCTTGCATTAGGGGATGATGTCCACCCCGGCCAGCTACATCGCCGTCCTGGATGCCGACCTTGATGAGCGGCTATTTCGTCATAACCCGCGCTTTTCTGCTGGAAGTGGTGCGGGCGGCCAGCGGAGTCGGCTTCAAGGTCCTGCTGGACCAGCTCGCCTCATCCGGGCGGCGGGTGCGGCTCGGCGAGGTGCCTTACACGTTCCGCACGCGCGTGCACGGCGCGAGCAAGCTGGACCTGGCCATCGGGCTGGAGTACCTGGAGTTGATCGGCGACAAGCTGATCGGCGATTTTGTGCCCTCCCGTTTCCTGCTGTTCACCCTTGTTGGAACCGTGGGCCTGGCGCTCTCTGTGGCGCTGCTGTTCGTCCTCGTCGAACTCGTCCGGATGCCCTTCATGGCCGCGCAGATCGCCACGACCGTCCTTGCCATGATCGCCAATTTCTTTCTGAACAATATCACGACGTACCGGGATCGGCGGCTGGTGTTCGGCGTGTTCACGTTCTGCGCGGCATGCTCGGTCGGGGCGCTGATCAACGTTCGCCTGGCGTCGTTCGCCAGAGAGGCGGGTGCGCCCTGGCACGTCGCGGGCTCCTTCGGGCTGGCCATCGGCGCGGTCTGGAACTACGGCGTGACTTCGATCATCACGTGGCGGCGGCGTTTCCGCGCCGGAGCCCTGGCGGTCGGCACCGCAGCCGGATAACTTATATGCTAGCATATAAGTTATGGGTCAGCTTACAATCTACCTGGACGAAGATTCGGAGCAGAGGGTAAAGACGGCTGCCGAATCCGCCGGTCTGTCGCTCAGTAAATGGGTGGCGCTGGTGATCCGCGAGAAGACCGAAACAGCCTGGCCCGATGCCGTCCTCAAATTGGCGGGAGCCTGGCCGGATTTGCCCACCGCCGAGGAGTTGCGCCGTGCCCAACCCACGGATAGCGAACGTGAGAGCCTTTGATGCTGGCGCTGGATACCAATACACTGATCTACTTCTTCAAGGGAATTGGAAATGTTGCGGAGCACTTCCGCGCCATCCCTCCACGAGAATTTGCGATTCCGTCCGTGGTGCTCTACGAACTGGAGGTCGGGATCGGCCGCGGCTCCCAGGCTGAAAGCCGGCGCCAAGCGCTGGGGCATCTTTTGCAACTAGTCAGAGTCCTGCCATTCGACGAAAATTCGGCCCGGGCGGCGGCCGAAACCCGAATCCACTTGGAAGCTGCCGGCGCGTCCATCGGGCCGCTCGATACGCTAATCGCGGGAACGGCTTTGGGGCACGCGGCTACCCTGGTTACCCACAACATGCGGGAGTTTGGCAGGGTTCCCGGTTTGCGAGTCATCGATTGGTATTGAGCGAGGACCCGCGACCGGAGGTGTCCTCGCCACGCCGGCAGTGCGCGTGGTTCCCCGGACTCCTGCCTGCGCGCCCTTCTCAAAGCACACGGCGGCGGCCTGCGCCCCTGGTACCGACTGGCCCGTTGCGGTGAAGCGGTTTCCAGCGGTATGATCATACTCAGGGTATGAAATGGCCACCGTCGAGCGTGTAACCGTCACCCTGCCGGATGACCTCGTCAGAGACATCGATAGGAGGGAGAAGAACCGCAGCAAGTTTGTCGCGGAGGCCGTCCGTCGAGAACTTGACCGCCGCCGCCGCGCAGAACTCCGCCGCTCGCTGCGAAATCCCCACCCCGAAAGCGCGGAACTGGCCGAGCAGGGCCTTGAGGAGTGGACGCGGGGCTTGCCTGAGGAGGATGCCGAGGCGCTGGTTGAACAGCAGCGCCGGCAAGTCGGTTCATTGGGTTCCCGGCGAGGGGTGGGTGGAGGGGAGCGAGTGAGGCTCGGCCGCGGTGCGGTTGTCGTGGTGGACCTCGATCCAACCCTCGGCCACGAGCAGCGTGGCGTGAGGCCTTGCATCATAGTGAGCGATCCGGAGGTCATCAGCGACCAGCGTTTTCCACTGGTGTGCGTGGTGCCGGTAACGGGGACTTCGGGCGAGGGACTGCTTTATCCGTCGTTGAAGCCTGGCCCGAACGGTCTTACTAAGCAGTCCTTCGCCCTGATAGACCATCTGCGGTCGATCGATAAACGGAGAATCCGGCGCGTCTTCGGTGAGCTTGCGCCGGAAGACATTGCTGCCATTGACGAGGGGCTGGCAGCCTTTCTCGGCCTTGGTGGCCGGCTCTATAGGGCGGACGCGCCACCGGTGCAGTGAGGACCGGCAGCCGAGAAAAGCCCGCGTTCCCCTAAGG
>CAVPUD010000061.1:0-24360 GCA_963708545.1 uncultured beta proteobacterium | reverse complement strand
TTTTGAGCAAGGCATAGGGCAGTTCGGCCCAGTCGGCGGTCATGAAGTCGCTGGTCTGCACGGCGCGCAGGGCCACCACCCAGTCGTAGGTGCGGGCGTCGCCCATCACGCCCACGCTTTTGACGGGCAGGAACACGGCGAATGCCTGGCTGGTCAAGTCGTACCAGCTCTTACCGGAATTCGGCTCGATGGTCGAGCGCAATTCTTCGATGAAGATCGCGTCGGCGCGGCGCAGCAGGTCGGCGTATTCCTTTTTGACCGCGCCCAGAATGCGCACGCCCAGGCCCGGGCCGGGGAAGGGGTGGCGGTACACCATGTCGTGCGGCAGGCCCAGCGCCACGCCGAGCTCGCGCACCTCGTCCTTGAACAGGTCGCGCAGCGGCTCTAGGAGCTTCAGGCCCAGCTGCTCGGGCAGGCCGCCGACGTTGTGGTGGCTTTTGATCGTGACGGCTTTTTTGCTCTTGGCGCCCCCCGATTCGATCACGTCGGGGTAGATCGTGCCCTGCGCGAGCCACTGCGCGCCTTTGCTGCCGGCTCGCGCGGCCTTGAGCTTTTCGGCCTCGGCCTTGAATACCTCGACGAACAGGCGGCCGATGATCTTGCGCTTTTGCTCGGGGTCGCTGACGCCCGCGAGCTCTCGCAAAAAGAGCTCGCTCGCATCCACGCGCACCACCTTGGCGTGCAGCTTGCCGGCGAACATCTGCATGACCATGTCGCCCTCGTGCAGGCGCAGCAGGCCGTGATCGACGAACACGCAGGTCAGCTGCTCGCCGATGGCGCGGTGGATCAGCGCCGCGGCCACGCTCGAATCGACGCCACCCGACAGGCCCAGGATCACTTCCTCGTCGCCCACCTGCGCGCGGATGTTTTGCACCGCTTCGTCGATGTGGTTTTGCATGATCCAGTCGGGCTTGGCGCCGCAAATTTCGAGCACGAAGCGCTCGAGGATCGCACGGCCCTGCACCGTGTGCGTGACCTCGGGGTGGAACTGCACGCCATAAAAGCGCCGCGCCTCGTCGGCCATGCCGGCGATGGGGCAGCTCTCGGTGCTGGCCATGCGCTTGAAGCCCGGCGGCAATTCGGTGACCTTGTCGCCATGGCTCATCCAGACCTTGAGCATGCCGTGGCCCTCGGGTGTGGTGAAGTCTGCGATGCCGGTGAGCAGCGCGGTGTGGCCGTGCGCGCGCACCTCGGCGTAGCCGAATTCGCGCGTGGCGCCGCCCTCGACCTTGCCGCCGAGCTGCTGCGCCATGGTCTGCATGCCGTAGCAGATGCCCAGCACAGGCACGCCAAGCGCGAACACGGCGTCGGGCGCGCGGTCATCGACCTCATAGACGCTGGCGTGGCTGCCCGAGAGGATGACGCCCTTGAGGCGTCCGTCGGCGGCGTACTGGTGCACCCAATCGTCGCTCACGTCGCAAGGGTGCACTTCGCAATACACGTGCGCCTCGCGTACGCGCCGCGCGATGAGCTGCGTGAACTGGGAGCCGAAGTCGAGGATGAGGATTTTGTCGTGTTGCATGGCGGGTGGCCGAGGAAAAAAGCAAAAGCCCGAACGCCGTGCCAGGGGAGTTCGGGCTTGCAAGAATGCCGCCGATCAGTCGGCGCGGTAGTTGGGCGCCTCTTTGGTGATCTGCACGTCGTGCACGTGGCTCTCGCGTATGCCGGCGGCGGTGATCTCGACGAACTGGGCTTTTTCATTCATCTCGGGGATGCTCGCGCAGCCGCAATAACCCATCGCCGCACGCACCCCGCCCGCCATCTGGAAGATGATGGACACCACCGAACCTTTGTACGGCACCCGCCCTTCTATGCCTTCTGGAACGAGTTTGTCCGCATTGGGGTTGCCGGTGCTGCTCTCTTGAAAATAGCGGTCTGCGCTGCCTTGCTGCATCGCACCCAGGCTGCCCATGCCGCGGTAGCTCTTGTAGCTGCGGCCCTGGTAGAGGATGACCTCGCCCGGCGCTTCCTCGGTGCCGGCGAACACGCCGCCCATCATCACCGTGTGCGCGCCCGCGGCCAGGGCCTTGGCCACGTCGCCGCTGAAGCGGATGCCGCCGTCGGCGATCAGCGGCACACCCGTGCCCTTGAGCGCCGTGGCCACGCTGTCTATGGCCATGATCTGCGGCACGCCCACACCGGCCACGATGCGCGTGGTGCAGATCGAGCCCGGGCCTATGCCGACCTTGACCGCATCGGCGCCGGCCTCGACCAGCGCGAGGGCCGCGGCGCCGGTGGCGATGTTGCCGCCGATCACCTCGATCTGCGGGTAGTGCTGCTTGACCCAGCGCACGCGCTCGATCACGCCCTTGCTGTGGCCGTGCGCGGTATCGACCACGATGGCATCGACGCCCGCGCGCACCAGCGCCTCGACGCGCTCCTCGGTGCCCTCGCCCACGCCCACGGCCGCGCCCACGCGCAGGCGCCCGGCCTCGTCGCGCGCGGCGTTCGGAAAGCTCGTCTGCTTGGTGATGTCCTTGACCGTGATCAGTCCCTTGAGCTCGAAGGCATCGTTGATCACCAGCAAGCGTTCGAGCCTGTGTTTGTGCAGCAAGGCCTTGGCCTGCTCGGGCGTGGTAGCGTCTTTTTCGTTCACGGTGATGAGCTTTTCGCGCGGCGTCATGATCTCGCGCACTTTGACGTCGTAGCGCGTCTCGAAGCGCAGGTCGCGCCCCGTGACGATGCCCACCACCTTGCCGCCATCGCACACCGGAAAGCCCGACACACCGAGCTCCTGCGACAACTGCAGCACCTGCAGCACGGTGTGCTCGGGCGTGATGACCACCGGGTCACGCAGCACGCCCGATTCGTAGCGCTTGACCTTGGCCACCTGCGCCGCCTGCTGTTGCGGCGTGAGGTTTTTATGCACTATGCCCATGCCGCCCTCTTGCGCGATGGCGATCGCCAGACGCGCCTCGGTCACGGTATCCATGGCGGCAGAGACGAGCGGCAGGTTCAAGCGGATGTTGCGCGAAAACTGGGTCGCGAGGGACGTGTCCTTGGGCAGGACCTGGGAGTAAGCTGGCACCAGCAACACGTCGTCGAAGGTGAGCGCTTTTCCGAGTAGGCGCATGTGAAAGCTCCAAAAAACGAATTGTATCCATGGCCACCCGCATGGCCGCACCCGGCACGATCTGTCCTACACTCGCCCTTCATGAAAAAGTCCCCGCTGCTTTTGTTCACCTTGGCCTGCACCTTTTCGCTCGGCGCTGCGGCCCAATGGCAATGGATAGACAAGGACGGCCGCAAGGTCTTCAGCGACCGTCCGCCGCCGTCCGAAATCCCCGAAAAAAACATCCTCAAGCAACCCGGCGGCAGCCGTAGCCAACGCAGCTACCTCCCGGTGCCCGCGGCCGATGCCGCCTCTGCCCCTGCCGCGGCGGCCAGCGCCGCAGCCGGTAGCGGCAAAGACAAAGAGCTCGAAGAGAAAAAGGCCCAGGCTGAAGCCGCAGAAGCCGCGAAAAAGAAGGCCGAAGCAGAAAAAATCGCCAAAATCAAGGCCGAGAATTGCGCCCGCGCGCGCCAGGCCAAGGCCGCTTACGACTCCGGCCGCCTCATCGCGACCACGAATGCGCAGGGCGAGCGCGTGTTCCTCGACGAGGCCGGCCGCGCCGCCGAAACCAAGCGCCTCGAAGGCATCATCGCGACCGAGTGCGCGCCCTGAGAACCTGTTCTGAGGGCCTGCGCCTTCGCTGTGCCGGGCGCGCGCCCCGCGCGACCTTGATCGACCTACGCCCCGCTCGATCCATCCTTGGCCATGTTGGCCGTGCGCTTGGCAAACAAGCCGCTGCCGCGCTTGCCTTGGCGCTCGAAGCGTTCGCGCCGCGCGCGCTTGGGGTCTATTTGCAGCGGCCGATAGACCTCCACCCGGTCAAACGCCGCAAGGCGCTGCGTGAGCGCTACTTTGCGTCCCCAGATTCCGCAGCAAAGGCCGGCCAGGGTCTCCTCTGCCGCCGCTGCGTCCGTCGGCTGCGCGCCATGGACACCGCTCGCGCGCAGCGCATCGGCGACCGTGGCGCCCACGGGCAGTTGCAGTTCCAGCTCGCGCACGCTGCGCGGTGCGAGGCACACCACCACGCTCACCGGGATGAGCGCATCGACCGCGTCAGCCATAGACCTTTTGCGCACGTTGCACGAAGGCATCGACCAGGCTGTTGGCGATGCGGTCGAACACCGGGCCGACCAGCATCGCGAGCGCTTTGCTGGAAAACCCGTAGTGCAGCCGCAGCTCGACGCGGCACGCGCGCTGCGTGCCGTCGCCCACGGGGTGAAACTGCCAGTCGCCCTCGAGCTGCGAGAACGGCCCTTTGACGAGCTGCACCTGCACGCGCCGCCCTGGCTCGTGCGTGTTGCGCGTGACGAAGGTCTGGCGGATGCCTTTGAGCGCGATGCCCACCTCGGCCACCATGCCCGTCGGGGTGCGCTCGAGCACGGCGGCGTGGTCGCACCAGGGCAGAAATTCGGGGTAATGCTCGACCTGCGTGACCAGGTCGAACATCTCCTGCGGGCTGTACCAAATGAGGACGGACTTGTGGACGGTTTTCATGCAGACGACAGAGGGATCGAAACGCGCATGCGGGCAGACTCTTAGAATCGCGGGCCCGCGCCACAAACGCACCAGCGGCGTCCTGCCCCAGCGTGTACGGCCCGCGCCGCGTTTTCGCACGCGCCCCGGATTGTAGGCAGAGCTTTCCCTTGGATTCCCCCACCGCGCACCGCATCTACGACCCCATGGCGAAAAAACCCGACACCTCATCCCGCATTGCCGAAAACAAAAAAGCGGCCTACAACTATTTCTTCGAAGAGCGCTACGAAGCCGGCATGGTGCTGGAGGGCTGGGAGGTCAAGGCGCTGCGCGAGGGCAAGGTGCAGCTCACCGACGGCTATGTGCTGATCAAAGGTGGCGAGCTGTTTTTGATCGGCTGCCAGATCAACCCGCTGCGCACCGCCTCGACGCACGTGCGCCCCGACGCCGCGCGCACCAAAAAGCTGCTGCTGCACAAGGACGAGATCAAACGCCTGATCGGCAAGGTCGAGCAAAAAGGCTACACGCTGGTGCCGCTGAACCTGCACTGGAAGAACGGCCGCGTGAAGTGCGAGATCGCGCTCGCCAAGGGCAAGGCCGAGCACGACAAGCGCGACACCATCAAGGAGCGCGAGGGCAAGCGCGAAGTCGAGCGCGCGCTCAAGAGCCGCCAGCGCTGAGCACGCGCGCAACCAAGCCAGCCCATCCGCTCGCCCGCAAAGCCGCTTGCTACTGATAAAGAAGCTGCTAGCGCTTGATTCATAAATATTTCAGACACTTTTCTATCTGAAACCATTGACCATCAAGCGCAAGCAGCTCCTATCATGATAGCATTCGCAGCGGATGCGCCCATGCGGGCCAGGGGCTTTCGAAGAAGGGCTGCCACATCTCGGGCGTGACGTCTTCGATGCGCGGCGGGTTCCAGCGCGGTTGCTGGTCTTTGTCGATGGCGAGCGCGCGTATGCCTTCGACGGTCTCGCTCTGGCCGGGGCGCAGGAAGAAGCAGTGGCGCACGATGTCGCGCTCCATGCGCAGGTCGTCGGCCAGGCCCAGGTGGCGCGCGCGGCGGATCTGCTCCAGCACGACGTGCAGCATGAGCGGCGAGCGGCGGCGCAGCGTGGCCGCGGTGGCGCGCGCCCAGTCGCTGTCGGCGGCTTCGAGCGCGTGCACGATGTCGCGCACCGTGGGCAGCGAAAAATATTGGTCGATTTGGCCTCTGAGGCCTGCGTGGTCAGCGCTGGCAGCTACGAATTTTGCTTTGATGAAGGCCTCGATCGCGGCGCCGTCGGCAAACGGCTGCGTGGCGATCGCGTCCCACACCGCGGCCTGCTGCGCGGCGGGCAGGCAGCCGTCGGCTAGGCCGAAGGCGATCGCGTCGCCCGCGCCTATGGTTTCGCCCGTGAGCGCGAGCCACTCGCCCACGTGGCCGGGGCAGCGCGAGAGGAAGTAGCCACCGCCCACGTCGGGGAACAGGCCTATGCCCGTCTCGGGCATGGCCATCTTGGTGCGCTCGGTCACGATGCGCAGGCTGCCGCCCTGGCTGATGCCCATGCCACCGCCCATGACGATGCCGTCCATGAACGCGATGTAGGGCTTGGGGTAGTTGTGCGTGAGGTGGTTGAGCACGTATTCTTCGGTGAAGAAGTCCTCGATCTTCGGGTCGCCCTGGCTGCCGGCCTGGTGCAAGAAGCGGATGTCACCACCCGCGCAGAACGACCCGAATGCGCCATCCTTGTTGCTGCCGCGGATCGCCACGGCCTGCACGCGCGCGTCGTGCTGCCATTCGAGCAGCACCTGCATGAGCGCGCGCACCATGGACAGCGACAGCGCGTTGAGCGCACGCGGGCGGTTCAGCGTGATCAGACCGACGCCGCCGCGCACTTCACTCAGGACTTCTGCGTTCGGTTCTGTGGGTTGCATCGTCATCTTTGCTCCTTTCGTCTCGTTGTGGCAGGGATCAGGCATTTTCGCGGCTCGCGCGCTTGCGCTCGTGCTCCTTCAAAAAGCGCTTGCGCAGGCGGATGCTTTTGGGCGTGATCTCGACGAGTTCGTCGTCCTCGATGAATTCCACCGCGTACTCGAGCGAGAGCTCGATCGGCGGCGTGATCTTGATCGCGTCCTCCTTGCCGCTGACGCGGAAGTTGGTCAGCTGCTTGGTGCGCGTGGCGTTCACCACGAGGTCGTTGTCGCGGCTGTGGATGCCCACGATCATGCCCTCATAGACCGGGTCGCCCGCCTTCACGAACATGCGCCCGCGGTCGTCGAGCTTGCCCAGCGCGTAGGTGAAGATTTCGCCGTCGTCCATCGAAATCAGCACGCCGTTCTTGCGCCCGCCGATCTCGCCCTTGTACGGCTCGTAGCCATCGAAGATGTTGCTGATCAGCCCCGAGCCGCGCGTGAGGTTCAAAAACTCGTTCGAAAAGCCGATCAGCCCGCGCGCCGGGATGCGGTATTCGAGCCGCACGCGCCCGCGCCCGTCGGGCTCCATGCTCACGAGCTCGCCCTTGCGCTCGCCCAGCGCCTGCATCACGCCGCCCTGGTGGCCTTCTTCGATGTCGGCGGTCACGAGCTCTATGGGCTCGCAGCGTTCGCCGTTGATCTCCTTGAACACCACGCGCGGCTTGCCCACGGCGAGCTCGTAGCCCTCGCGGCGCATGTTTTCGAGCAGGATGGTCAGGTGCAGCTCGCCGCGGCCCGAGACTTCGAACACGCCCTCCTCGTCGGTCTCCTTGACGCGCAGCGCAACGTTGCTCTGCAGCTCTTTTTGCAGCCGGTCCCAGATCTGGCGGCTCGTCACGAACTTGCCCTCGCGTCCCGCGAGCGGGCTGGTGTTGACGCAGAAGTTCATGGTCAGCGTGGGCTCGTCGACCTGCAGCATGGGCAGCGGGCGCGGGTTCGCCGGGTCGGTCACGGTGACGCCTATGCCTAAGTCCTCGATACCGTTGATGAGCACGATGTCACCCGGCCCGGCCTCGGTGACCTGCACGCGGTCCAGCCCCTCGAAGGTCAGCACCTGGTTCACGCGGCCCTTGAACGACTTGCCCTCGGGCCCTTCCATCACGAGCACGTCCTGCCCCGGGCGCAGCGTGCCCGCGTTGATGCGGCCCACGCCGATGCGGCCGACGAAGCTGTTGTAGTCGAGCGCCGAAATCTGCAGCTGCAGCGGCGCGCTCGGGTCGCCCTGGTGCGCGGGCACGTGCTTGAGGACGGTCTCGAACAGCGCCGACATGTCCGGCCCCCACTGCTCGCCGGGCGCGCCCTCTTGCAGCGAGGCCCAGCCGTTGATGCCCGAGGCATAGACCACGGGGAAGTCGAGCTGCTCGTCGGTCGCGCCGAGTTTGTCGAACAGGTCGAACGCGGCGTTGATGACCTTGTCGGGGTTGGCGCCGGGCTTGTCCACCTTGTTGACCACGACGATGGGCTTCAAGCCCAGCGCGAGCGCCTTTTTGGTGACGAAGCGCGTCTGCGGCATAGGGCCCTCTTGCGCGTCGATCAGCAGCAGCACGCCATCGACCATGGAGAGCGCGCGCTCGACCTCGCCGCCGAAGTCCGCGTGCCCCGGCGTATCGACGATGTTGATGTGCGTGCCGCCCCAGCTCACGGCGCAGTTCTTGGCCAGGATGGTGATGCCGCGCTCGCGCTCGATGGCGTTGTTGTCCATCACGGTATCGACCACTTTTTCGTGCGCGGCGAAGGTGCCGGACTGGCGCAGCAGCTGATCGACCATGGTCGTCTTGCCGTGGTCCACGTGGGCGATGATGGCGATGTTGCGAATTTGTTGGCTCATGGTGTTTCCGATGGGCCGCCGGCCGAGGCTGGCGGCAGGTTTTGCAGGATTTGTTGGATTTCGATGGGGCTCAGCAGGCGCTCGGGCACGAGCTCGCCCGCCTGGACATGCGCGCTGCCCAGCAGCACGCGCGGGCGCTGGGCAAACACGGCGACCTGCGCCGCATCGCGCCAAGGCCCACGCAGACGCGCGCCGCACAAAAAGCGCCCGGCATGCTCATCCGCGAGCGTGACAGGCACGTGTCCGGGCAGCAGCGCCTCGGGCGGCAGCAAGGCGTGCAGGCGCTGCGCCTCGTCCATGGCTTCGAGCTGCGCGAGCGTGAGGCACTGCGCCACGGCAAACGGCCCCGTGGCCGTGCGCCGCAGCCGCGTCAGGTGCCCGCCGCAGCCCAGCAGCCGGCCTATGTCCTCGCCCAGCGTGCGGATGTAGGTGCCTTTGCTGCACTTTACTTTGATTTCGATAGCTGCTTGTGCTTGCTGCGTCTGCGTCAGGGCCAGATTCAGCGCATGAATCGTGACTTCGCGCGGCGCCCGCTCGACTTCGACGCCGGCGCGCGCGTATTCGTACAGCGCCTTGCCGTCTTTCTTGAGCGCGCTGTGCATGGGCGGCACCTGGCGGATGCGGCCCACAAAGCGCTGGCGCACGGCTTCGAGCTGCGCGGGCGTGATCGGCGGCACGGCGCAGCGTGCGATCACCTCGCCTTCGGCGTCGCCCGTCGCCGTGGTTTCGCCCAGCAGCAAGGTGGCTTCGTAGCTTTTGTCGGCGTCCAGCTGCTGCGCGCTGAACTTGGTCGCGGCGCCAAAGCACAGCGGCAGCACACCCGTGGCGAGCGGGTCGAGCGTACCCGTGTGGCCCGCCTTTTCGGCGCGCAGCAGCCACTTGGCCTTTTGCAAAGCCTGGTTGCTCGAAAGAGCCAGCGGTTTGTCGAGCAGCAACACCCCATGCACAGGGCGCCGCTGCACCCTGGTGCGTGGCGCAGCTACCATCTATTCCTCTTTGGCGCGCGAAGAAACCGCCTTGGCGATCAACGCGTTCATGTCCGTCGCACGTTCGGTCGTGCGGTCATAGACGAAGTGCAGCGTGGGCACGGTGTGGATGTGCAGGCGCTTGAACAGGTGGTTGCGCAAATGCCCCGCAGCATGGTTGAGCGCCTCTTGCGTCTCGTGCGGATCGCCCGTGAGCACGCTGAAAAACACCTTCGCGTGCGCATAGTCGGGCGAGACTTCGACGCTCTGCAGCGTCACCATGCCCACGCGCGGATCCTTGAGCTCGCGCGCGATCAGCTCCGACAGGTCGCGCTGGATCTGGTCGGCAATGCGGTAGCCGCGGTTGGGGACGGTGCTCTTGCGTGGCATGGGACGGTGGAACGGACGAATCTTGAATCAAAAACCATAGCTGCCAGTGCTTCCTGAATAAGCACTGGCAGCCACTTTCATCACAAGGTGCGGGCGATTTCCTTGATTTCAAAGAACTCGAGCTGGTCGCCCTCTTTGATGTCGTTGTAGTTCTTGAGCTTGATCCCGCACTCGAAGCCTTCCTTGACCTCGCGCACGTCGTCCTTCATGCGCTTGAGCGACTCGAGCTCGCCCGTGTAGATGACGACGTTGTCGCGCAGCAGGCGGAAGCGCGCATCGCGCCGCACCACGCCGCTCGTGACGTAGCAGCCCGCCACCGTGCCGATCTTGGAGGCCACGAACACGGTGCGGATCTCCGCCGTGCCTATGACTTCCTCTCTCTGCTCGGGCGCGAGCATGCCCGACATGGCCGCCTTCAGGTCATCCACGGCGTCGTAGATGATGTTGTAGTAGCGGATGTCCACGTCGTTGCTCTCGGCGAGCTTGCGCGCATTCGCGTCGGCGCGCACGTTGAAGCCGATCACCACGGCCTTGGACGCAATCGCAAGGTTGATGTCGGACTCGCTGATGCCGCCCACGCCCGCATACACGAGCTGCACCTTGACCTCGTCGGTCGAGAGCTTGAGCAGCGACTGCGCCAGCGCCTCTTGCGAGCCCTGCACGTCGGCCTTGAGGATGATGGGCAGGGTCTTGACCTCGCCCGACGTCATCTCGGCAAACATGTTTTCGAGCTTCGCGGCCTGCTGCTTGGCGAGCTTGGTGTTGCGGAACTTGCCCGCGCGGTAGGTGGCGACTTCACGCGCACGGCGCTCGTCGCTGAGCACCATGAACTCGTCGCCGGCCTGCGGCACTTCGGTCAAGCCCAGGACTTCGACCGGGATCGAAGGCCCGGCAGACTTCACCGAGCGGCCGTTTTCGTCGAGCATGGCGCGCACGCGGCCATAGGTCTGGCCGGCGAGCACCACGTCGCCCACCTTGAGCGTGCCCGACTGCACGAGCATCGTGGCCACGGGGCCGCGGCCCTTGTCGAGCTTGGCTTCGATCACCAGGCCCTTGGCCGACGCTTCGACCGGCGCCTTGAGTTCGAGCACCTCGGCCTGCAGCAGCACCTGTTCGAGCAGATCGTCTATGCCCTGGCCGGTCTTGGCCGACACCGCCACGAAGGGCGAGTCGCCTCCGTACTCCTCGGGCACGACCTGTTCGGCGATGAGCTCCTGCTTGACGCGATCGGGATTCGCGTCGGGCTTGTCGATCTTGTTCACCGCGACCACGATGGGCACGCCCGCGGCCTTGGCGTGCTTGACCGCTTCCTTGGTCTGCGGCATCACGCCGTCGTCGGCAGCCACGACCAGGATCACGATGTCGGTGGCCTGCGCGCCGCGTGCGCGCATGGCCGTGAACGCCTCGTGGCCCGGCGTATCGAGGAAGGTGATGGTGCCGCGCGGCGTCTCCACGTGGTAGGCACCGATGTGCTGCGTGATGCCGCCGGCCTCGCCCGCAGCCACCTTGGCGCGGCGGATGTAGTCGAGCAGCGAGGTCTTGCCGTGGTCCACGTGGCCCATCACGGTCACCACGGGCGGGCGCGGCAGCGCCGGCACGTTGGCGTGCGCGGCTTCTTCTTCGGCGAAAGCCTCGGGGTCGTCGAGCGCGGCCACCACGGCCTTGTGGCCGAGCTCCTCGACCGCGATCATGGCCGTGTCCTGGTCCAGCGGCTGGTTGATCGTGACCATCTGCCCCATCTTCATGAGCACCTTGATCACTTCCGACGCCTTGACCGACATCTTGTGCGCAAGCTCGGCCACGGTGATGGTCTCGGGCACATGCACCTCGAGCATGCGCGCCTCGGCGGGCGCGGCATGCACGTCCTCACGCTGATCGCGATGGCCCCTGTCATTGCCGCGACGGCCCCTGGGGCCGCCGCGCCAGGCGCCGCGCCCCGCGCCAGCACCCGTGTCGCCGCGCGTCTTGATTTCTTTTTTCTTGGCCGCGTCGCCCGCCCAGCTCGAGGACAACTTGGCCGACTTGACCTCTTTGCTACCGCCGGGCGCCGCAGGCGCCGCCGTGCGCGCACCGCTGCCCGCACCAGCGCCAGCCTGCGCAGCCGGCTTGTGCAAAGTGCCTTTTTTGGCGTCGCCCGCAGGTTTGGCCGCGGGTTTGGGTTCTTCTTTCTTCTCTTCCTTCTTGGCCACCATCACGGCCTTGCGTGGCGTGGCCAGCATGGAGCGAATGGCTGCCGCCTCGGCCTCGGCCTTGCGGCGGCGCGCATCGAGGTCGGCAGCACGCGCAGCCTCCTCGGCGGCACGGCTCTTGGATTCGGCCTCGGCCTGTTCGCGCTCGGCCTGCTGCCGCGCCGCACGCGCCGCGGCCTCGTCGGCCTGGGTGCGCGCAACCTCCTGCTGGACCGCAGTGGCCTTGGCTTTCTTGTCGGCCTCTTGCGCAGCGTAGGCGGCAGCGCGTTCTTCGGCTTCACGCTCGCGGCGTTCCCGATCTTCACGCTCGCCCTGTTCGCGCGCTTCGCGCTCGAGACGCTGCTGCGCGAGCTCTTCCTCCTGGCGCCGGATCAGCTCGGCCTGCTGGCGCACCTCTTCCTCGCGGCGCGCCCATTCGAGCTCCTGCCCCTCCTGCACCGCAGGCTCGGCAGGCTCCTGCTCCCTATCTGCCTGGGCATGCGCGCCCACCAGCGCCGGCGCACCCGTCTCGGGCGTCGCCTCGGCCATGTCCTCGCGCTTGATGAAGGTGCGCTTCTTGCGCACCTCGACCTGTATCGTGCGCGCCTTGCCGCTCGCATCCGCCTGCTTGATCTCGGTGGTGGATTTTTTCACCATGGTGATCTTCTTGCGGTCGCCCGAGGCCGTGCCGTGGCTGGCCTGCAGGTAGGCAAGCAGCCTTTGCTTGTCGGCCTCGGTAAGCCGGTCGGTGGCGCTGGCCTTGGCCACGCCTGCGGCACGCAACTGGTCGAGCAGGATGGCGGGGGATTTTTTGAGTTCGTTCGCGAACTCGGCAACAGTGTTACTGGACATAAATGCTTCGTGCCTCCCGGACCCTCATTGCTGGCCCGCGAACCAATGTTCGCGCGCTTTCATAATCAAGGCCTTGGCCTCTTCCTCGGACTGGCCGGTGATGGCCGTGAGTTCATCGACGGCCAGGTCGGCCAGGTCGTCGCGCGTATGCACGCCGTGCTCTGCCAACTTGGCGATCAACTCGGGCGTGAGGCCGTCGAGGTCGCGCAAGTCCTGCGACAAGTCCTCCACCCCTTCTTCGCGCGCGATCTCCATCGTCAGCAGCGCATCCTTGGCCCGCGCGCGCAGCTCATTGACCGTGTCTTCGTCCAAGGACTCTATCGCCAGCATCTCCTGCAGCGGCACATAGGCCACTTCCTCGAGGCTCGAAAAGCCCTCGGCGACCAGGATGTCGGCGATTTCCTCATCGACGTCGAGCTTTTCCATGAACAGCTTGCGCAACGCCGCGGTTTCCTCGGCCTGCTTCTGCGCCGACTCGGCGGCGTCCATGATGTTGATTTTCCAGCCCGTGAGCTCAGAGGCCAGACGCACGTTCTGGCCGCCGCGGCCGATCGCGATGGCGAGGTTTTCCTCGTCCACCACCACGTCCATCGCATGCTTTTCCTCATCGACCACGATGGACTGCACGTTCGCGGGCGCGAGTGCGCCGATCACGAACTGCGCCGGGTCTTCCGACCACAGCACGATGTCAACACGCTCGCCCGCGAGCTCGTTGCTCACGGCGTTCACGCGCGAGCCGCGTATGCCCACACAGGTGCCTATCGGGTCTATGCGCTTGTCGTGGCTCAGCACGGCGATTTTCGCGCGGCTACCGGGGTCGCGCGCGCAGCTCTTGATCTCGAGCAGGCCCTGCTCGATCTCGGGCACTTCCTGGCGAAAGAGCTCGACCATGAACTCGGGCGCCGCACGCGAGAGGATGATGGGCGCGCCGCGCAGCGTCGGATCGACTTCGAGAATGATCGCGCGCACCCGGTCGCCTATGCGCAGGTTTTCCTTGGGGATCATCTCGCTGCGCTTGAGGCGTCCCTCCACGCGGCCGCTTTCGATGATCAGGTCGCCCTTGTCCATGCGCTTGACGGTGCCGCTGAAGATCTTTTCGCCGCGGCTCATGAAGTCGCTGAGCAGCATTTCACGCTCCGCGTCACGGATTTTCTGCAGGATCACCTGCTTGGCCGCCATCGCGCCTATGCGCCCGATCGGCACCGACTCGACGGGCTCTTCGATGTATTCGCCCACCTCGATGCCGGGCACACGCTCGCGCGCATCCATGAGCAGCTCTTCGGCGTCGGGGTTTTGCAGACCGGCCTCGTCGGGCACGACCAGCCAGCGGCGGAAAGTCTCGTAGTCGCCGGTGTCACGATCGACCGCCACGCGAATGTCCACCTCGCCCTTGTAGAGCTTCTTCGTGGCCTGCGCGAGTGCCGCCTCGACGGCGGCCAGCACCACGTCGCGCTCCACGTTCTTCTCGCGCGAGATGGCATCGATCAACATCAACAATTCGCGATTCATGCGACAACTCTCCTGTAATCCAATCCTTGTGCCCACGACCCGTGCGTGCGGCCCATGCAAGCGCTCAAGCAGCGCGCCCCTTGAAGTCCACGATGGGCGCGAGCCGCGCATCGCGCAGCTCGTCGAGCGTGAAGCCCAGCACCTGCACGGGCGCTGGTGCGCGCTTTTTGCTCACCCTCTGCCCAGCCTTGGGCGCGGGCGCATCGCTCCAGACGATTTGCCAGCCGCCCGACGCGGAGCGCTCCAGAGTGCCACGAAATTTCTTGCGCAGCGCATGCACCTGCCCCGCAGCAGCGCCACCTATGGGCGCCTTGAGGGTGATGTCTATCACCGCCCCCGTGAAGCGCATGAAATCCTGTTCGTGGCGCAGCGGCCGGTCTATGCCCGGCGAAGACACCTCCAGGCGCTTGTAATCGACCCCCTCGACCTCGAGGGCGAACTGCAGCTGGCGCGTGACCTTCTCGCAATCTTCCACCGTCACGAAGCGCTCTGCCGTCGCCGCGGCTTCCGCGTGCACTTCCGACTGCAACTCCGCCGCCTCTGGCGGCAGCCAGGGCATATCGATGGTGACGCGCAGCAAGCCCCCCGCGGAGCGTTCGACCTCGACCAGGTCGTAACCCAGCCCGCGCACCACTTGTTCGACGACTTGCTGCAATGCCACGAAAATCCGTTCTCTGTGCCGAAAAACAAAAAAACCCGACAACCCCTGAAACCCTGCTATGCAAACAGGCCCCTGAGGCTTCGAGCTCCACAAAAACGACCGCTTGAGATTTACCGCCCCAAATGACCGACTTGGCGATCGACCAAAAAAAACGGGCGGATGGCACCCGCCCGATCGGTCGTGAGCCCTGGATTCTAACGGCCAGCGCCCGCTCTTGCAAGCACTCTCGAAAGCAAAAAAGAAGCCAAGTCCACGCAAGACGCAGATGGAACAATGCGCGCATGTCCATTTTTCCCGCTCCGGGTCCACACGGGCCGCAAGCCGCGCGCGCCGCAACCCGCGCTCCTTGGTGGGGGCCTGCGCGCCCGTCTTTTCTGCTGCTCACGCTCGCCTGCATGGCCTGGGCCGTAGCGTGCAGCGGCTGGCTGGCGCGCCAGCATGGGCAGGTGCTGGACTGGGCCGCCGCGGCACTCGCCACCCTGGGCGCGCTCGCGGCGCACCTGGGCACCAATGCGCTCAACGAATATGCAGACTTCCGCTCGGGCCTGGACGCACAGACGCAGCGCACACCCTTCAGCGGCGGCAGTGGCGTGCTGCCCGCGCGCCCCGCACTGGCCAACGTGGCACTGGGCATGGGCGTGGCAGGTCTGGCACTGAGTGCAGCCACGGGTGTGTATTTTCTTTGGCGGCATGCCGCCGCCTTGCCCGTTTTGCTGCCGCTGGGGTTGGCCGGGCTGGTGCTGGCCACCGCCTATACCCCTTGGGTCACACGCCACCCCTGGCTGTGCCTGATCGCGCCGGGGCTGGGTTTCGGCCCTTTGATGGCGCTGGGCACGGCGGCCGTGCTGCTCGGCGGCCTCACGGCGCAGTCCGCCGCCACCATGGGCGTTGCGGCATTGCTGCCCTTCGGCTTGGCGAACGCCTTGCTGCTGCTCAACCAGTATCCCGACGTCGAAGCCGACCGCCGCGCTGGCCGGCGCACCCTGCCCATGGTGCTGGGCAAGGAGCGCGCCTGGCCCGTGCTGGCGGCGCAGTATCTGCTGGCTTACGGCGCTTTGCTGGCCACCGTGGCGGCCCACGATATACCGCCTGCGGCCTTGCTGGGGCTGCTCACCCTGCCTCTGGCGGTAAAAACCGTGCACTGCGCGGCCCGCCATGCCAACGACACCCCGGCACTGCTGCCCGCGATGCGCTGGAATGTGCTCGCCAGTCTATCGACACCGGTCCTCGCCGCCGCCGGGGTGGCTTGGGGCGCCTGAGCATGCCTTGGCACCACGCCATCCGGGATGGCAAGCGCGCACCGGCGTCCAGCGACACCTTTCAGGCGCTGCGGCGCTCCAGCACCTGCGCCACACCCTGGTTGGCGAGCGCATCGGCACGCTCGTTGCCCGGATGGCCCGAGTGCCCACGCACCCAGCGCCACTCGATGTGGTGCCCACGCTCGCGCACGAGTGCATCGAGCTGCTGCCACAGGTCCACGTTCTTCACCGGCTGCCCGGAAGCGGTGCGCCAGCCTTTGGCCTTCCAGCCCGCGAGCCATTCGGTGATGCCCTTGCGCACATACTGGCTGTCGAGGTGCAGCGTCACGGCGCACGGGCGCTTGAGCGCCGCCAGCGCCTCGATCACGGCGCGCAGTTCCATGCGGTTGTTGGTGGTGCTCGGCTCCCCGCCGAACAGCTCCTTCTCGTGGCTGCCCGAGCGCAGCCATACGCCCCAGCCACCCGGGCCCGGATTGCCCTTGCAGGCACCATCGGTATAAATCTCTACGTGGTTCAATGCTTTTCCTCGTTCACCGCATGGGCCCCATGCACCTCGTCGCCTGGCCCCGCGTTCGCCCCGCGCAGCCGCGCTACCGGAATGGACGCCGCGGCCCGCTGGCGCGCTGTGCGCCAAGCGGGTTCGAGCAGGCGCATGCCATGCACCCGCTTGACGGCCACGACGAAATACACGGCGCCCAACACGGGCCAGGCGCGCGCCCCAAGTTCGTCCATCCAGGCGAAGCGCTCGAGCCACTGGCTGCCGCGCACGGCAGGCCGGTAGCAGCCGAATTGCGCCGATTCGACCTCGAAACTCAGCAGCCGCAGCCAGTCGCGCAGGCGCCGGTAGGCGATGAATTCCGCCACGCCGGGCACGAAGCGCCCGCCCCAGCCCATGCGCTCCCACCAGCACGAACGCAACTGGCGCAGGCCCCACAGGCTCAGCGTATGCAGGCCGCTGATGATCACGCGCCCCTCGGGCACGAGCACGCGCTCGACCTCGCGCAGCGCCACATGCGGGTCCGTGCTGCGCTCGAGCGTGTGCGGCAGCAGCACGAGGTCCAGGCTTTGCGCGGCGAAAGGCAGCGCTGCCGGATCGGCGAGCAAAGCCGGCCGCGTGCCCGACAGATGCCGCTCGGCCGCTGTTGCCACGCCCTCTTGCCCCAGCGCCAGCCAGCGGTGCGGCATGCGGTTGCAGCGCAGCCCGTCGAGCTGCGCCAGCCCCAGTTGCAGGCTGTGGTAGCCAAACACGTCGACTACGGCGGCATCGAAGCGCTGCTGCTCCCAAGCCAGCAGGTAGCGGCCGGCAGCGCTGTCGAACCAGTCAGTGCCGCTGGAATCTAGCGCATCCATGCAGGTGCCGCCCGAAAAACCCCTGGCCGCACTCCGGGCACTCGCGCCGCCACGGTTTTTATAATCTCCCAGACCATGAAGCTGATTCCTCTACCTGCGTTTAGCGACAACTACCTTTGGCTGCTCCATGATGATGCAGGCCAGGCCTTGGTCGTCGATCCCGGAGATGCTGCGCCCGTACTGGACGCCATCCAGCGCCTGCAGTTGCGCGCGATTTTAGTCACGCACCACCACCCCGACCACGTCGGCGGCGTGGCCGCCCTGCGCGACGCCACCGGGGCGCAGGTTTATGGCCCCGCGCGCGAAACCATCCCTGAGCCGCTCGTGCGTCTGCAGCAAGGCGATGCGTTCGAAATGCTGGGCCTGCGCTTTGCGGTGCTCGACGTGCCCGGCCACACGGCAGGCCATATCGCATTTTTCGCGCCCGAGGCCGAGGGCGGGCCGCTGCTGTTTTGCGGCGACACCTTGTTTTCCGGCGGCTGCGGGCGGCTGTTCGAGGGCACGCCCGCGCAAATGCTTGCCTCGCTCGACCAGCTTGCGGCGCTGCCCGGCGCCACGCGCGTGTGCTGCGCCCATGAATACACGCTCTCGAACCTCAAATTCGCGCGCGTCGTGGAGCCCGACAACCAGGCCCTGCGCGACTACCAGCAACGCTGCGAAGCCCTGCGTGCCGAGGGTTTTCCCACCTTGCCCTCGACCATCGCGCTCGAGCGCGCCGTCAACCCGTTCTTGCGCACGCGCGAAGCCGCCGTGGCGGCCGCCGCCCAGCGCCACGACCCCACCGTGAACCCTGCCGACCCTGTTGCCGTGCTGGCCGCACTGCGCGCATGGAAAAACGGCTTTCAATGAGCTGGCTGCGCTGGGCTTTGCTCGCTGGCCTGCTGTGGCTGGCAGGTTGTGCGACGACGAGTTCCCCCGGCGATCTAGCGGCCGGCGCCGCGGGTGGCCCTGCGCCGCAGACGACGCAACCCTCCGGCACAGCGCAAATCCCTAGCGGCTCGCTGCGCCCCATCACGCCCGCCGAGGCCGCGCGCGGCGGCGTGGCCACGCTCACGGCGCCCGCCGACCTGTGGGAGCGCATCCGCCGCGGCTTTGCCATGCCCGATCTGCAGGATGACCTGGTGCAAGACCGCATCGAGTGGTACAGCGCCCGCCCCGACTACCTGCAGCGCATGACGCTGCGCTCGAGCAAGTATCTGTTTTACATCGTCGAAGAGCTCGAGCGCCGCGGCATGCCCACCGAGCTCGCGCTGCTGCCCTATGTAGAAAGCGCCTTCAACCCGCAGGCCGTCTCCAGCGCCAAGGCCGTCGGCATGTGGCAGTTCATGCCGGCCACGGGCACGAGCTTCGACCTCAAGCAAAACGCCTTTCGCGACGACCGGCGCGACGTGCTCGCCTCCACGCGCGCCGCGCTCGACTACCTGCAAAAGCTCTACGGCATGTTCGGCGACTGGCACCTGGCGCTGGCCGCGTACAACTGGGGCGAAGGCAATGTGGCCCGCGCCATCGCGCGCAACCAGAAAGCGGGGCTGGGCATCAAATACAGCGACCTGACCCTGCCCGCCGAAACGCGCATGTACGTGCCCAAGCTGCTCGCGGTGAAAAACATTGTGGCCAGCCCCGACAGTTTCCGCGCCGAGCTCGCGCCGATCGACAACCACCCGTATTTCCAGACCGTGGAGATCAAGCGCGACATCGACGTGGCACTCGTCGCCAAGCTCGCGGGCATCCGCGAGGAGGACTTTCGCGCGCTCAACCCGTCGTTTCACCGCCCCACGATCTTCGCCGCCGGCACGCCGCGCATTTTGCTGCCCTGGGACAACGCCCGCGTGTTCGAGCGCAACCTCGAAGCCTACGATCAGGACGAATATGCGAGCTGGACGGTCTGGACCGCGCCTTCGACCATGAGCGTGGCCGAGGCCGCGCAGCGCGTGGGCATGAGCGAGAGGGACCTGCGCAGCGTCAACAACATCCCGCCGCGCATGCTCATCCGCGCAGGCGCGGCGCTGCTCGTGCCGCGCAGCGCCACGCGGCGCGACGACGTGTCCGGACAGATCGCCGACAACGGCCAGCTGCTGCTGGCCCCCGAAATCGTCACGCGCCGCACCGTCGTGGGCGCACGCAAGGGCGACACCGTGGCGCGCCTGGCGCAGCGCTACCGCCTCAGTGCGACCCAGGTGGCGCAGTGGAACGACACCAAGGTCAACGCCGCCTTCAAGGCCGGCCAGAAAGTGGTGCTGTTCGTGCCCGTGCGCATGGCGGGCGCCCGCACGCCGAACACCGCACGCCAAAGCGCGACGCGCAGCTCCGGCCCTGTGCGCAAACAGGCCGCTGCCACCAAACGCAGCTCCAAACCTGCCACAGCTGCCAGACCGCGCAAAACAGCCAAGGCTGCGCGCCGCTGACACCCCATTCACTTCTTTGCTGATTTCATGGACGCCACCACCCAACTCAATGAACGGCGCCTGGCCGATGCCTGGGCAGAATTACATGCCCAGGCGCGAAACGGAAACCCGCTGCACCCCGACGCCAACCGGCTGGCCTTTGCCGACCCCGAATTCCTCTTTCGGCGCGAAACCCGCGGCATCCGCTTCCAGCTCGAGCTGCTCAAGCCCGATCTCGGTCAAAGCGAGCAGGGCATAGAAAACACCATCGTCGTTTTCGGCAGCGCGCGCCTTCCCAACCCCGAAGACGCGGCAGTCCAACTGAGCAACGCACAGGCAGCCGGCGAAACGGCGCAGATCGCGCGCGCCCAGCGCGCCGTGCGCAACGCGCGCTATTACGATGCGGCGCGCCGTTTCGCCGCACTCGTGGCGCAATACAGCGAGCGCCAGCGCCCCTCAGAGCGCATCTACATCTGCACCGGCGGCGGCCCCGGCATCATGGAGGCTGCAAACCGCGGCGCACACGAGAGCGGCGCGCTCAACGTTGGGCTCAACATAGCGCTGCCGCACGAGCAGCACCCCAACCCGTTCATCACGCCTTCGCTCAGCTTCAAATTCCACTACTTCGCACTGCGCAAAATGCACTTCATGATGCGCGCCAAGGCCCTGCTTGCCTTCCCTGGCGGCTTTGGCACGCTCGACGAGCTCTTCGAGGTGCTGACCCTGGTGCAAACCAAAAAGGCCAAGCCGCTGCCCATCATCCTGTTCGGCAGCGACTACTGGGAGCGCCTGATCGACTTCGACGTGCTCGTCGAAGAGGGCATGGTCACGGCCCAAGACCTCACGCTCTTTCACTACAGCGACGATCCACAGCAGGCCTGGGAACTCGTGCGCGACTTTTACGGACTCTCGAAAGAGTAGCTGCTTGCGCAGGATTTACCAGCGTTTTAGGCATTTTTCATGCTCAAACGGTGGTTTCGCTGCGTGGGCGCGGCCGATTCACCGGCGTGAGCGGCCCGCGCCCCGCAAAGAACGCAACCAGGTTGTCCGCCGCGAGCTGCGCCATCGCCAGGCGCGTGGGCAGCGTGGCGCTGGCGATGTGCGGCGTGAGCACCACGTTGGGCACTTCGAGCAGCCCGGGGTGCACCTGTGGCTCGCCCTCGAACACGTCCAGACCCGCGGCGGCGATGCGCCGTGCGCGCAGCGCCTCGGCGAGCGCCGCGTCATCAACGATGCCGCCGCGCGCGATGTTCACGAGCGTCGCCGTTGGCTTCATCGACGCGAGCTCGGGCGCGCCTATGGTGTGGTGCGCCTCGGGCGTGTAGGGCAGCGCCAACACCACGTGGTCGGCCGTGCGCAGCAGCTCCTCTTTGCTCACGTAACTCGCCTTGCATTCGGCTTCGACCTCGGGCGCAAGGCGCGAGCGGTTGTGGTAGATCACGCGCATGCCAAAGCCATGCGCACCGCGCCGGGCGATGCCCTGCCCTATGCGCCCCATGCCGATGATGCCCAATGTGCTGCCGTGCACCTCGGCACCCGCGAGCAGGTCGTAAGACCAGCGCTGCCACTTGCTCGCGCGCAGGTAGCGCTCGCCTTCGGTCACGCGCCGCGCGGCTGCGAGCAGCAGCGCAAAGCCAAAATCGGCCGTAGTCTCGGTGAGCACGCCGGGTGTGTTCGTGCCCTGCACGCCCGCCGCGTCCATGGCCGCGAGGTCGAAATTGTTGTAACCCACCGCCATGTTCGCGACGATGCGCAGGCGCGGACAGGCCGCGAGCAGCGCCGCGTCGATGCGCTCGCTGCCCGTGGTGAGCACGCCGTCCTTGTCGCGCAGGTGCGCTGCGAATTCGGCCGGCGACCAGATGTCGTCATGCACGTTCACCTCGACCTCAAAGTGCTGCGCGAGACGCTCGATCACTTCGGGAAAAATCGCACGCGCCACGAGAATGCGCGGTTTTTGCGTTGCAGTCATTCGAACCAGATCCAAGTCATCAGCAGAAACAAGGGCAGCAAGATGCCGCCCGACCAGAGCATGTAGCCGAAAAAGCCCGGCATGCGCACGCCGCGGTCTTCGGCGATGGCCTTGACCATCAAGTTCGGTGCGTTGCCTATGTACGAATTGGCGCCCATGAACACCGCACCGGCCGAGATCGCAGCTAGGGTGGGCGCGAGCGGCCCCATGAGCGTGGCCGCGTCGCCGCCCGCGGTGTGGAAAAACACCAGATAGGTCGGGGCATTGTCGAGAAACGAGCTCAGCGCCCCGCTGGCCCAGAAATACATGGCCGGATCGGGCGTGCCGTCGGCGCGCGTGACGGCGCCCACGATGGCCGCGAACGGCCCCTGCGCGCCCGCCTGGAGCATGGCGATCGCCGGCGCAATGGTCAGGAAAATGCCCGCAAACAGTTTTGCCACCTCCTGCATGGGCGCCCAGCCGAACTGGTTGTCCGCGTGCACCTGCGCCGGCGTAGCGCGTAGCGACAGCAGCGTGACCAGCACCAGCCCCGCGTCGCGCACCAGGCCCGGCAGCCCGAGCGGCACGCCCACGAGCTCGAACGCCACGGGAGACTTCCAGACGCCCGATAGCAGCACCAGCCCCACGATGGCCGCAAGCAGCGCCAGGTTGACCTTGCCCTCCAGCGCCAAGGCGTGCGTGTCGGGCGTGGGGTCCGTGGCTTGCAGCTCCTCGCGGCGGTGGTAGAACCAGCTGTCGAGCGCATAAAAAACCAGCAGCAGCGCGCCGACCAAAAACAGCGCCTTGTCCCACAAGTGGCGCAGCGTCCAAAAAAAATCCACGCCCTGCAAAAAGCCCAGAAACAGCGGCGGATCACCGAGCGGCGTGAGCGCGCCGCCCGCGTTCGAGACGATGAAGATGAAGAACACCACCACATGCGCGACGTGGCGCCGGTTGTCATTGGCGCGGATCAAGGGGCGGATCAGCAGCATGGACGCGCCCGTCGTACCCATGCAGCTCGCGAGCAGCGCGCCCGTGCCGAGCAGCGCCGTGTTCAGCCCCGGGCTGCCGCGCAGGTTGCCGCGCAGGTAAATCCCACCCGCCACCGTGAACAAGGCGGTGAGCAGAATCACGAACGGCAGGTATTCGGCCAGCAGCGCGTGCGCCAAAGTCGCCATTGCTGCGCCTGGGCCGAACACCGCCGCGCAGGGCAGCAAGAACGCGAGCGCCCAGCCCGCAGCGACCTTGCCGTAGTGGTGGTGCCAAAACAGCGGTGCTATCAAAGGCAGCAGCGCGATCGACAGCAGCATCCCCGCGAACGGCAGGCTCCACAGCGGCGAGAGGCTCGCCCCATCGAGCCCACCCGCGAGCGCAAGCCCCGGCGCGGCGCCCCCAACGGCAGCCAGAACGGCGCCGCAGACGGGACGGGCCGACCACCTCCAAGCGCGGCGATGTTGCATGTTGTCTCCTCGTTCACGGCCTGCGGCTGTGCCGGTCGACCGCCATAAATTCAGGGCAAAAAATGCATTTTGCGCTTATATTGCATACGTATGTAGCTACATTATAAATAGCAATCAAGCGCCCAGCAATGGCTGCAGCGCCGCGCGCAACGGCTCTGGCAGGGGCACGGGGCGGCGCGTCGCGCGATCCACATAGACATGCACGAAATGCCCTGCCGCCGCCGTGTGCGGCATGCCTTGCGCAAACAGCCCGACCTCGTAGCGCACGCTCGATCCGCCCAGCCGCGCCACGCGCAGCCCGGCCTCGACGGTCTGCGGAAAGGCCAGCGGCGCGAAATAGTTGCACTGCGTCTCGACCACCAAGCCTATGGTCGCACTGCGCTCGATGTCGAGCACGCCCTGCTCGATCAGGTACGCGTTCACGGCGGTGTCGAACCAGCTGTAATAGACGACGTTGTTCACGTGCCCGTAAACGTCGTTGTCCATCCAGCGCGTGCCGATGGCACGAAATACGCGGTAGGCACTGCGCGGCGCGGGCGCCGGCCGTGCGGCAGAAGAAGGCGTGGCGGGCTCGGTCATGGGCGAAGATTCTGCCAAAAAGGCCCCGCAGCCCAGCGGATGGGCTTTTTTGAAAAAGCCCTCTAATTCGGGAAAAATTGCTGCACTGCAACAAAAACTTCTTGCATTCCCGACTCGAGTCCCTAAAATTGGCCCCATGCTGCACTGCAACATGACGCAAGGTCAGACCAGGGCAGATGCCTGTAACCCCTGGTCGTGAAGACCGGATTTTTTAGGAGATATGAGATGTCGCTGACCCCTGAGCAAGTCATGGCCACCCACAAAGGCAACATGGAAACCCTCTTCGGCCTGGCCAACAAGGCCTTCGACGGCCTGGAAAAAATGGTGGAGCTCAACCTGTCCACTTCGCGCGCCGCCCTGACCGATGCCAGCACTCAAATGCAGTCGCTGCTGAGCGCCAAGGACCCGCAAGAGATGTTGACACTGCAAACCACCATGCTCCAGCCCCTGGCCGAGAAAATCGCCAGCTACAACCGCCAGATGTATGAGATCGCCTCTGCCACGAGCGCGGAATTCACCAAGG
>CAVPUD010000060.1:0-71270 GCA_963708545.1 uncultured beta proteobacterium | reverse complement strand
TAAATCGTTTTTGACTGCACGCGACCACTTGATGAGGTATTCAAGGCGGTCTTCCAAGCCTGCGCGGTTTTTTTGATTGCCTTTCAACCGCGCTCGTTCAGCGTTGTATTGATCAATCAGAAAACCCACTTTTGTTGCGACGTCGGCTTTGTCAAAGCCGTACACCCATTCATCGCGCGCCGTCACCACGCCCAGCGAGAACTTGCGAAAAATCGCTCTCACGTCGCGGTTGGTCTTCGCCGCCTTGGTCTCCTTGCTCGCCAGCGGCAGCAGGGTGTCGAAGTCGTTGTGCGTCAGGCTCAACCAGTTGCCGGCCTTGTCGGGCTGCACTTCATCGAACTGCAGGCGGCGCATGGGGTGCGTGGCAAGGAAGCTGAGCTTTTCCTCGGCGGTTTCCATCTCGGGGCGGCGGACGTAGAACACGCGCGCGGGCCGTTTGTCCTTGGTGTTGCCGGCCCGCTTGACCATGAAGCTGATGGCCACGCCGGTCTGGATGCCGAACACGTTGTGCCGCGTGCCGCTGAGCTTAGGGTTGGCGCGCACGTCGCCGCCCAGGTCCACCACCCAAATTTCCGCAAACTCCTGCACCACGGTCTTGCGAAAGCCGTCGAAGGTGCGCGCGTCCAGAAAGCTGCGGTTGCTCACGAAGCTGAGCACGCCGTTGTCGGCCAGGCGGTCGCTGGCCCAGCGGAAAAAGCGCGCGTACATGTCGTAGAGCTTGGTCTTTTGCGCGGTACTGGCGGCAATGTAGGTCTGCTTGATGCGCGCGTCGATCTGCGGGTAGGTGCGGTTTTTGTTGTTGTCGTTCTCGTTTTGCTGGTTGGCGTTGTAGGGCGGGTTGCCGATGACGACGCTGATGCGCCGCGCGTTCTGGCGCCGGATGCGGGCAACGTTTTCTTCGCTCACGCTGCCGAACAGCTCGGCCGTGGCACCGCGCGCGGCGGTGTGCAGGCCCACGTTGTCCAGCGTGTCCACGAAGCACAGGTTGGGAAATTCGGCGTATTCCCCGGTGATGGCGGCATACGTCGCCTCGATGTTCAGGTTGGCCACGTAGTAGGGCAGGATGGCGACCTCGTTGGCGTGCAGCTCCTCGCGGTATTTGTGCGCGAGCTTCTTTGGCTGGCCACGAAAGTGCTCGAGCAGCTCGCAGATGTAGGTGCCAGTGCCAGTGGCGGGGTCGAGGATGTCCACCTCGCGGTCGATCAGGTTTTTGCCGAAGTGCTGCTCGCACAGCCAGTCGGCACCGTCGATCATGAAGCGCACGATTTCATTGGGCGTATAGACCACGCCCAGGCGGTCGGCGGCCTTGGTGTTGTAAACCTTGTAGAAGTTTTCGTAGATGACCTTGAGAAAGGCCTGCTTTTCGCCGTGGCTGCCGATCTGCGCGGCGGCGGCGCGGATGGCGGCGTAGTAGGGCTCGAGCCCTTTGAGGGTTTGCCTTTTGAGCGCGCCGGTGAAGAACACGCCTTCGAGCGCGTACAGCTCGCGTGCGACGTTGTTGTGGCGGTGAAAGTCGCTGTCGTCGAACACCTTGGCGAAGATTTCTTCGGTCAGGATGTGCTGGATGAGCATCTCGCGCACGTCGGCCGGGCCGAGCGCGGGGTTGATGGCCTCTTGCGCGTGCGCCAGAAAGCGCGTGGCGGCGGCGGCAAACGCGGGGTTGGTGGCTTCCTGCGTCTCGATCATGCTGCGCAGCGCGGCGAGCACGGCGGGCAGGTCGGCCTTGAACTGCTCGACGGCGGCGCGAAAGTCGGCGATCTCGGGCCGCTCATAGCCAAAAAAGAGCTTGAGCAGCCGCTCCAGCGCGGCGGTGTCTTCGACGGCGCAGCGCAGCACCTCCTGCCGGTGCTGCCAGAGCACCACGGTGGCGTCGTCGCTGAAGACGATGTTGTCCTGCGGGTAGCCCTTTTTGAATTTCTTGGCGATTTCGGCGTCGAGGTCGTCCTGCGCGTCCTTGGCTTCCCAGTAGCCCAGCGGCATGCGCAGCTCGTGCAGCAACGCGCCATCGACGCTGATGTGCGCCTTGGTGGCCGTCTTGAGTGGGTATTCGGCCAGAAACACCAGCCCGAGCTGGCGGCCCCAGTTTTTGAGCAGGTCTTTGAACGCCTCGCGCACGATGGTTTCGCGCTGGCTGCCGCTGACTTTCTTGATGAGGTCGAGCTGCGCAAGGTAGTCGTGGATGAGGAGCTGGCTCATGGGGCGGGGCGGGTTGGCGGGGGCGGTGTGTGTGTGCGGGCGGGGCGGGGGCGTTCAGAACTTGTTCTCAGGCCAGCACTTCCAGCCCCTTGCGGTCAATCAGCGACAGCAGGCGCAATGCCGCGCCGCTGGGTTTCTTCTCGCCGTTTTCCCACTTCTGCACGGTGGAAACGCTGGCGTTGAGGTACGCGGCAAAAACACCCTGACTCACGTGCAGGCGCTCGCGCAGCGCACGTATGGCCTCGGCCGTGTACGAGGGCGGCGGCAGCGCGCGCAGTTCGAAATCGCGCAAGGTTTGTTTGTCGATGGCGCCCGCCGTATGCAGGCCGCGCATCGTGGTGTGCAACTCGTCAATCATGCGTTTGCGCATGGCCCAACTCCTTCAATTCTCCGCGTGCGAGCGCGCTGTCCAAGGCTGTTGCATCCAGCCCGAGCAGCGCCTCGGCAAGCAGTTTGAACAACTGCAGCTCTTTGTCGCTGATGTTGTCACGCTCATTCTTTTCGAAGCCATACAAGAAGAACAGCGTGCCGACAAATTTCGTGGCAACAATGGTGCGCGCGCTGCTGCTTTTGCCGCGCCCTGGCAGCGCGACCCGCTGCTTGACCAGGTTGGCGCCGAGGTCTGCATCGATCAGACCACTTTCCATCTGTACCACGGCACCCAAGAGCGCTCCATCGCTGACATCTGCCTTGGCAGCCCAGCGCGCAAAAGTTTTGGTCTTGAATATCCGCATTCCTATTGTCGCACTAAGTGCGATAAATCATTTTGCGTTTTGGCCCACCTAGCCTGTCACCAGCCTGACCCCATAACTCGCGCCGCCTGCGGCCCAGGCGAGCAGGCGGTCTATGTTGGGGTGCTTGCCGGGGTGGGCCTGGGCGTCGGCCAGGTGCTCGCCATACCACTGCAAGCCCTCGGCCGCCGCAGCGGGCGTGATGGCGCCGCCGTATTTTTGCGCCAGGGCGTGGTACACGGCCAGCGAGTCGGCCTGGCCGGGTTTGTTTTCTATCGTGGCCACAACCTGGCCTTGCGCGTCGAGCAATTGCAGGGCGGCGAGGTGGGCGATGGCGGGGAGCTGCTGGAGGCGGGTGGCGAAGTTCATGGAGGGGTGGTTTGCTTTGCGGCAGCACAATGTAATCGGTGGCCTGGGAGCATATCGGAGCGCTGGGATACGGCGGCGCTGCCTGCCGCATTGCCGCGCAGCGGAAATACAGTGGTTTGCCGGCGGACGGCCCTATCGGCAGGTGGAAAAAATCAAACGATCAGCAAGGAGAGGCACATGGCGAGAAGAAAGAACAGCGGTTTGGGCGAGGCTTTGTTCGACTTGACGGCAGCCTTGCCATGGTGGGTGGGCGTGGTGTTGGCCGTCATCGCCTACGCGGTGTTGCACCGGTATGCGGTGATGGAAGTGCCAACCACGCTTTCGGCAGGGCAGAAGGGCGGAGACATGCTGTCCGCGATGGTGATCAAAGGGCTGGCCTCGGGCGGGCAATATCTGGTTCCATTCATCCTGTTGGCGGCTGCAGCTGCCTCTGCCCTTGGCCGGCGCAAGCGACAGGGGTTGATTGCCAAGGCGGGGAACGATGCCACGGGTGCGGTGCTGCGTACCATGAGCTGGCGCGACTTCGAGCTTCTCGTGGGCGAGGCTTTCCGCCTGCGCGGCTACGCCGTGACCGAGCTGGGCGGAAATGGTGCCGACGGCGGTGTGGACCTGAAATTGACCAGGGGCGGCGAAACTTTCCTCGTCCAATGCAAGCGCTGGAAGGCATACCAGGTGTCCGTCGAGGTCGTGCGTGAGTTGTATGGCGTGATGGCGGCGCAGGGGGCAGCCGGTGGCTTTGTGGTCACTTCCGGCACCTTCACTGACCCGGCGCGCAATTTTGCAAAAGGACGGAACATTGAACTGATCGATGGCCCTGCGCTGCAGAAGATGATCGATGCCGTGCGGCCCGCAGTCGCAAACAAGGAAAAAACGGCAAGCGCATCGGCTGTGGCTGTGGCTGCTGCGCCAGCGGCAGCGGCAGCGGCAGCGCCGGTTTGCCCGCTGTGTGGCAGTCCCATGGTGCGGCGCTTGGCCCAACGGGGCGCCAATGCAGGCAAACCGTTTTGGGGTTGCAGCCGTTATGCGCAGACCAAATGCGGAGGGACTCGGGCTATCGAGGAGTGAATTTTTTGGGCTGGCCTATGGGGCCGCTGTTTTGGTGCCGCTGTCAGCCAGCTCATTCAGCGCCGCGAGCCGCTCGGGCGTGCCCACGTCGGTCCAGCGGCCGGTGTAGAGCGCGGCGCTCACGCGGTGCTGGTCCATGGCGCGGCGCAGCAGGGGGGCCAGGGGCGCGGCCAGGCCGGCGGGGTTTCCGGGCGGGATGTCGCACCAGGGCGGCGTGAAGAGCTCGGCGCGCAGCAGGGCGATGGTGCTGTAGGTGTAGCACGGCGCGGGGTCTTGCGGCGGCAGGTTGCGCGCAAGGCCCTCGGGCGAGAGGCCGAAGTCGCCGCGCGGATGGTGCGCAGGGTTGGGCACCAGCCACAGGTGCGCCAGGTAGTCGCTCGCGGCAAAGCGCTGCACCTCGGCGGCGGCAAAGGCGATGTCGGGCGCGAACACGTCGCCCGCCGCGAGCCAGAACACCGGCCCCAGCAGCGGCAGCGCGCGCGCGATGCCACCCGCCGTTTCGAGCGCGGCGCCGAAGTCGCGGCCCTCGTGTGAGTATGAAATCGATAGCTGCTTGCGACCGTCAGTATTGCCTTGGATGGCAAAATGATCTGAAAAATACGCGCTGATCTGCTCCCCCAGCCAGGCGGTGTTGATGACGGCCCGCGTGACGCCCGCCGCGGCGAGCGCGCGCAGGTGCCATTCGAGCAGCGGGCGCCCCTGCACGCGCAGCAGGGGCTTGGGCGTGTGGTCGGTCAAAGGGCGCATGCGCTCGCCGCGGCCTGCGGCGAGCAGCATGGCGGGGACTTGGCCTGTGGTCGCCGAAATGGGCTTGGTCTTGTCGGGCATGGGGCGCACTGTAGGGCACGACAAGGGCACGACGGCCCAGCGCAGGGTGGCAGAGCGCGGATGCTGCGAGCGCGAGGCAAAGCGCAGTATCTTGACAAGCGGCCAGAGGACTGCCTTTAATAATGGTTATTAAATTGCAGGAGAAACAGCGATGCCTACCAGTGTGGCGCTCAGCCCCCATTTCGAAGCCTTTGTCCGGCAGCAGGTCGAATCAGGCCGCTTCAACAACGTCAGCGAGGTGGTGCGTGCCGGGCTGCGCCTGCTCGAAGAGCGCGAGGCCGAACAGGTCGCCAAGCTGCAGGCCTTGCGCGAGGCCGTTGCGGTGGGTTTGGCGAGCGGGCCTTGTCTTTCGGAAGAGGAGGTGTTTGATCGCCTCGAAGCGAAGTATCTCGCGATGGCTGAGAAAGCAGTCTGATGCGGCTGGAATTTTTGCCCCGGGCCATTGAAGACTTGGAGGCCATCGGTGATTACATCGCCAGGGACAACCCCCGCCGAGCGGCCAGCTTCGTACGCGAGTTGCGCGCGCAGTGCCGCAAGCTGACCCAGTCGCCCCAAGCCTATAAACCGCGGCCGGAACTCGGCAAGGGCATGCGTTCCTGCGCTCATGGCAACTATCTCGTGGTTTTCTACGAGGAGGCGGGCCTGGTGCGTATCGTGCGCATCGTGCACGGCGCGATGGACATCGAGGCCCAGTTTGCAACAAAGATTTCTGGCGCGGGCAGCAAGGGCTAGCCACTGCGGCTCGCGCTGCGCATCAAGCCCGTCAGCAGCGGCGCATGCGGCAGGACAAACGGGTTGACGACGGTCACGCCGCGCCACGTGAAGCCATTCTGGAAGTCTTCCGACAGCAGCAAGCGGCAGTGGTTCTCGGCCGCGACCGCGAGAATCAAGGCGTCCCACAGCGGTAGCTGGTGGTCGACGGTCAAATCCAGCGCGGACTGGAAGGCGAACCAAGTGGAGTCCGCTACCGTAAAGCTGTCGGCCCAAGCCAGTACGGCCTCGCGCGCCTGCGCGTTAGAGCGCCTGGCTTTGCCCGTCAGCACGCGCGCCAGCTCTCCCAGCGCCTGTGCGGGGAGCACCACGGCATCGCTGGGCAGTTGCTCGACGAGTTGCACCGCCATGGCGCAACGCGGCTCATCACCCAGCCCTTCGGCATAGGTCAGGATGTTGGTGTCAAGAGCGAGCCGCACGGATCAGCCCTCGTACAGTTCCTCGCGCGTCCAGTCGCGCGTGCCACAGGGTTTTTGCTGGCGCAAGCGTGTGAGCAAGTTGCGTTTGGCGGCTTCGCGTTCTGCGCTGCCAGCGCGCGCGGGCGCAATGGTTGCCACGGCTTTGCCACGCGACAATATCGTGACGACCTCGCCGGTGGCGACATCGCGCAGCACGCTGGAGAAGTGGCGATTGGCATCGGCGGCAGAGATGGTTTTCATGCGACGCTCTAGGTAGTGCTGGACACTACATTATCCTTTGGCCATCTGTACCGTCAAGGCAGGCACCATGAAAAGTCGTAAACACGTTTTTCGCGCCAAAAACGCTCCCGTCTGCCAGCGCATCACCCACTGCGGCGCGCCTGCCGCAGGAGGCCGCGCAGGGGCTACCAAGGCGCGTCGGTAAAATCGGGCGCTTTCCTCGACTTTTGCCTCCTTTGGAGCCCCTCTTCCCATGGCCAACTCCCCAGAACAACAACGCATGGCGAACGCGATCCGCGCCTTGGCCATGGATGCCGTACAGCAAGCCAACTCGGGCCACCCGGGCGCGCCCATGGGCATGGCCGAGATGGCCGTGGCCTTGTGGGGCGAGCACCTGCGCCACAACCCGGCCAATCCGCGCTGGTTCGACCGCGACCGCTTCGTGCTCAGCAACGGCCACGCCTCCATGCTGCTGTATGCGCTGCTGCACCTCACGGGTTACGACTTGCCGCTGGAGGAAATCAAAAAATTCCGCCAGCTGCACAGCAAGACGCCGGGCCACCCCGAGGTGGACGTGACGCCGGGCGTGGAGACCACCACGGGTCCGCTGGGCCAGGGCATCGCCAACGCCGTGGGCATGGCGCTGGCCGAAAAGCTGCTCGCGGCCGAGTTCAACCGTCCGGGGCACCGCGTGGTCGATCACCACACCTACGCCTTCCTGGGCGACGGCTGCATGATGGAAGGCATCAGCCACGAGGCCGTGGCGCTGGCCGGCGCCTGGAAGCTGGGCAAGCTGATCGCGCTCTACGACGACAACGGCATCAGCATCGACGGCGAGGTCACGCCCTGGTTCATCGACGACACGGCGCAGCGCTTTGCCGCCTGCGGCTGGAACGTGCTCGGCCCCGTCGATGGGCACGACGTGGCGCAGGTGGCCGCGGCCATCGCGCAGGCGCGCGCGCAGTCGCTGCAGCCCACGCTCATCATCTGCAAGACGCACATCGGCAAGGGCTCGCCCAACCGCGCCAACACCGCCAAGGCACACGGCGAGCCGCTGGGCGCCGACGAGATCGCGCAAACGCGCGCGGCGCTCGGCTGGGACTATCCGCCCTTCACGATCCCAGCGGACGTGTATGCCCACTGGGACGCGAAGCAGCGCGGCCAGGCCGCCGAGGCCCAGTGGGCCCAGCACTTTGCCGCCTACCGCGCCGCGTACCCCGAGCTTGCGGCCGAGTTCACGCGCCGCATGCACGGCGAGCTGCCGGCGCACTTTGCCGAGCTGCTGCAGGGCACCGTCGCCGCGCTGCACGCCAAGGCCGAGACCGTGGCCACGCGCAAGGCCAGCCAGATCGTGCTCGAGGCCTTCACTGCCGCGCTGCCCGAGCTGCTCGGCGGCAGCGCCGACCTCACGGGCTCGAACCTCACCAACACTAGCCACACGCCCAACCTGCGCTTCGACGCGCAAGGCCAGATGGTGCTGACCACGCTGCCGGGCGGCCGCACCCTCGGTGGGCGCCACATCAACTACGGCGTGCGCGAGTTCGGCATGGCCGCGATCATGAACGGCATCGCGCTGCATGGCGGCTACATCCCCTACGGCGGCACTTTCTTGACCTTCAGCGACTACAGCCGCAACGCCGTGCGCATGGCCGCGCTGATGCACCAGCGCGTGATCCACGTGTTCACGCACGACTCCATAGGCCTGGGCGAAGACGGCCCCACGCACCAGCCCGTGGAGCATGCGGCCAGCCTGCGCCTGATCCCGCGCCTGGAAGTCTGGCGCCCCGCCGACACGGCCGAGACCGCCGTGGCCTGGGGCGCGGCGCTGGCCCAGGATGACCGGCCCACGGCGCTGCTGCTGTCGCGCCAGAACCTCGCGTACGCGCCCAAGCGCAATCTGGAAGACATCCGCCGCGGCGCCTACGTGCTCAGCGAGCCGGCGGACGCGGGGCTCAAGCAACCGCCGCAGGCCGTGCTGATCGCGACCGGCTCCGAAGTGCAGCTCGCGCTCGCGGCGCAGCAACTGCTTGCATCCAAAAAAATAGCTGTGCGCGTCGTATCCATGCCCAGCACCACCGTTTTTGACCGTGAACCGATGGACTACAAACTGTCCGTGCTGCCGGCCGGCATCCCGCGCGTCGCAGTGGAGATGGGCGTGACCGACGGCTGGTGGAAGTACGGCTGCGCCGCCGTGCTCGGGCTCGACCGTTTTGGCGAATCGGCCCCTGCGCCGGCGCTGCTGCAGCACTTTGGCTTCACCGCGGAGAACCTCGCAGCCATCGTGCAGACCGTGCTCGCGGGCGCTGACGAAGCACACGGCAAAGGCCATGACAAGGGCCACGGCAAGCACAAGGCCAAAGACAAAAACAAGAGCAAAAACAAGCGCAAGTAGGTGCACGCGCATCCATTTTCACAAGCAACCTGGAGAGACAGAGCTATGGCAATCAAGATCGGCATCAACGGCTTCGGCCGCATCGGGCGCATGGTGTTCCGTGCCGCCGTGCAGAACTTTTCCGACATCGAAGTCGTGGGCATCAACGACTTGCTCGAACCCGACTACCTGGCCTACATGCTGAAGTACGACAGCGTGCACGGCCGCTTCAAGGCCGAGGTGAGCGTCGAAGGCAACACCCTGGTGGTCAACGGCAAAAAAATCCGCCTCACGCAGGAGCGCGACCCGGCCAACCTCCAGTGGGGCGAGGTCGGCGCCGACGTGGTGATCGAAGCCACGGGCCTGTTCCTCGACAAGGCCAACGCCGAGAAGCACCTGGCCGCGGGCGCCAAAAAGGTGATCATGTCGGCCCCGAGCAAGGACGACACGCCCATGTTCGTCTTCGGCGTGAACCACGAGAAGTACGCGGGCCAGGCCATCATCAGCAACGCCAGCTGCACCACCAACTGCCTCGCGCCCGTGGCCAAGGTGCTCAACGACAAGTGGGGCATCAAGCGCGGCCTCATGACCACCGTGCACGCCGCCACGGCGACGCAGAAAACCGTGGACGGCCCGAGCAACAAGGACTGGCGCGGTGGCCGCGGCATCCTCGAAAACATCATCCCCAGCTCGACCGGCGCGGCCAAGGCCGTGGGCGTGGTGCTGCCCGAACTCAAGGGCAAGCTCACGGGCATGTCGTTCCGCGTGCCCACCTCGGACGTGTCGGTGGTCGATCTGACCGTGGAGCTGGTCAAGGAGGCTTCTTACGCCGACATCTGCGCCGAGATGAAGGCGCAAAGCCAGGGCGCGCTCAAGGGCGTGCTCGGCTACACCGAAGACAAGGTCGTGGCCACCGACTTCCGCGGTGAAGTCTGCACCAGCGTATTCGACGCCGAAGCCGGCATCGCGCTCGACGGCACCTTCATGAAGGTCGTGAGCTGGTACGACAACGAGTGGGGTTATTCGAACAAGTGCCTTGAAATGGCGCGTGTGGTGGCGAGCAAGTAATCCGCCAGAGAATCCTGAAAAAGCGCCGGCTGTTCACTGCCGGCGCTTATGAGGGCTGATAAGCCGATGCGCCCACCCGCTGCGCCTGCACGGGTGGGCTTTTTACGTCACTCGCTTACGTCACTCGCCCGCGCCTTGCGTGCGGATGGTGTCGTGGCCGTGCTTGTCCTTGGCGCGGCCCAGGTCAGAGTCGAGCGCGTGGATCAGCTTGTCTGCAGCCTTGGTCAGCGCCTCGGCCACTTTCTCGGCCTCGGCCGTCACGGCCACGGGTGCGCGTCCAGCCACGCGCGCCTCGAGGCGGCAGCGCTTGTCGGCGCCGCCTTTGATGTTGTTTTCGTCCGTGAGGAAGACTTCCACGCGCGTCAGGTGCTCGCGAAAGCGCGCGAGCCGGTCTTGCAGCTCGCTCTGCGCCCATTGGGCCAGCGATTCGCCGCCATGGATTTTGTCGTCGGTGTGGACTTGCACTTGCATGTGGGGTTCCTTTCTTGAGGCATGTTGATGGGGCCGGCGCGGCGGCTGCCGCTTTTTTCTCACATGAGGCCAGCCTCTGACAAAACAAACGGCGCCGGACGTTCGACAGTGAACAGCCGGCGCACCCTGCGATTGTCGCAGGTGCACAGCGGCGGCAACTACAATGCGCGCCTTCAGCCACTGGATAAACACCATGCAACGCTGTGATTTTTCCCGCCGTCTTTCTGGTTCGCGCCTTGGCGTGTGGGGCCTGGCGCTTGCGCTCGCCGCGGCCTTGGCGGCGCAGCCGGTTTTGGCGCAGCAGGTTCCGCCCGGCCTTGGCAACGTGCGCAATTTCCCCGAGGCCGCGCTGCGCGGCAAGCTCAGCATCATGAGCACCGTTGATGCCGAGCTCAACGGCCGCGCCATTCGCATGGCGCCGGGCATGCGCCTTTTCAGCCCGCAAAACAGCTTGGTCATGCTGCACACCGTGATCGGGCAAAGCTTCAAGGTCAATTACGTGATCGAGCCCTCCACGGGCATGCTGCTCACGGCCTGGATACTGACCGAAGCCGAGGCCGCGCAGCCGCGCCCGGCCACCGCCAAATAAAAAAATTCTGGACATCGCGCCGTGCCGCCGATGTGCCTGCAGCAGCGCCCCATGTGGGCGCCGTTTGCCGTTTTTCGTTTCCCCCCCGATCCCCGATTCCCGATTCGCCATGCCCAAAAAAGTCTTCATCAAAACCTTCGGCTGCCAGATGAACGAGTACGACTCGGACAAGATGCTCGACGTGCTGCACGCCGCCGCAGGCTACGAGCCCACGCAGGAGCCCGAAGAGGCCGACCTGATCCTGTTCAACACCTGCTCGGTGCGCGAAAAAGCGCAGGAAAAGGTGTTCAGCGACCTGGGCCGCGTCAAGCACCTCAAGGCGCGCGGCGTGCAGATCGGCGTGGGCGGCTGCGTGGCCAGCCAGGAGGGCGAGGAGATCATCGCACGCGCCCCGTACGTTGACATTGTTTTCGGCCCACAGACCTTGCACCGCCTGCCTGAGCTGCTCGTACAACGAGAGCGCCAAAACCGCCCGCAGGTGGACATCAGCTTTCCCGAGATCGAAAAGTTCGACCACCTGCCGCCCGCGCACGTGGAGGGCGCGAGCGCCTTCGTCTCGATCATGGAGGGCTGCAGCAAATACTGCAGCTATTGCGTCGTGCCGTACACGCGCGGCGAGGAAGTCTCGCGCCCGCTCGACGACGTGCTCGTCGAGGTCGCAGGCTTGGCCGACCAGGGCGTGAAGGAGGTCACGCTGCTGGGCCAGAACGTGAACGCCTACCGCGGCGCGATGGGCGGCAGCGCCGAGATCGCGGACTTTGCCCTGCTGCTCGAATACGTGGCCGACATTCCCGGCATAGAGCGCATCCGCTACACCACCAGCCACCCCAACGAGTTCACGCCGCGGCTGATCGAGGCCTACGCGCGCATCCCCCAACTCGTGAGCCACCTGCACCTGCCCGTGCAGCACGGCAGCGACCGCATCCTCATGGCCATGAAGCGCGGCTACACCGCTATGGAATACAAGAGCACGGTGCGCAAGCTGCGCGCGATCCGCCCCGGGCTGGCGCTCGCCAGCGACTTCATCGTCGGCTTTCCGGGCGAGACCGAGGAAGACTTCGCGCGCCTCATGCGCCTCGTGCAGGAGCTGCACTTCGACAACAGCTTCAGCTTCATCTTCAGCCCGCGCCCCGGCACGCCCGCGGCCAGCCTGCACGACGACACGCCGCAGGAGGTCAAACTGCGCCGCCTGCAAGAGCTGCAGGCCACGATCAACGCGCACATTCAGAGCATCAGCGCGAACCGCGTCGGCACGGTGCAGCGCGTGCTCGTCGAAGGCCACGCCAAACGCGACGCGCGCGAACTCATGGGCCGCACCGAATGCAACCGCGTGGTCAACTTCCCGGGGCCGGCGCGCCTCGTCGGGCAGATGGTGGACGTGCGCATCACCGAGGCCAAGACCTACACGCTGCGCGGCGAGGTGGTGGTGCAGGAAAGCTGAACCGGCGCGGCGGCTCGCCCGCAGTTTTCAGGCATTCAGAACGGAATGTCGTCGTCCATGTCATCGAAGCCCGACGAGGCGGGCGCGACGGGCGACGCTGCAGCGGGTGCGGGGGCCGCGGGGCGCGCTGCCGGGCGGGCTGGCGGTGGGCTGGCGCGGCGCGGTGCAGCGTCGTAGCTGCCGCCTTCGTCGTAGCCGCCCTGCGAGGCACCCTGGCCGCCCATGCCCTGGCGGCTGCCCAGCATTTGCATCTGGTCGGCGCGGATCTCGGTGCTGTAGCGCTCCACGCCCGACTGATCCGTCCATTTGCGCGTGCGCAAGGAGCCTTCCACATAGACCTGCGAGCCTTTGCGCAGGTATTGACCCACGACTTCGGCCAGGCGCCCGGTGAAGACCACGCGGTGCCACTCAGTGGCTTCACGCATTTCGCCACTTTGCTTGTCGCGCCACTTGTCCGTCGTGGCGATGGTGACGTTGGCCAGCTGATCGCCGTTCGGAAAGGAGCGCATTTCGGGGTCGCGGCCCAGGTTGCCGACGAGGATGACTTTGTTCACGGATGCCATGTTGCTTTACCTTGATATGAGGCGGACGCGCATGCGCGCCGAGCGCCCGATTGTGCCGCAACGCGAATTTTTGCCTGCATCCGAAACAGCCCGCTCAAACGACCGCCTGCCCCTCCGCACTACCGCCCCTCCGCACTACCGCCGCTACGCCACTGCGCTGGCCAGCACTGAGGCCGCTCGTCAGCTTGCAGGCTGCGGTCAGACGTTGAACAAAAAGTTCATCACATCCCCATCCTTGACCACGTAATCCTTGCCCTCGGCGCGCATCTTGCCGGCTTCTTTCGCGCCCTGTTCCCCCTTGTAGGCGATGAAGTCGTCGAAGGCGATGGTCTGGGCGCGGATGAAGCCGCGCTCGAAGTCGCCGTGGATCACGCCGGCGGCTTTGGGGGCGGTGTCGCCGATGTGGATGGTCCAGGCGCGCACTTCCTTGACGCCGGCGGTGAAGTAGGTCTGCAGGCCCAGCAGCTGGTAGGCGGCGCGGATCAGGCGGTTCAGGCCGGGTTCGTCCTGGCCCAGCTCCTTGAGGAATTCGAGCCGGTCGGCCTCGTCCATTTCGGCGAGTTCGGCCTCGATCTTGGCGCAGATGGCCACCACGGGGGCGTTCTGGCGCGCGGCGTAGTCCTTGAGGCGCTCGAGCAGCGGGTTGTTCTCGAAGCCGTCTTCGCTGACGTTGCCTACGAACATCGCCGGCTTGGCGGTGATCAGGCACAGGGGCTTGAGCAGGGCGCGCTCGGCATCGCTGAGCGCGAGCGTGCGCACGGGCTGGCCCTCGTCGAGCGTGGCCTGCACCTTGGTGAGCAGCTGCACCAGGGCCGCGGCTTCCTTGTCGTTGCCGCTCTTGGCGGCCTTGGTGCTGCGCTGCAGGGCTTTTTCGACGGTGCCGAGGTCGGCCAGGCACAGCTCGGTCTGGATCACTTCGATGTCGGCGATCGGATCGACCTTGCCGGCCACGTGGATCACGTTCGGGTCTTCGAAGCAACGCACCACGTTGATGATGGCGTCGGTCTCGCGGATGTGCGCGAGGAACTGGTTGCCCAGGCCCTCGCCCTGGCTCGCGCCGGCGACGAGGCCCGCAATGTCCACGAACTCGACGATGGCCGGCACGACGCGCTCGGGGTGGATGATCTCGGCCAATTGCTGCAGGCGCGGATCGGGCACTTCGACCACGCCGGTATTGGGCTCGATGGTACAAAAAGGATAGTTTTCGGCGGCGATGCCGGCCTTGGTGAGGGCGTTGAAGAGGGTGGACTTGCCCACGTTGGGCAGGCCCACGATGCCGCATTGGAGGCTCATGACAGGGCTTTCTGGGTTCGCAAGATGAACGTTTGATTTTACGAGGCGGCCTTTTGAACAACTTGGATGGACAACCGGGGCTGAACTTCGGCTCGTACCAAGTTTGCGTGCTGCCTGCGCGCAACGTGGGTACGAAGCGCGCTCCTACAATGCCGGCCATGGCGCAAACCTATGACATTTGTATCCGTGGGGCCGGGATCGTGGGGCGTACCCTGGCTTTGTTGCTCGCGCGCGAGCGGTTGCGCGTGGCGCTGGTCGCGGCGCCGCCACCCGAAGGCGCTGCGCCCGACGTGCGTGCTTATGCACTGAACGCGGCGGCGCGGCAGTTGCTCGAAGGCGTGCGCGCCTGGCCCGACACAGAGCACGCGACCGCCGTCACGTGCATGCAAGTCTATGGCGACCAGGGTGCGCAGCTGCATTTCGACGCCGCCGAACTCGGCGCCGAGGCGCTGACCTGGATCGTCGACGTGCCCGCGCTCGAGGCGCGCCTGGCCGAGGCCGTGCGCTACCAGCCGCAGGTCGAGGTGCTGGCCGAGCCCCAGCCCGCGGCGCTCACCGTGGTCTGCGAAGGCCGCGCGAGCCGCACGCGCGCGGAGTTCGGTGTGGAGTTCGAGGTCACGCCCTACGGGCAGCACGCGATCGCCACGCGGCTGCACTGCGAGCACCCGCACGCGCAGACCGCGCTGCAATGGTTTTTGCCCGACGGCAGCATCCTGGCCTTTTTGCCGCTCGAAGGCGCGCACGGGCACGCCGTGGCGGTGGTGTGGTCGGTGCCGCAAGAGTTGGCGCCGCAGCTGCTCGCGCTCGCGCCCGAGGACTTCGTGCAACAGCTCGAAACGGCCAGCCAGGGCGCACTGGGCGCGCTGCAACTGCGTGGCGAGCGCGTGGCCTGGCCGCTGCAGCTCGCGCAGGCGCGCCAGTGGTGCGGCTCCATGCCCGATGCGGCGGCATCCCCCGCGGCCGGCGCGCGCAGCTGGGTGCTCGCGGGCGACGCCGCGCACAACGTGCACCCCTTGTCGGGCCACGGGCTGAACCTTGGCCTGGGCGACGTGCAGGCGCTCGCGCGCGTGCTGCACGAGCGCGACTACTGGCGCAGCGTGGGCGACTTGCGCCTGCTTCGCCGCTACGAGCGCGAGCGCAAGGCCGCCCTGCTGCCCATGCTGCTCGCCACCGACGGCCTGCAGCAGCTGTTTGCGCGCCGTGAAGCTCCCGTGCAGCTGCTGCGCAACCTGGGGCTGCGCGGCTTCGAGCACAGCGGCCCGCTCAAGGCTTTGGTGGCAAAACAGGCCATAGGCGCCGTGCAGTCTGCCTGAATAGCTCCTATTTCAATACTTCCGCGAATCCCCACCATGCACCCTTTTTCTGCCTTGCTGGCCGGCGCCGCGCTGGCCCTGAGCTTCGCGGCCCAGGCCCAGGAAGCGACGATCCGCAAAAACCTGGCCGAGCGCATTCCGCAGCTCGAAAAAATCGACGAAGTGCGCGCCACGCCCATGCCGGGGCTGTACGAGGTGCGCGTGGGCACCGACCTGTTTTACAGCGACGCCAAGGGCAACTACCTGATCCAGGGCGAGCTCATCGACACGCAGGCGCGGCGCAACCTCACCGAAGACCGCATCCGCCAGCTCACGGCGGTGGACTTTGCCGCGCTGCCGATCAAGGACGCGATCCCCATCGTGCGCGGCAATGGCAAGCGCAAGCTCGCGGTGTTCGCAGACCCGAACTGCGGCTACTGCAAGCGCTTCGAGCGTGACCTGCAGGGCGTGGACAACGTCACGGCGTATCTGTTCCTCTACCCCATCCTGAGCCCCGACTCAGCCGAAAAATCGCGCAACATTCTGGTGCGCCAAGGATCGCGCCGCGGCCTGGCTGGACCAGATGCTGCGCGACAAACCCGCCCCCGCGGCGAGCTGCGACACCAGCGCACTGCAGCGCAACCTCGCATTCGGGCGCAAATACAAGATCACCGGCACACCCACGCTGATCTTTGCCAACGGCGCGCGCGTGCCCGGCGCCATCGGCGTGGCCGAGCTAGAAAAGCGCCTGGCGGAACCCCCTGCCATCACCCGCTGAGTCTGCCCCGCGCACATGCCCGAGATGCCCGACATACCCACCGCTACTGCTCCCGCTGCTCCCGGCACCAACGCCGCCAGCGCCGCCGTCCACTACTGCATTGCGCCAGCCGACCTGCACGCGCACCTGTTCGCGGTCACGCTCACCGTGGCCGCGCCGCAGGCGGCGCAGGAATTCGCGCTGCCGGTGTGGATCCCGGGCAGCTATCTGGTGCGCGAGTTTTCCAAGAACCTGCAGCGTCTGCAGGCGCAGCAGGGCGACGCGCCCGTGCCGCTCACGCAGCTCGACAAGCACCGCTGGCGCGCCGCGTGCCGCAGCGGCGCGCCGCTCACGCTGCGCTATGAGGTCTGCGCCTACGATCCGTCGGTGCGCGCGGCTTGGCTGGACGCGGCGCGCGGCTTTTTCAACGGCACCAGCCTGTGCCTGCGCGTCGTGGGGCAGGAGGCGGCGGCGCACACGCTCGAGGTGCAGCGCGCGGCCGCCCCGCCCGACTGGTGCCTGGCCACGGCGCTCACCGCGGTGCAGGTCGATGCCGCAGGCTTTGGCGTGTACCGCGCGGCCGACTACGACGAGCTTGTGGACAGCCCGGTGGAAATGGGCAATTTCTGGAGCGGTGCATTCACTGCCTGCGGCGTGCCGCACCGCTTCGTGGTGAGCGGCGCCGCGCCCTCGTTCGACGGCGAACGCCTGTTGGCCGACACGCAAAAAATCTGCGCAGCGGCGATCCGCCTGTGGCACGGCGACGCCGCGCCGCCGCATGCGCACTACCTCTTCATGCTGCACGCCATGCACGAGGGCTACGGCGGGCTGGAGCACCGCCACAGCACCGCGCTGGTGTGCAAGCGGCGCGAGCTGCCGCGCCGCAGCGACGCCCTGGCCGCGCCGGCCACCCAGGCCGACCAGGCCGCCAAGCCCGGCGAGGACTACACGCGCCTTTTGGGCCTCATCAGCCACGAATACTTCCACACCTGGAACGTCAAGCGCCTGCGCCCCGCGGAGTTTGCGCGCTACGACTACGACCGCGAGAACTACACCGAACTGCTGTGGTTCTTCGAGGGCTTCACGAGCTATTACGACGAGCTGCTGCTGCGCCGCGCGGGCCTGATCGACGACGCGGCCTACCTCAAGCAGCTCACGCAAACCATCCACCAAGTGACGCAGGCGCCAGGGCGCTGTGTGCAGAGCGTGGCGCAGGCGAGCTTCGACGCCTGGGTCAAGTATTACCGCCCCGACGAGAACACGCCCAACGCCACGGTGAGCTACTACACCAAGGGCGCGCTCGTGGCGCTGTGCCTGGACCTCACGCTGCGCCGCGAAGGCCGCAGCACGCTAGACGCCGTGCTGCGCGCGCTGTGGCAGCGCTGCGCGGGCGGCCCCATGCGCGAGGAAGACCTGCGCGCGGTGCTCGCCGAGCTCGGCGGGCGCTCGTTCGCGCCCGAGCTCGACGCCTGGGTGCACGGCACCGACGAGCTGCCGCTGGCCGAACTGCTCGCCGCGCACGGCGTGCGCATGCAGGCCGAAACGCCCCAGATCGCCCAGCGCCTGGGCCTGCGTATCAATGAAAACCATAGCGTGCACATCAAGACCGTGCTGCGCCACGGCGCGGCCGAGCGGGCGGGCATGGCGGCGGGTGACGAATGGCTGGGCGTGGAGGCGGCGGGCCAGGGCTGGCGCCTCGCGCGGCTGGACGAGCTGCCGCTGCTGGCCGGCGCCGCGCGCGAGCTCACGGCCCTGGTCGCGCGCGACGGGCGCCTGCTGCGCCTGCCGCTGGCGCTGCCCGAAGGTGCTGGCAGCGGCGCAGGCGTGCCACCCGACACCTTCCGCCTCAGCGTGGCCGACGGTGCGGCGCTAGGGCGCTGGCTCGACGCGCCGCCGCTATAGTTGGGCGTGACCATCTTCCTCGTCCCTTTCTTCCCTCTTTCCCGGAACACAAAGGAGTCCCCATGAACTACGAAACCCTCCTCGTGCGCACCGAGGCCGACAAGGTCGGCATCATCGCGCTGAACCGCCCCAAACAGCTCAACGCGCTCAGCGACCAGCTCATGGACGAGCTGGGCCACGCGCTCAAGGCCTTCGACGCGGACGACAAAATCGGCTGCATCATCCTCACGGGCAGCGAAAAAGCCTTTGCCGCGGGCGCCGACATCCCCAGCATGGCCAAATACAGCTTCGTCGATGCCTACAAGGGCGACTTCATCACACGCAACTGGGAAACCATCCGCAGCGTGCGCAAGCCCGTGATCGGCGCGGTGAGCGGCTTTGCGCTCGGCGGCGGCTGCGAGCTCGCGATGATGTGCGACTTCATCATCGCGGCCGACAACGCCAAGTTCGGCCAGCCCGAGATCAAGCTCGGCGTGATTCCCGGTGCGGGCGGCACGCAGCGCCTGCCGCGCGCCGTGGGCAAGTCCAAGACCATGGACATGGTGCTCACGGGCCGCATGATGGATGCCACCGAGGCCGAGCGCGCAGGCTTGGTGAGCCGCGTCGTGCCGCTGGACAAGCTGATGGAAGAAGCGCTGGGCGCGGCACTCATCGTCGCCGACCTCTCGCAAGTCGCCGCCATGGCCGCCAAGGAATCCGTGAACCGCGCGTTTGAAAGCTCGCTCAGCGACGGCCTGATGTTCGAGCGCCGCCTGTTCCACGGCCTGTTCGCCACCGAAGACCAGAAGGAAGGCATGGACGCCTTCCTGAACAAGCGCAAGCCCGAGTTCAAGAACCGCTGAACTATAGACTTCAAAGGCAAAAATGGGCATTTGTGCCCGTCCATCAAGCATAAGAAGCTATATTTAACATAGCATTTTTGGTGGGCGCCGCAAGCGCACGGCACAGGAGACAAGCATGGACCTCGGGCTCCAGGGCAAGGTGGCGCTGGTCACGGGCAGCGAGCGCGGCACCGGCAGCGTGATCGCGCAGCGCCTCGCCGAAGAAGGCGCGACCGTGATCGCGCATGGCTTTGCGCAAGGCAGCGCCGAGCCTCTGCGCGTGCAGGGCGTGCAGCACAGCGTCTGGGGCGATCTGTGCAGCGACGCGGGCGCCGCGCAGGTGGCGCAGCAGGCGCTGGCTGCCGCGGGGCGCGTGGACATCCTGGTGAACAACTACGGCACGGCCGCGGACGCGCGCTGGGATGAGGCCGAGACCGCCGTCTGGCTCGACATGTACCAGAAGAACCTGCTGGGCGCGGTGCGCCTGATCCGCCTGCTCACGCCGCAGATGCGCAGCCGCGGCTGGGGGCGCGTGATCCAGCTCGGCACCATAGGTTCGACCCAGCCCAATCCGCTGCGCCCGGCCTACTACGCGGCCAAGAGCGCGCTCGCGAGCATCGCCGTGACGCTGTCGCAGGAGCTTGCGAACACCGGCATCACCGTGAACACGGTGTCGCCGGGCTACATCCGCACGCCCGAAGTCGAGGCCGCCTTCCACGCCAAGGCGCGCCGCGCGGGCTGGGAGGACGGGGAGGGCGACTGGGCGAGCATAGAGGCGCGCATCGTCGCGCAGCGCTTTCCCAACCCCGTGGGCCGCATCGCCACGCGCGAGGAGGTGGCCGACCTGGTGTGCTTCGTCGCGAGCACGCGCGCCGCCTTCATCAACGGCCAGAACCTGCGCATAGACGGCGGCGCGCTCGGGCTGGTGCAATAGCCGCCCTTGCCGGAGCAGCCTCAGCCCGCGCGGCGAAAGCCCGCCAGGCGCCGGTCCATGACCTCTTCGGCTTCGCGGATGATGCGGCTGACGAGCTCCGCGCAGGTCGGGATGTCGTGGATCAGGCCCTGCACCATGCCGGCCCAGAACACGCCCTTGGAAATGTCTCCGGTCTCCAGCAACTCCTTGCCCGCCTTGCCCGAGACGAGCTCGCGCACGTCCTCGAACTTCGCACCGGGTTCGCTCAGGCGCCGCGCCACCTCTTCGGAGACGGGGCTGCGGCCCACGCGCGCGGTGTTCTTGAGGCTGCGGAAAATGAGCAGGCTGCCGCGTTCGTCGTTTTCGAGGTAGGCCTGCTTGACGCGCGGGTGGATTTTGGCCTCTTGCGTGGCGCAAAAGCGCGTGCCCATGTTGATGCCCTCGGCGCCCAGCGCAAGCGCCGCGATGAGCCCGCGGCCGTCGGCAAAGCCGCCCGAGGCAAGCAGCGGAATCTTCACCTTGTCGGCCGCGCAGGGGATCAAAATCAGGCCCGGAATGTCGTCCTCGCCCGGGTGGCCCGCGCACTCGAAGCCGTCGATAGAGATGATGTCGCAGCCGGCTTTTTCGGCCGACAGCGCGTGGCGCACCGCGGTGCACTTGTGGATGATGCGCACGCCGTGCGGCTTGAGCATCTCCCATATCTCACGCACCGCCTGCGTGCCCGCAGTTTCGACGACGCGCACGCCGCCGTCGAGGATGGCCTGCACGTAGGCCTTGTAGTCGGGCGGGTTGATCGTCGGGAACACCGTCAGGTTCACGCCGAAGGGCTTGTCCGTCATGCTGCGGCAACGCGCGATCTCCTCGCGCAGCGCCTGCGGTGTGGGCTGCGTCAGCGCCGTCAAAATGCCGAGCCCGCCGGCGTTGGACACAGCCGACGCGAGCTCGGCCACACCGACGTTTTGCATACCGCCTTGCACGATGGGGTGTTCGATGCCGAGCATGTCGGTGATGCGCGTTTGGAAAGGCATGGGGGGCGTCTCCTGAAGTCGTTGGAAAGAGGGGGGAACCAGAGCGCCGTGGCATTGCGCGCCGGCCCAGCTTGCATCCTATCCGATCATTGCCGGCGTAGCGTGCGCGCTGGCCGCCGTCACGGCAGCGGCACGGTCTGCCCGGCCAGGGGACGAGGCCTGTTTATCATCCTAAATCCGGCAGTTGAGCGCGCCCGAGCGTGTCGTCATCGGGTGCACTGGCAAGGCGCAAACCGCAGCCATGGCGGGCGCCATGGCGAGGATTTGCAACGCGGCCTGCGTGCCCGAGGGCGGCGCGATCGGGCGCGCAGCGCTCTGACCCGATGGGTGAGTCTCGCAGAGTGAAAAATCATTCGAAGAATCAAAGAGTTGCATACAAAATGTAGCGGTCAACTGCCGGATTTAGGATCATGCTAGGCCCAGCCGGGTTTGCAGCATGCGCCGCGCCACTCTGTCCGCCCGTATCCCACCGCTCTTTCATGCTGCCTCATGGACAATCTGGGGTCATGCACCTGCAACTACCGCCGGGCGTTTTTCGCCTAGCCTACCAATGGCTGAGTTCGCGCAAGCCACGCGACACTCTTTCCTATCCCGGAACGCCGCGTGTCCAGGTGTTTACGGGCACGCCGGCACAGCCCGTGGCGCCCGCCGCCACTGCAAACACCCGGACACCCATCCCGGCTCGCATCTGGACCTACTGGCACTGCGCCACGCTCGACCCCGTGGTGCAGCAGTGCATAGCGAACTGGCGGCGCCATTGCCCAGGCCTGGACGTGCAGGTGATCCACGCGCACACGCTGGGCGACGTGGTTGCCGCGGGGGACTTGCCGCCCGCGTTTGCGGCGCTGCCTGCCGCCAAGCAGGCGGACTGGCTGCGGCTTTATGTGGTGCACAAATTCGGCGGCTATTGGCTGGACGCGAGCACTTTGCTCACGCAGTCGCTCGCCTGGCTCGATGGCCTGCGCCAGACCCAGGGCGCGGAATTCGTCGGCTTTTACATCGACGGCTACACCACGGACTTGCGCTACCCCATCATCGAAAGCTGGGCCTTCGGTGCACCAGCGGGGGCGCCCTTCATGACCGCGTGGCAGCAGGAATTCCACCGCGCGCTGATCGAAGAGGGCGAGCAGCGCTATTTGCAGGCCTTGCAGGCGCAGGCCGGGGGCAGCCAGGTGCTGCAGGGCATCACCGACCCGGCCTATTTGCTCATCCACGTCGCAGCGCAACAGGTGCTGCGCCGCCCCAACGGCTTTCGGCTGGCTTTGCTGCGTGCCGAGGACACGGCGTTTTTCTACCAGCAGGCCGTGTGGTGGAAGTGGTATTTGCTCTACCCGCGGCTGTGCCTGGTGCCCGCAGAGCCGCATCCTGCCCCCTTGATCAAGCTGCGCGGCGGCGAGCGGCGGCACTTTGCCAAGCTGCTGCAAGGCCACGGCGGCGCCGCGCCAGGCAGCGTCTGGCAGCGGGCCACCACGGGTACCTGAGCGGGGCGCGCAGAGTCAAGCCGCCGGCGCGCCCTGCCCTTTGCCCACGCGAATGAACAGGTCCAGGTACTGCTGGCGCATGCGCTGGCGATCGAACGTGGCGCGCGCGTGGGCCTGGCCGGCGGCGGCGATGCGCGCCGTGCCCTCGTTGTCACGCAGCGCTGCGTACAGCGTCTGCGCCAGCGCCTGCGCGTCGGCATGCGGCACGAGAAAGCCTGTTTCGCCGTGCGTGAGCACTTCGCGCACGCCCTCCACGTCCGAGCCTATGCCGCAGCAGCCCGATGCCATGCCCTCGATCAAACCCAGCCCCAAGCCCTCGTAATGGGTGGAGAGCACGCACAGCTTGACCCGCGCCAGCAGCGCAGGCAAGTCGGCCACATGGCCCAGAAAGCGCACCTGCGCATCCACCCCCAGCGCGCGCGCGAGGGCCTGCGCCTTGCTGCGCCAGCTCGCCTTGCCCTCGCCGGCCAGGTACACCGTGGGACGCAGGCCCTTTTGTGCCAGCAGCGCGGTGGCGCGGATCAAGGTGGTGTGGTCTTTTTGCTGCGCAAAGCGCGCCGGCATGACGATCGCGTCCTCGCGCTGCGCCCATGGCAGGCCGGGCGGAAAGCGGTTCAGGTCGATGCCGTTGAGGATTGCGACGCAGCGCTCTGCTGGGTGGCCCAGGCGCACCAGTTCATCGCGCACGGCCTGCGAAACGCCCACGATGCAGGCGGTGCGCTGCGCCAGCCACAGCGACTGGCGCAGCCGCCCCAGGCGGTAGCGCTCGCGCACGTTGTGCTCCACGTGGATGAGCTGAGGCACGCCGGCGAGCAAGCCCGCGTAACGGCCCCACAGGTGCTCGCTGAAACCATGCGCCACGAGCACGTCCGGCTGCCACTGGCGGCACAGGCGCGCCAGCGCCAAAATGGTGACGATGTGCGCCCAGCGCGGCACCACCTCGACCTGCAGCCCTTTGGCGCGCAGCGCTGCCACACGTTCGGTCGGGTCTATGGACGCGCGCCGGCGCAGCACGAGCAGCGTTTCCTGGCCCGGGTACTCGCCGCACAGGTCTATGGCCACCTGCGTCGCCCCCGAAAAACCGCCCGAGACGAAGTGCAGCACGCGCAACGGGCGGGACGCTGCGGGGAAATCGCTGGGCAGGGAGTGTTTCATCGTGGCATGGAAGTCCGAAAGGCGCGAGGCGCGCCGGCAACGGGCCAGCAGACGGCCAGCCACAAAGTGATGGGCAGCAGGTACATCAGGTTGCCGTTGTTGTGGGCAAACATGACCTGCGTCATGCCAAAGCCCAGGTAGCCGAGCACCGTGACCAGGCCACACAGGGCGGCGGCATGGCGCTCGCCGTCGATGGCGGACCCATGGGCTGCAGCATGGGCATTTTCAAGACGTTCGCGCCCCGTGCGGCGCAACCGGCGCCAACACAGGAGGCCGGGCACGGCGTAGAACAGCGCCAGAGCGGTGACTCCAAGCAGGCCGCGCTTGGCGAACATGTCCAGCCATTCGTTATGCGCATGGTTGAAGTGCACGGACATCGAAGGCATCTCCTGGCGCGCGACGGCCGCAAGCTGGCTTTGCTCATAGCCCAGTTGGCCCGCGCCCAGCCAAGGATGCGCCATGCCCAGCCGCCATGCATGCATCCAGAAAGCGAGCCGGGAACCGGTTGCCGTGTTGGACTTTTCGGGCTCGGGCTGCTGCAGCAGTTCTTGCGCAGCCTCGTGCGCACGCTGCTGCACAGGAGGTAGGCTCGCCAGCAACAGGCAAGCAAGCAGCGCCGCCCCCAGCGCGCGCAACCCCCGGTGGCCCCTGGTGCCCTTCGCTGACGGGCGGGCGAACCATACGAGCACCAGCAGCAGCACGGGCAGCGTCACCCACCCGCCCCGGCTGCCCGAGAGCACGCTGGCCGCAAGGCCCAGCACTGCAGCTAGGCTGCCAAGCAGGCGTTCGTGCAGGCGGCTTGCCTGCACGGCCCAGATACTGCTCCACAGCGCGAGCAACAGGGCCAGATTGCCGAACTGTATGGCGTTGGTGTGGCCCTCGGCGCGGTCGAGGTGCTGCACCAACACCTGCCAGCCGGCGAGCAAGCCAGCGCCCGTTGCGCCCACCCAGCAGCCCCAGCGCAAGGCACTGCCCGCCGGCCGCTGCGCCCACACGGCTGGCAGCGCCAGCAGCACCAGAAAGTATTTGCTGCTGCGATCCAGCCCCAAAGTGTTGGTCATGAGCCGGCCGCCCTCCATGAGGTACATGGACCACACCAGTCCCATGGCCAGAACCGCCAGCGCCCAGGCCCGCAGGGGCGCATTCGGAGCGATCCGACCGCGCAGCACTGCCGGCCAGCGCCACAGACCCAGGATCACCAACAAGATCGCACCGATGGAATAGCCCGAAGGCAGCCACAGCGCAGGCGCAAGCACCAAAAATGCGGCCAAGTCCAAAACACGCTGCTGCACTGCTCCCGGCAAAGTTGAGCGAAAAAAAACCATCCAATGTCAGGGCAGTAGGGGAGTGAGTGATACGGCTACGGCCTGGGCAGTGCAAAGGCGCAACGGGCTCAATGCCCGTGCGCGACTTTCTCGCCCGCCTTGAGGCGGTACACCGTGCCGCAATAAGGGCACTTGGCCTCGCCCGTGTGCGCCACGTCGAGGTACACGCGCGGGTGGCCGCTCCACAGCTGCATGCCCGCCTTGGGGTGGGGGCAATACACCTCGCCTTGGGCGCTCAGGTCTTTGGCCTGCAATTCGACGACGGCTTGCGACATGCTCACACCTTGGTCAGCCAGTGGGCGTATTTGGGGTTGCGTCCGTTCACGATGTCGAAGAACGCATTCTGGATATTCTCGGTGACCGGGCCGCGCTGGCCGCTGCCGATTTCGATGCGGTCGAGCTCGCGGATCGGCGTGATCTCGGCCGCAGTGCCCGAAAAGAAGGCCTCATCCGAGATATACACCTCGTCACGCGTGATGCGTTTTTGCACCACGTCGATACCAAGGTCCTTGCAGATGTGCAGCACGGTGTTGCGCGTGACGCCGTTGAGCGAGCCGGCCGAGAGGTCGGGCGTATAGACCACACCGTTCTTCACGATGAACACGTTCTCGCCCGAGCCTTCGGAGACGAAGCCCGCTGCGTCGAGCAGCAGCGCCTCGTCGTAGCCGTCATCCGTGGCCTCCATGTTGGCGAGGATGGAGTTGGTGTAATTGCTCACCGACTTGGCCTGCGTCATGGTGATGTTGACGTGGTGGCGCGTGTAGCTGCTGGTCTTGACGCGTATGCCTTTGGTGATGCCGTCTTCACCGAGGTAGGCACCCCAGGCCCAGGCCGCAACCATGACGTGGATGGTGTTGCCCTTGGGCGAGACGCCGAGCTTTTTGTCGCCTATCCACACCAGCGGGCGCAGGTAACAAGCGTCGAGCTTGTTTTCGCGCACCACGGCACGCTGCGCCTCGTTGACCTGCTCCTGGCTGAAGGGAATCTTCATGCGCAAGATTTTGGCGCTATTGAACAGGCGCTCGGTGTGTTCTTGTAAGCGGAAAATCGCCGTGCCATTCACGGTGTGGTAGGCCCGCACCCCTTCGAAGGCACCGCAGCCGTAGTGCAGCGTGTGCGTCAGTACGTGGACTTTGGCGTCGCGCCAATCGACCATCTGGCCGTCCATCCAGATTTTGCCGTCACGGTCGGCCATCGAGGGAACTACGGGGCTCATGGAACCTCCTTTGGTGTGTCAGTAAAGAGAAACCAAGCAGGCGTGGCTGCTTGGGCAAAATTTCATTTTACGGCGCCGGCCTCATGCACTGCAGACTCGGGCGCGCGCACGAGCTGCCACTGCACGAGCCGGCCCGCACGGAAATGCGCTTCGACGTACGCGCCCGCCGCATCCGTCCAGCGAAAGACCTCGGGCTCCGCGCCGTCGGCGGATTGCCTGGCGCCGAGCGCACGCGCGAGCGCGAGCACGTCGAGCAGCGCCAGGCCCGGGCGCAGGCGCGCATGCAGCATCACGGCGCTGTCCACGTAGCCCACGGGGCGCTCTGCCGCGCGCCGCAACACGGTCATGAGGCGCGTGAAGTGCAGCAGCAGCCACATCACGACGGCGGCCGCGGCGATGGCCACGCCACGCCAACCGTAAGCGCGGTACGACAGCCCCGGCAGCGCCAGGGCCGCCAGCATGTAAAAAAGGAAGGAGCGCGCTTCGAATCGGGCCATGTCAGGGGCGGTCGGGAGTGGGGGAAATGCCCAGAAGGTACGGATTGTGCCGGCCCGCACGCCCCGCACGCCCCGATGCCGCCCCTCCTGCGGCACACTCGGGGTTTTGCTTTGCAGCGACCGCATTCCATTTGCTATGAGTTGGCATACCTGGTGGATCTATCTGCTTGCCGCCGTGGGCCTGTCGCTCACGCCCGGCCCCAACAGCCTGCTTGCGCTCACGCACGGCGCCCTGCATGGGCACCGGCGCACGCTGTTCACGATCGCCGGCGGCGCGCTCGGTTTCGTCGCGCTGATCGCCCTGTCCATGCTGGGCATAGGCGCGCTGCTGCAGGCCTCGTCGCACGCCCTCACGGTGCTCAAGTGGGCGGGCGGGGCTTATCTCGTGTGGCTAGGGGTTCAACTGTGGCGCGCGCCGCCGCTGCAGTTGCAGGCCGCGGACGAGGCACACCTCCTGCGCCCCCCGCGCCGCGCACAGCTGTTTCGCCAAGGGCTGTTCGCCGCCGTGTCCAACCCCAAGGCGCTGCTTTTTTACGGCGCCTTCCTGCCCCAGTTCATCGACCCGGCGCGCAGCCTGTGGCTGCAGTTCGTGGTGATGGCCGGCACCTTCATGCTCACCGAGTGCTGCGTGGAGTTTTTGCTCGCGCGGCTTGCGCACCTGATCCGCCCGGCGCTCGAGCGCATGGGCCGGCGCTTCAACCGCGTCTGCGGCGGCCTGTTTGCGGCCATGGGGCTGGCCTTGCCGCTCACGCGCTGAGTGTTCCACCCGGCTTTTGCTGCTGTATTAATAGCTGAAAGCGCTTTCTGGATGTGCGCTAGAGGCCAAAATGGCTTGAAATTTCAGAAGCCGTCAGAACGGCATCTTGGGCATGCCGCCGCCCAGGCCTTTCATACCGCCCATTTTCTTGATCATCTTCATCAGGCCGCCGCCCTTCATTTTTTTCATCATTTCCTGCATCTGCTCAAATTCCTTGAGCAGGCGGTTGACCTCCTGCACCTGCACGCCCGCGCCCTGGGCGATGCGCTTTTTGCGTGAGGCCTTGATGACGTCGGGCTTGCGGCGCTCGAGCGGCGTCATGCTCTGGATGATGCCTTCCTTGCGGCGTATGTCTTTTTCGACCTTGCCCATATCGACCTTGCCCGCCTGCGCGCTCAGTTGCGTGGGCAGCTTGTCCATGAGGCTGGAGAGCCCGCCCATCTGCTTCATCTGCTGAATCTGCGCGAGGAAGTCGTTGAGGTCGAACCCATTGCCGCTCTTGACCTTGGCGGCGAGTTTTTGCGCGGCATCCAGATCGACGTTGGCCGTGACCTGCTCGACCAGCGCGACGATGTCGCCCATGCCCAGCACGCGGCCCGCGTGGCGTTCGGCGTCGAACACTTCGAGGCCGTCGATTTTTTCCGAGACGCCCGCGAACTTGATCGGCGCGCCCGTGATCTGGCGCACCGACAGCGCCGCACCGCCGCGCGCGTCGCCGTCGAGTTTGGTGAGCACGATGCCCGTGAGCGGCAGCGCCTCCTTGAAGGCGCGCGCGGTGTTGATGGCGTCCTGCCCCTGCATGGCATCGACGACGAACAAGGTTTCGACCGGCTGCAGCGCCGCGTGCAGTTCCTTGATCTCCTGCATCAGCGCCTCGTCGATCGCCAGGCGCCCCGCGGTGTCGACCAGCAGCACGTCGAAGTAGTGCTTTTTGGCGTAGTCGAGCGCGGCGCGCGCGATCTCGAGCGGCTTTTGCTCGGGCGAACTCGGAAACCACTCGGCCCCGGCCTGGCGCGTCACGGTCTTGAGCTGCTCTATGGCTGCAGGCCGGTACACGTCGCCCGAGACGGTGAGCACTTTTTTCTTGCGTTTTTCGATCAGGTGCTTGGCGATTTTGGCCGTGGTCGTCGTCTTGCCCGCGCCTTGCAGGCCGGCCATGAGGATCACGGCAGGCGGCTGCGTGGCCAGGTTCAGGTCGGACACGCCCTCGCCCATGGTGGCGGCGAGCTCGCGGTGCACGATGCCCACCAGCGCCTGGCCGGGCTTGAGGCTGCCCAGCACCTCCTGCCCCAGCGCCTTTTCCTTGACGCGCGCAATGAAGTCGCGCACCACGGGCAGGGCCACGTCGGCTTCGAGCAGGGCCATGCGCACTTCGCGCAGCATGTCCTGCACGTTGGATTCGGTGATGCGGGCCTGGCCGCGCATTTCTTTGACGAGGCGCGAGAGTTTGTCAGTGAGGGCGGAGGCCATAAGAGTAAAGGGCTGAGGGGTGGCTGGGCGTCACAAAGCGGCATGCATGGTGCAAGGCCGTCTGCAAAGGCGGTCGGCCCCTGCACGCGGGAGGGTTCGACGATCGCCGCGGGATAAACTGCGGGCCATGATTTTACCGAGTGCCTCTCCGATCGGCTGGCTGCTGTCGCTCGCGGCGGCGCTGGCCTACGCCGCTCCGGCGCTCGCGGGCGCACGGCTGCGCGAGGGCTGGACGCGGCGCGCCTTGCGCCCGGCCTGGCTGCTGCACGCGGCGGCGCTCGGCTGGGGGCTGTGGGGCGAGGCGCCGCGCTTTGGCTTTGCGCCGGCGCTGTCGATGACGGCCTGGCTTGCGCTCACGGTGTACGCCATCGAGCGCCAGCTGTTCCCGCAACTGCGCGCGCGCTGGATGCTGGCGCTCTTGGCGGCGCTGAGCTTGCTGCTCGCACAGCTGTTTCCGGGCCAGCCACTGCATGCCACGGCATCCGCCTGGCTGCCGCTGCACCTGGCGCTGGGCATCGCCTGCTATGGCCTGTTTGCCGCCGCAGTGGTGCACGCCTGGCTCATGACGCGCGCGGAGCGCCGCATCCGCCAGGGCCAAGACCCAGACAGTGGCATGCCGCTGCTCACGCTCGAGCGCCTGATGTTTCGCTTCGTCGCGGCGGGCTTCGCGCTGCTCACGGCAACGCTGCTCGCGGGCATGCTGTTTGGCGAGCAGTTGTACGGGCGCGCCTGGCGCTGGGACCACAAGACGGTGTTCTCGCTGCTGTCCTGGCTCACCTTTGCCGTGCTGCTGCTCGGGCGCGCACGCTTTGGCTGGCGCGGGCGCAGCGCCGTGCGTGTGCTGTATGCGGGCGCCGCGCTGCTGCTGCTGGCTTACGTGGGCTCGCGCTTCGTGCTCGAAGTCGTTTTACACCGCAGCGTATAAACCTAAATCCGGCAGTTGACCGCTGTATTTTTTTGTATGCAACGCTTTGATTCTTTGAATGATTTTTCACTCTGCGAGACGCACCCATCGGGTCAGAGCGCTGCGCACCCGATGACGACACGCTTGGGCGCGCTCAACTGCCGGATTTAGGATGAAGTACCTGCTCGTGCTCATCGTCGTGGCTGTGGGCGCGGCCTGGTGGCGCAGCCAACAGGCGCCTGCCTCCCGCTCCAAGTCTGTCCCGCCTCGGCGCGCGGCCCCTGAAAGCATGGTGGCCTGCGCGCACTGCGGCGTGCACCTGCCGCGCTCCGAAGCCCTGGTGCAGGACGGAAAGTTTTATTGCTCGGCGGCACACCTGCCGCGCACTGCGTGAGACGCCGCCCCACCGCGCTGATGATGTTCCGGCGTGCCCGCTCACCCATCGACGACACGCCCTTCGTGCGGCTGTGGCGTGGATTTCTCACTGGCCGGGTCATGGTGGCGCTGGCCTTGCTGGTGCTGCAGGGCCTGGGGCAGGTGCTCAACCACAGCCCGGAGCCCGCCGCGCTGGCCATCTGCCTGGCCTATCTCTGCGCCGCGTTGGCGCTACGTATTTGGAAGCGACATGCGCCACCAGCACCTGCCATGGGCCCGCAATGGCTGCTCACCCTGGGGATTGACCTGGCCGTCGTGTGTGCCCTGCAATGGCTGCAGGCGGGCGGAATGAACTACACGCCTTTGTTCGGCCTGCCCATTTTGCTCGCCGCCGTGCACGGCACGCTGCTGCTGGCCCTGGGGACGACGGCCATCGTCAGCCTGCTGTTACTCGCCTGGGCCTGGTGGCTCAATGCCCACGGCATCGGGGACGAGGCACAAAACTACCTGCAAGGCGCGCTCGCGGGCATGGGTTATGTCATCGTCGCCTACCTCGCGCACGAGCTGGCCGCGCGCCTGGTCCGCGAGCAGCAGCATGCGCAGCAAAGCCAGGTGACGGCGCGACTGCAGTCCGAGGTGAGCGCGCTCGTGATCCAGAACCTCGATGACGGCGTGCTGGTGCTCGATGAGCATGCCTACGTGCACATGGCCAACCCGGCAGCCTTGTTGTTGCTCGGGGGCGGGCACCTCCCCGCCGCGCACTTTTCCCTCTGCGCCGGAGCCCGCAGCGCCGCCTGGCAGCCGCTGGTGGCACTCGCGCAGCGCAGCTTCGTGCAAGGCCACGCGCAGGCCGCCGACGTCCATTTACAACACCCCGACGAAAGCCCCGTGGCGCTGCACGTGCGCACCTGGCTGACCCCATCGCGCACAGCCCCCGGCGCCGCCCCCCAGCCTGCCTTGACGGCGCGCGCCGACGAGCGCCTGTGTGTGATGTTTTTGCACGATCTGCGCGCCATGCAGGCGCGGCTGCGCACCGAAAAACTCGCTGCGATGGGGCGTATGTCGGCCGCGGTGGCGCACGAAATCCGCAATCCGCTGGCCGCCATCACACAGGCCAACGCGCTGCTCGAAGAAGACTTGCACGAGCCAGCGCAACGGCGCCTTGCGCAAATGGTGCGCGAAAACGCCGAGCGGCTCGCGCGTATCGTTGACGACGTGCTCGACATCGCGCGCGTGCAACAGCAGGCGCAGCTCGCGCCCGACGCCACGCTGGCACTCGATGACAGCGTGGCGCGCATCTGCGGCGAATGGCAGGCGCAGGAGCCCAACCGACGCCAAGTGCACGTGGCCCTGCATGCGGGTCATGCGCAGGTCGCGTTCGACGCCGAGCACCTGCGCCGCGTGCTCTACAACCTGCTCGACAACGCGCTGCGCCACCAAAGCCGCGAACCCGATGCGCTACAGGTGAGCACGCGCACCACGCCCAACGGCCAGGCCAGCCTGCAGGTCTGGAGCGACGGCCCGCCCCTCGACAAGTCGGTCGAGCGCCACTTGTTCGAGCCCTTTTTCTCCTCGCAAAGCCGCTCCAGCGGCCTGGGCCTTTATATTTGCCGCGAGCTGTGCCAGCGCCACGGCGCGGGCATCAGCTACCAGCGTCTGCCCCGGCCCACCCGCCGCGGCGACGTCGAAGGCAATGCCTTCACGGTACTGTTCCGCCCCACAACCCAGCCCGCTGCCGCGGCCTCGCTGTTCGACACCATCGTGGGTTGAACCATCCCATATGACCAGCCCCGCTTCCATCCTCGTCGTCGATGACGAACCCGACCTGCGCACGCTCTACGAGCTGACCTTGCTGCGCGAAGGCTACCGCGTGGAAACCGCCGCCACCTTGCAGGAGGCGCGCGCGCAGCTGCATGGACAACAGTTCGACGCCGTCATCACCGACATGCGCCTGCCCGACGGCCTCGGCATGGAGCTGCTGCAGGAAGTGCGCGCGCAGCAACGGCGCGAGCGCTGCGTGGTCATGACCGCTTACGGATCGGCCGACAACGCCGTCGAGGCCTTGCGCGCCGGCGCGTTCGACTACCTCACCAAGCCCGTCGATCTCAAGCAATTCCGCGCCGTCGTGGCCTCTGCGGTGCAAGGCATGGGCGGCGTGCCCACACCGCGCGCCGCGCGCAGCACGTCGGAATTGCATGGCAGCACGGCCCCGGTGGACGCCCGCGCAGAGGCCAGCGCAAAGGCCTCCCTGGAGCGGCTGGTAGGCGATTCGCCCGCGATGCGGCAAGTCAAGCAGCGCATAACCAAAGTCGCCAAGAGCATGGCGCCGGTGCTGATCCTCGGCGAATCGGGCACTGGCAAGGAACTGGTGGCGCAGGCGCTGCACGCGTGCAGCCAGCGGGCCGACGGCCCCATCATTGCCGTCAACTGCGGTGCGATCCCCGAACACCTGCTCGAAGCGGAGTTTTTCGGCGCGCGCAAGGGCTCCTACACCGGCGCCACGGCAGACCGCGAGGGCTACTTCCAGGCTGCGCGCGGCGGTACGCTGTTTCTCGACGAGATAGGCGACCTGCCGCTGGCCATGCAGTCCAAGCTGCTGCGCGCCATCCAAGAGCGCAGCGTGCGCCCGCTCGGCGCTACGCAGGAGGAGAGCGTGGACGTGCGCATCGTGAGCGCCACGCACCGCGAGCTCGCGGCCGATGTACAGGCCGGACGCTTTCGACAGGACTTGTATTACCGCCTGGCGGTGATCGAAATCCTGGTGCCACCCTTGCGCGAGCGGCGCGAAGACCTGCCTGCGCTGTGCGCGGCGCTGCTCGCGCGCATCGCGCAGGAAAGCGGCGTGCCCGCACCGCGCCTGACCGAACGGGCACTCGCCGCACTGGCGCAGCACCCGCTCACGGGCAACGTGCGCGAACTCGAAAACCTGCTGCACCGTGCGCTGGCGCTCAGCGATGGTGCCGAACTCGAACTCGAAGCGGCGCTCAGCCCCTCCCGGGCTGCGCCTGCCGCCCCAGTGCCCAGCGCTGCGGCGCAAGCGGTCGGAGATGTCGCAGAGGCGGGATACCTCAGCGATATGGCAGCGCCGAGCGCCGCGCCGCAAGAATTGCCCCAAGACCTGCAGGCCTGGCTCGACCAACAGGAGCGCGACATCCTGGTGCGCGCCCTGCACGAATGCGGCTTCAATCGCACGGCGGCCGCCGCGCGTCTAGGTATCAGTCTGCGCCAGATGCGCTACCGCATCGACCGTCTGCAGATCGCGCTGCCCGGCGAGCCGGATGCGCCGCAGGACGCACGGAATGCGCAAGGCTGAGACGGCCACGCCGTGGCGAGGCAGCGGCTGGCATGTGGGCGCCCGCTGGCTGGCGTCGCCCCATTTCGGCCCTCGGCCGACGGGGGCCGAGGTCAGTTTGATCGTGCTGCACTCGATCAGCCTGCCACCGGGCGAATACGGCACGCAGGCCGTGCAGCAGCTCTTCACCGGCACCCTCGACTGGGATGCACACCCCTACTTCCAGAGCATCCGCGGCCTCGAAGTGTCGGCGCATTTTTTCATAGCACGCACGGGGTGCCTGTGGCAGTTCGTCGATTGTGACCAGCGCGCTTGGCACGCGGGCGCTTCCAGCTATCAAGGCAGGAGCAACTGCAACGACTACTCGGTGGGCATAGAGCTCGAAGGACTCGAAGGCGGGCCGTTCGAGCCGGCACAGTACGAAGTGCTGGCGGGCCTGTGCCGCGACCTTGGCGGGCGCTACCCCATCACCGGCGTGGCCGGCCACGAGCACGTCGCGCCCGGACGCAAGCACGACCCCGGCGCCGGCTTCGACTGGGCACGGCTGCAGGCAGCGCTCGCCTGGCCTGCAGAGTATTTCCCCTGCGCTGTGCAGTCGGCCCTCCGGCGCTGAGGCGCAGCTCGCCAACAGCGTGCCGCGCCCGGCGCATGCCAAAAGCAATACAGCGTATAAACGCTATATGTAGTGTTTTTTATGAATCAGAAACACTAAATCTAGTGCTATAGTCTCCTGCAGCGGCACTCGCCACGACGCCCTGCGTCGCCGTGGGCCTGCCCCACGCTCACCCCTACTTTCACGCCAGTTCCCCAAAGGACGAGAGGACTTCCCATGCAAGTTGCCATGCCATCTCCCCAGCCCCTTGGTTTTCCCGCCCCCCAGGGGCAGCCCGCCGCTGCAGCAGCTGCGGCCGCGAGCGCCTTCGCCCACTACCAGATCATCCGCCGCAACGGCGCGGTCGTGCCTTTCGAGCCGCAAAAAATCGCCATCGCGATGATGAAAGCCTTTCTCGCGGTGCACGGCACGCAGGGCGCGGCTTCGGCCAGCGTGCGCGAAGTGGTCGATGGCCTGACGCAGGCCGTCACGCGCGCGCTGGTGCGCTCGCGCCCCGGCGGCGGCACCTTCCACATCGAAGACGTGCAGGATCAGGTCGAGCTCGGTCTGATGCGCGGCGGCCACCACGAAGTGGCGCGCGCCTACGTGCTCTACCGCGAGCGCCGTGCGCAGGAGCGTGCGCAGCATGCTGCGCAGCAGGCACCCGCAGCGCCGCAGTTGCACGTGCTCGACGGCGGCGCGCGCGTGGCGCTCGATCTGCAGCGCCTCGAGGCGCTCATCGCCACCGCGTGCCAGGGCCTGGGCGCGGACGTGCAGGCGCAGCCCATCGTCGCCGAGACCTTGCGCAACCTGTACGACGGTGTGCCCATGGATGAGGTCTATAAAGCTGCCATCCTTGCAGCGCGCACGCTGATCGAAAAAGACCCTGGCTACACCTACGCCACCGCGCGCCTGCTGCTGCACACCATCGTGCGCGAGGTGCTGGGGCGCGATGTCGCGCCCGGCGAGATGGCGCAAAGCTACCTCGATTACTTCCCGCAATTCATCCGCAAAGGCGTGGACAACGAACTGCTCGACGAGCGTCTGCTGCAATTCGACCTGCCGCGCCTCGCGGCCGCGCTGCGCCCCGAGCGCGACCTGAAGTTCGACTATCTCGGCCTGCAAACCCTGTACGACCGCTACTTCCTGCACGTGCGCAAGACGCGCATCGAGCTGCCGCAGGCCTTCTTCATGCGCGTGGCGATGGGGCTGGCGCTCAACGAGGTGGAACGCGAAGCGCGCGCGATCGAGTTCTACGAGGTGCTGTCCTCATTCGACTTCATGAGCAGCACGCCCACGCTGTTCAACAGCGGCACGCTGCGCTCGCAGCTCTCGAGCTGCTACCTGAGCACGGTGCCCGACGACCTCGACGGCATTTACGAAGCCATCAAGGAAAACGCCCTGCTGTCCAAGTTTGCCGGCGGCCTGGGCAACGACTGGACGCGCGTGCGCGCCCTGGGCAGCCACATCAAGGGCACGAACGGCGAATCGCAAGGCGTGGTGCCCTTCCTCAAGGTGGTCAACGACACGGCCGTGGCCGTGAACCAGGGCGGCAAGCGCAAGGGCGCCGTCTGCTGCTACCTCGAAACCTGGCACCTGGACATCGAGGAATTCCTCGAACTGCGCAAGAACACCGGCGACGACCGCCGCCGCACGCACGACATGAACACGGCCAACTGGATTCCCGACCTGTTCATGAAGCGCGTGCTGGAAAAGGGACCATGGACGCTGTTCTCGCCCTCCGACGTGCCCGACCTGCACGACAAATTCGGCGCCGACTTCGAGGCCGCCTACCTGGCCTACGAGGAAAAGGCCGCGCGCGGTGAAATCAAGCCCAGCAAGACCGTGCAGGCGGTGGACCTGTGGCGCAAGATGCTCAGCATGCTGTTCGAGACGGGCCACCCCTGGATCACCTTCAAGGACGCGTGCAACGTGCGCTCGCCCCAGCAGCATGTGGGTGTGGTGCACTCGTCCAACCTGTGCACCGAGATCACGCTCAACACCAGCGACAGCGAAACCGCGGTGTGCAACCTCGGCTCGGTCAACCTGCTGCAGCACCTCAAGGACGGCCCGGCGAACGCGAGCGGCCAGCCCACCAAGGTGCTCGACCACGACAAGCTGCGCAAAACCGTGGCCGTGGCCATGCGCATGCTCGACAACGTGATCGACATCAACTACTACGCCGTGCGCAAGGCGCGCGACGCCAACCTGCGCCACCGTCCCGTGGGGCTGGGCGTGATGGGCTTTCAGGACGCGCTATATGAACTGCGCTTCCCCTACGCCTCGCAAGAAGCGGTGGAATTCGCCGACGCCTCGATGGAAGCGCTGTGCTACTACGCCTACTGGGCGTCGAGCGATCTGGCGCGCGAGCGCGGCAGGTATTCGAGCTACCAGGGCTCGCTGTGGGAGCGCGGCATCCTGCCTCTCGACACGCTGGACATGCTCGCGCAAGCACGTGGCGGGCACCTCGAAGTCGATCGCAGCATGCGCCTGGACTGGGACGCGCTGCGCCGCAAGATCGCGCAGGACGGCATGCGCAATTCCAACTGCGTAGCCATCGCGCCCACGGCCACCATCAGCAACATCATCGGCGTCGATGCCTCAATCGAGCCCTCGTTCGGCAACTTGTCGGTCAAGAGCAACCTCTCGGGTGAGTTCACCGTCATCAACGGCTACCTCGTGCGCGACCTCAAGCGCCTGGGCCTGTGGGACGACGTGATGGTGCTGGACCTCAAGCACTTCAAGGGCTCGCTGCACCCTATAGACCGCGTGCCGCCCGACTTGAAGGCGCTGTATTCCACCGCCTTCGAGATCGAGCCGCGCTGGCTCGTCGAAGCCGCCGCGCGCCGCCAAAAGTGGATAGACCAGGCGCAAAGCCTCAACATCTACATGGCCGGCGCCTCGGGCAAGAAGCTCGATGAAACCTACAAGCTCGCCTGGCTGCGCGGCCTCAAGACAACGTACTACCTGCGCACGCAAAGCGCCACGCACGTGGAGATGAGCACCGTGAACCGCCAGCAGCTCAATGCCGTGGGCACGGGGCAAGGCGGCGCAGCGGCGGCTTTCGCTGCCGCGTTCGGCACGGCAGGCGCGCTCGATGCGGTCAACGTGACAGCCACTGTGCCAGCGGCCGCACTGCCGGCCACGGACGTCAAGTTCTGCGCCATCGACGATCCGACCTGCGAAGCCTGCCAGTGAGGCTGCTCCGCACCCACTCCGGACGCCTGTGCCTGCAAAAAAACCTTGTCAGAGCGCGCTGGAGTGCTTTTCATTTTGAAGCGCTGCTTTCATAATCCTCGCACGGAAAAAACCATGCTGAATTGGGACGAAGAAACCACCCCCACCGCCGCATCTGGCGCACCGGGCATTGCACTGCCTTCCGGCGGTACTATGCCCGGCACGCAGTCGTTTCTTGCACCCCGCGCCTCGGAAATAACGGTGGCCGCGCTCGCTACCCCCTCTTTCCAGGCCCCGGTGCAAAAAGTGTCCGAGCGCCGCGTCAACGCCGCCGACAAGCGCATCATCAACGGCCAGACCGACGTCAACCAGCTCGTGCCCTTCAAATACAAATGGGCCTGGGAAAAATACCTCGCCACCTGCGCCAACCACTGGATGCCGCAAGAGGTCAACATGACGCGCGACATCGCGCTCTGGAAAGACCCGCACGGCCTGACCGAGGACGAGCGCCGCATCGTCAAGCGCAACCTGGGCTTCTTCGTCACCGCCGACAGCCTGGCCGCCAACAACATCGTGCTCGGCACCTACCGCCACATCACGGCGCCCGAATGCCGCCAGTTCCTGCTGCGCCAGGCCTTCGAAGAAGCCATCCACACGCACGCCTACCAGTACATCGTCGAGTCGCTGGGGCTCGACGAGGGCGAAATCTTCAACGCCTACCATGAAGTTCCCGCGATCCGCGCCAAGGACGAGTTCCTGATCCCGTTCATCGACGCGATCATGGACCCGCACTTTCACACCGGCACGCCCGAGGCCGACCAGACCCTGCTCAAGAGCCTGATCGTCTTCGCCTGCCTGATGGAAGGGCTGTTCTTCTACGTCGGCTTCACGCAGATCCTCGCACTGGGCCGGCAAAACAAGATGACCGGCGCGGCAGAGCAGTACCAGTACATCCTGCGCGACGAGTCCATGCACTGCAACTTCGGCATCGACCTGATCAACCAGCTCAAGCTCGAAAACCCGCACCTGTGGACGCCGGCGTTCAAAGCCGAGCTCAAGGAACTCTTCCTCAAAGCCGTCGAGCTCGAATACCGCTACGCCGAAGACACCATGCCGCGTGGCGTGCTGGGCTTGAACGCCTCCATGTTCAAGGGCTATCTGCGCTACATCGCCAACCGCCGCGCCACGCAGATCGGCCTCGAGACCCTTTTCCCCAATGAAGAAAACCCCTTCCCCTGGATGAGCGAAATGATCGACCTCAAGAAGGAGCGCAATTTCTTCGAAACGCGGGTCATCGAATACCAGTCTGGAGGCGCACTCTCCTGGGATTGATCCCGTCGGGTGCAGACAAAAGCCATGACTATCGCACCTGCCATCACTGCATTGTCTTGTGTTGCACCAGGTGGGGCGTTTTTCGTGTTCATGCGGGAGGGATCGGCCTCCACGCCTGAGAACAGGTTCTAACTGCTGCCCGCTCACCGTAGGAGTGCGGCGCGCACAACACATCGACCCAAGGAGAACATGATGGCAACTGCAAAAAAACCCGCCGCATCCCAGGCCATGAAGACCGAAGCGCCTGCGAAGAAAGCTGCCGCGCCTGCGAAGAAAGCTGCCGCACCTGCGAAGAAGGCTGCTGCACCTGCGAAGAAAGCTGCCGCGCCTGCGAAGAAAGCTGCCGCACCTGCGAAGAAGGCTGCTGCACCTGCGAAGAAGGCTGCTGCACCTGCGAAGAAGGCTGCTGCACCTGCGAAGAAGGCTGCTGCACCTGCGAAGAAGGCTGCTGCACCTGCGAAGAAAGCTGCCGCACCTGCGAAGAAGGCAGCCAAGGCATCCGTTCCCGCCCAGACCACTCTCAATCCCCAGGCAGCTTGGCCCTTCCCGACGGGCAGCAAGCCTTGACGGGGCCGCGCTGGGGTCAGCCTGGCGTGAAGTCCAGCGTGTAGTTCTGCGGCCCGCGGTGGGCAATCTTGAGGGCGCCGATCCGGTTGCCCAGGGCTGCGCAGCGCTCGAGCGGCCAGCCGCGTTCGAGCCCATACAGCAGGGCGCCGCGCCAAGCGTCTCCGCAGCCCGTGGGATCGACAATCTGCGAGGGCGCGACGGCGGGCACGTGCGCCTTGGCGCCGTCCACCCAGACCTCGCAGCCTTGCGCGCCCAGCGTCACGATCAGGCCGCGTACTTTGCGCGAAATGTCGTCCAGTGACCAGCCAGTGCGCTCGCACAGCATCTTGCCCTCGTAGTCGTTCACCGCGACCCAGCTCGCCTGCTCGACGAAGCGCGCGAGCTCAGGCCCGTCGAACATCGGCAGCCCCTGCCCCGGATCGAACACGAAGGGAATGTCCGCTGTAGCGAGCTGCTCGGCATGCTCGAGCATGGCTTCGCGTCCGTCGGGCGCGATGATGGCCAGCGCAATGTCCGGGTGTGGCGTGATGCGCAGGGTGTGCGCCTGCAGCATCGCACCGGGGTGGAACGCGGTGATCTGGTTGTTGTCGCGGTCGGTCATGATCATGGCCTGCGCGGTGTAGGAGTCCTGGGCCATGCCGACATGGACCGTGGGGATGCCCAGCGCCTGCAAACGCTGCAAATACCGACCGCCGTCGCTGCCCAGCATGGCCATGGGCCAGGGCGTGCCGCCCAACAGGCGCAGGCTGTAGGCGATGTTGCCCGCGCAGCCGCCGAAGTCGTGCCGCAAGGTGGGCACGAGAAAGGACACGTTGAGGATGTGCAACTGGTCGGGCAGTATCTGCTCGGCAAAGCGCCCCTCGAAGGTCATGATGGTGTCGAACGCGAGAGAACCGCAAATCAGGGCTGCCATAGGGGGTGGAGTCAGGGTGGGGTCAGAAAAAGTCAAGGATAAAACGCCAGCAGGCGGTAGCCGGCCACGCGCGCACCGCCCGTGGTCACGACCACCGTCAGCACCGCACCCCAGCCCCCGCGGGGCGGGAGCTCCGCCGGCGCCCCGATGTCCTTGGGCAGCAGCACGCGGCGCACCACAGGCTGATCCTGCGCGTCGGTCAGGGTCAGCTCCAGCGCCGGCATCGCCAGCGCATAGGCAGCGCGGTTTTGCAGGCTGAACGTGAGCTGGTAGCTGTCGCCCCGGCCTTTTTGGAACGAAGAGCTGTCTATCACCACGTCCGCGATGCGGCGCAGTGGTGCCACACTGCAGCCCAGCGGGGCGCAGACCTGCTGCAACCATGGCCGCGTCGCCGGAGCCGCGGCGGCGATGGCGTCCCGCTCCTGCACAGCCACCTGCAAGGCCAGCGCCGCCAGCAAAAGCACAGATAGCGCAGCCAATCCTGCGCGCACCCACGGCCGGCGCCAGAAGGCGCGGCGCCGCGCGGCGCGCACGAAACCGGGTTCCTGCACATCGGGCTCTGCATCTTCGAGAGGAGCCTCGTCGCCCCCTGCGTGGCCGGGTGGCACTTCATTCGCCTGCGCGAGCATTTCGCTGGCCGACGCATAGGCAAACCCGGCATCCGCGGGCGGCGTCAGCGCGGCTGGCTCGTGTGTGGTCTCCGCGTCCGCCGCGTGCCCCAAGGGCTCTGCGCCCGCGTGCTCCTGCCCCTCTAGCGCCGAAGCGCCAGCCTGTGCGTTTTCGTCCTCCTCCGGCCAGCCGGAGTCGCGCAGCTCGGCAAACGGCAGCTCGTAACCCTCCAACTCCTGCTCTTGGGACTCCTGGGGTGGCGCGGCGGGGCCTATGAGCCTGTCGGATTTTGGAGCCGTCGGCTGCGCATGCGTCAGAAACGTCGGCAAGCTTGAAGCGCCCGCCTGCAGAATGGATGCGTCGTCGGAAGAAGGGCGCTGCGCCGCAGCGGTGCTTGCCGCCGGTGGCTCTGAATCCAGCAACCCTGCCCCTGCGGGCCGCTGCGGAGAATCTGCTGCAGGCACCGCATCGGGCCAAAGCGCCTGCGCCCTGGCGGGTACGAGCTGGGCCGAGGCGTCGAAAATCTCGTGGCACTGCCCACAACGCACCCAGCCGTCGGAGATGCGCAACTGGTCGGCAACGACCCTGAAACGGGTTCCGCAAAAAGGGCAGCGTGTGATCTGGCTCATCAGCGGCCCATTTTAGGGCTCCCTCTGGAAGCGCCACCCGCCATGCCGGTCCCGCGCACAGTTCAGCGCATGCCGGTCATCAGAATCCAACCGTCTTCGGTGTCGGCCACTTCGAGGCGTAGCCACGGGGCATAGGCCTCTTGCAGCTCCTGCGCCTGGCGCTCGAGGATGCCTGCGAGCACGAGCCAGCCGCCCGGCGCGACATGGGCGCACAGCAAGGGCGCGAGCACCTTGAGCGGGCTCGCGAGGATGTTGGCAAACACGGTCTGGTACTGGCCCCGCGCAAGCTCCGGCAAGCCCGCGCGCAGCTGTACGCCCGGGGCCTGCACACCGTTGGCGCGCGCGTTTTCCAGCGTGGCTTGCACGGCGGCGGGGTCGATGTCGACGGCGTCGATCTCGGTCGCCCCGAACAGGGCCGCGCCCAGCGCCAGGATGCCCGAGCCGCAGCCGTAGTCGAGCACACGCCCGAATGGATTCACGGCCTGCACTGCGCCAGCGTTGTGCTGCGCGGCGTCCGCCGCAGTGGCCTGTTGCGCTTGGCGTGCCATCCAGCGCAGACACATGCGCGTGGTGGGATGCGTGCCCGTGCCGAAGGCCAACCCCGGATCGAGCCGCAGGCTGCGTCGCGCCTGCGGTGGCAAGTCGTGCCAGCTGGGCACGATCCAGAAGTCGGGCGTGATCTCCACGGGCGCAAACTGTGCCTGCGTCAGCCGCACCCAGTCCTGCTCGGGCACGGCAGCCAGGCCGAGCACCGCACAGCCGGCAAAAAAGTCCTGCACGGCGAGCAGCTGCTGCGCCTGCTGCGCTGCCTCTTCGGTGGCAAACAGCGCCAGCACGCGGCTGCGCTGCCAGCCTTCGCGCGGCGGCGGCATGCCGGGCTCACCGAACAGCGCCTGCTCGGCCTCGGTCTGCGCGTCGGCATCCTCGACCGAAACGCTCAGGGCGTCGAGCGCCTCGAGCGCGTCGCTCACGGGCTCGACGCTGTCCTCGGGGCACAGCAGGCGCAATTCAAACATGGCTTGGACGGTGGGTGAAAACGGCCGAAAGTTGGGCACGGGGGCGCAAAGCAAGCGACAAAAGCCTCAGCGCTTGTGCTGCTCCAGCCACTCTTCGAGGTAATGAATGCTCGTGCCGCCGGCGATGAACTTGGCATCCACGAGCATCTCGCGGTGCAGCGGGATGTTGGTCTGTATGCCCTCGACCACCGTTTCGGCGAGCGCCGTGCGCATGCGCGCGAGCGCCTGCTCACGCGTGTCGCCGTGCGTGATGAGCTTGCCGATCATGGAGTCGTAGTTCGGCGGCACGTAATAGTTGGTATAGATGTGCGAATCCACGCGCACACCCGGCCCTCCCGGCGGGTGCCACATGGTGATGCGGCCCGGCGATGGGGTGAATTTGTACGGGTCTTCGGCATTGATGCGGCACTCTATCGCATGGCCGCGCAGCTCGATCTGGCGCTGCGTGAATGGCAGCTTTTCGCCCGCAGCAACCATGATCTGCGTGCGCACGATGTCTATGCCGGTGATCCACTCGGTGACCGGGTGCTCGACCTGCACGCGGGTGTTCATCTCGATGAAGTAGAACTCGCCGTTTTCGTACAGGAACTCGAAGGTGCCCGCGCCGCGGTAGCCGATCTTTTTGCACGCGGCCACGCAACGCTCGCCGATGCGCTCGATGAGCCGGCGCGGGATGCCGGGCGCCGGCGCCTCCTCGATCACCTTCTGGTGGCGCCGCTGCATGGAGCAGTCGCGCTCGCCCAGATAGACGGCGTTGCGATGCTTGTCGGCGAGCACCTGGATCTCGATGTGGCGCGGGTTTTGCAGGAATTTTTCCAGATAGACCGAGGGGTTGCCAAAGGCTGCTGCCGCTTCGGACTTGGTGGTTTGCACGGCGTTGATCAGTGCTGCCTCGGTGTGCACCACACGCATGCCGCGCCCGCCGCCGCCGCCCGCCGCCTTGATGATCACGGGGTAGCCCACGGCGCGGGCGATGCGCCCGATTTGCACGGGATCATCGGGCAACGCGCCCTCCGAGCCCGGCACGCAAGGCACGCCAGCCTGCACCATGGCCTGCTTGGCCGCAACCTTGTCGCCCATGATGCGGATGGCATCGGGCGTGGGGCCTATGAACTCGAAACCGCTCTTTTGCACGCGCTCGGCAAAATCAGCGTTCTCGCTCAAGAAGCCGTAGCCGGGGTGGATGGCCTCGGCGTCGGTCACCTCGGCGGCCGAGATGATGGCCGGCATGTTGAGGTAGCTCAGCGACGAGGGCGCGGGGCCTATGCACACCGCCTCTTCGGCGAGCTTGACGTATTTGGCGTCGCGGTCGGCCTCGGAATAGACCATCACGGCCTTGACACCCAGCTCCTGGCAGGCGCGCTGGATGCGCAGGGCGATTTCGCCGCGGTTGGCGATCAGTATTTTTTTGAACATGGTTTCTCCCGCGGCTCATCGCCCGCACGCTACGCGTGCCAGGGCAATTTGCTTCGCCATGCCTGCGGCATGTCCGCCGCGGTTGGCGATCAGTATTTTTTTGAACATGGTTTCTCCCGCGGCTCATCGCCCGCACGCTACGCGTGCCAGGGCAATTTGCTTCGCCATGCCTGCGGCATGTCCGCCGCGGTTGGCGATCAGTATTTTTTTGAACATGGTTTCTCCCGCGGCTCATCGCCCGCACGCTGCGCGTGCCAGGGCAATTTGCTTCGCCATGCCTGCGGCATGTCCGCCGCGGTTGGCGATCAGTATCTTTTGGAACATGCGCCGCCTTACTCGATCATGAACAGCGGTTGTCCATATTCGACGGCCTGGCCGTTTTCGCAGAGGACGCGCGTCACGGTGCCGGCCTTGTCGGCCTCGATCTCGTTGAGGATTTTCATGGCCTCGATGATGCACAGGGTGTCGCCTTCCTTGACCTGGCTGCCCACCTCGACGAACGGCTTGGCGCCGGGGCTGGGCGCGCGGTAGAAGGTACCCACCATGGGCGACTTGACCACATGGCCCGGCAAGGCCGCAGGCGCGGGCAGTTCGGCCGCTGCTGCAGCGGCGGGAGCCGCCGTGGCCACGGGCGCGGCCACCGGGACGTACTGCTGCACCATGGCAGGGCCGCCCTTGACGATACGCACCTTGCCTTCGGCTTCGGTGATTTCGAGTTCCGAGACGTTCGATTCGGACACGAGGTCGATCAGGGTTTTGAGCTTTCGCAAGTCCATGGGTGCTCCGAAGACGATGAAACGAGAGGGCGCGAATTTACTGCAATTTCGGCCAATTTTGCGCTTTGGCGGATATTTTTCATGATCTGTCGCAATTTGACGCGATCGTCACGCGACCGCGCAGAGCGCAGGCGGGCATGAAAGGTCTGAGCGCCGCCTAATGGACTCAACCCAGTGGCAGCGCCGCCCATTGCTGCAGTTCGGCATCGCTCGCCGCGCCGATTTTACGGTTCCGCACCTTGCCCGCGGCATCGAAGACCACGGTAAACGGCAATCCGCCAGCCAGGTTGCCGAGTGCGCGCGCCCACTCGGTGCCGCCCTGCGCGGCCAGGCCGATCGGAAAATCGAGCGGCTGGCGCTGCAAGAAGCGTTGCACCGCAGCCGGCTGGTCGATCGCCAGGCCCACCACCTGCCAGCCGGCGTTGCGGTGTTCGCGGTAAAAGGTGTTGAGCAGCGGCAATTCGGCAACGCACGGCGGGCACCACGTGGCCCAGAAGTTGAGCAGCAGTGGCCGGCCCGCAAAATTGCGCAGCGCCAGGCGCGCGCCGCCCTCGGGGGTGTCGAACTCCTGCGCCCAGAACGCCTGCTCCACACCAGGGGAAGGGTCATCAAGCGCAAGTCTGCGCCAAGCCAGCGCGGCGCCGCCGAGTGCAGCGGCAGCGGCGACGCCGGCGTAGAGCAGCCGACGGCGACCGGGATTTACAGGCTGTGCGGGCGCCGCCTTGGCCTTGTCTTTAGTCATGGTTTTGGATTCGGCGGTTCTTGCAGTAGCTGCCGCACGGCTGCGATGTCGCCGCGCGGCGTGCGGCCCTGGGCGTCGGCGCGCAGGGCGCCGCGCAGGTCGTCGAGGTCGTAGATCAGCAGGTGCACACCGATCGCCTCGCCGAGCTCGGGTGAAAGGCTGGACATGCTCAGCGCCTCCACGGGCGCGCCGTGCAGGCCCGGCACGCTGCGTGGCTCGTACTCTACGCGGTGGTTGATGAGGGCGATCTCGGCGGATTTGGGGTCGTCGCAGAAAAGTTGCAGGTAAATATCGGAAAGCCGCGTGGCCGTGCCATGCCAGACCGCGCCGCCGAGGTGGGGGCGGAATTGCGCGAGGCGCTCCATCCAGGCGAGCGCAAGCTGGCGCAGCGCACGCAGCTCGCGCGGCTGGGTGTCGGCGAAAAAGAGCGCAATGTGCTCGCGCACGGCGGCCTCGACCAAGGTGTTGTCGGGCAGCGGCGTGCGCGCCGGCAGGCCCAGCACACGCAGCGCGCGGCGCTTGGCCGGACCCCATTCGAGCCCTTCTTCCACAGCCAGGCGGGCCGCGGTGCTGGCGATTTCGGCGCTCAAGGATGTGGCAGACATGGCAGGGCAGCGGTAGGAATGTGCAGCCCGCATTGTGGCGCGAACCCGCGGCCCTGCGCCATACCCGGCCCGCAGCCCCGCAAAGGCTACGGAAAAGCTACTTTTTTGGTAGCTTCTTGCGCTTGATACATCTGCACAAACGGCCATTTTGGCTCCAAGATTACAATGCCCCGCCATGCATATCCACATTCTGGGCATTTGCGGCACTTTCATGGGCGGCGTGGCCGCGCTAGCGCGCGAGGCCGGACACAAGGTCACGGGCTGCGACGCGGGCGTCTATCCGCCCATGAGCGAGCAGCTGCGCGCGCTGGGCATCGAGCTGATCGAAGGCTTTGACGCCGACCAGCTCGCGCTCGCGCCCGACATGTTCGTGGTGGGCAACGTGGTCAGCCGCGCGCGCTTGGCCGACGGAGCGCCCAAATTTCCCTTGATGGAAGCCATCCTCGATGCGGGCCTGCCCTACACCAGCGGCCCGCAGTGGCTGGCCGAGCACGTGCTGCAAGGCCGCCACGTGCTGGCCGTGGCGGGCACGCACGGCAAGACCACCACGACCTCCATGCTCGCCTGGATTTTGCAAAGCGCAGGGCTCACGCCGGGCTTTCTGGTGGGTGGCGTGCCGCTGAATTTCGGCATTTCGGCGCGCCTGGGCGCGCAGGCGCCGGGGCAGCCGCGGCCGCTGTTCGTGATCGAGGCCGACGAGTACGACACGGCCTTTTTCGACAAGCGCAGCAAGTTCGTGCACTACCGCCCGCGCACGGCGGTGCTCAACAACCTCGAATTCGACCACGCCGACATCTTCGACGACCTGGCCGCGATCGAGCGCCAGTTCCACCACCTGCTGCGCACCGTGCCGGCTGCCGGGCGCGTGGTGGTCAACGGCCTCGAGGAGAGCCTCACGCGCGTGCTGCACCAGGGCTGCTGGAGCGAGGTGCGCAGCTTTGGCGCCGCGGTGAGCGATTTTTGCGCCGCGGGCGCGCCGCAGGCCTTCGACGTGCTCGTGCAAGGCGCACCGCAGGGGCGCGTGGTCTGGTCGCTCACGGGTGTGCACAACCAGCTCAACGCGCTCGCGGCCATCGCGGCGGCGCAGCACGTGGGCGTGCCGGTGGCGCTGGCGGCGCAGGCGCTCGCGGGCTTTCAGAACGTGCGGCGCCGCATGGAGCTGCGCGGGCGCGTGGCGCTGGCGGGCGGCGAAGTCACGGTGTACGACGACTTCGCGCACCACCCCACGGCGATACGCACCACGCTCGACGGCCTACGCCGCCAGCTCGATGCCGCGGGCCAGTCGCAGGCACGCATCCTGGCCGTGTTCGAGCCGCGCAGCAACACCATGAAGCTCGGCACCATGAAGGCGCAGCTGCCCTGGGCCCTGGAGCCGGCCGACCTGGCCTTTTGCCACACCGGCGGCCTGGACTGGGACGCGCGCGAGGCGCTCGCACCGCTGGGCCCACGCGCGCAGACCGCGCCCGACATCGCCACCCTGGTGCGCCAGATCGTACAGGCCGCGCAGGCGGGCGACCACATCGTGTGCATGAGCAACGGCGGCTTTGGCGGCGTGCACGCCAAGCTGCTCGAAGAACTCTCCAAACGATAGCTGCTTGCGCTTGTCCCGCCTGGGCTAATGGCACTTTTTATCCAAAATCCTCGGCGCGTAGCTCAAGTGCCGCCCACGAACGGGTTGCTGCGCCGCTCACGCCCAAAGGTGCTCTCGGGCCCGTGGCCGGGGATGAACACCGTCTGGTCGCCCATGGGCCACAGACGCCTGACGATGCTGTCGATGAGCTGCTGGTGGTTGCCGCCCGGAAAGTCCGTGCGCCCGATGCTGCCCGCGAACAGCACGTCGCCGACGAAGGCGCGGTCGATCTGCGGCGCGTGGAACACCACGTGGCCGGGCGTGTGGCCCGGAGTGTGGCGCACGTGCAGCGTTTCGTGGCCGACCTGCACGCTGTCGCCGTCGTGCAGCCAGCGCGTGGGCGTGAACGGCACGGCGGGCGCAAAGCCGAAGGCCGCGCTTTGCTGCGCCAGGCCGTCGATCCAGAACTGGTCGCCCGGATGCGGGCCGATGATGGGGATGCCCAGGCGCTGCGCGAGCTCGCCCGCACCGCCGGCGTGGTCTATGTGCGCGTGCGTGAGCCAAATTTGCGTGGGCTCGACGCCCAGACGCCGAGCCTCGGCGAGCAACACGTCGATGTCACCGCCCGGGTCAATGAGCGCCGCCTCGTGCGTGGCATCGCACCAGACGATGGAGCAGTTCTGCTGGAAAGGCGTGACGGGGATGGTGCGGTAGTGGAGCATGGCGGGTTCCGTAGGGGAAATGGGCGAGGAAAAAGGCCTCACAAATTGCTCGCAGCGATCACCTCGGGCATGTCGGTCAGGCCTTGCAGCACTTTTTCGATGCCGTCCTGGCGCAGCGTCAGCATGCCGGCGGCGAGCGCCGAATGGCGAATATCCGAGGCTGGTGCGCGGTGGCGGATATGCTGGCGGATGGTGTCGTCGCTCAGCATCAGCTCGTGAATGCCCATGCGGCCGCGGTAGCCGTGGCCCTCGCAGTCCTTGCAGCCCACGTGCTTCCACAGGCGCAACGCACCGCCCTGGCCGCCGAAGCGCTGGCGCCACTGCGCGATCAGCGCCGCACGGACTTCGGGCGTGTTGGTGGTACCGCTTTCGAGATATTGCGACGCCAGGCTGTCGAGCTCGTCGGCCTCGGCCACGCGCGGTGCACGGCAGGCCGTGCACAGGCGCCGCACCAGGCGCTGCGCCAGGATGCCGAGCAGCGAATCGGAAAAGTTGAACGGATCGAGCCCGATTTCGAGCAGCCGCGTGATGCTCTCGGGCGCCGAATTCGTGTGCAGGGTAGAAAGCACCAGGTGCCCGGTGAGCGAAGCCTCGATCGCGATGCGCGCGGTTTCCTCGTCGCGCATCTCGCCGATCATGATCACGTCCGGGTCGGCGCGCAAAAAGGTGCGCATCGCCGCGGCGAAGGTCCAGCCGATGCGCGGGTTCATCTGCACCTGGCGCAGCCCGGCCTGCGAGATTTCGATCGGGTCTTCGGCCGTCCAGATCTTGCGGCTGTCAGTGTTGAGCTCGCGCACCACCGAATGCAGCGTGGTCGTCTTGCCGCTGCCCGTGGGGCCGCAGACCAGGATCAGGCCGTAGCTCTTGCGCATCAAGGTACGCAGCCCCGCCAGATTGCCCGGGCTCAGGCCGATCTGATCGAGCGGCAGCGGCTTGGCACCCGAGAGCAGACGCAGCACCACGTCTTCGAGCCCGCGCGAAGTGGGCACCGTGACCACGCGCAGCTCGACCGGCGGGCCACCGAAGCGCGCAAAGTCGATCTTGCCGTCCTGCGGCTTGCGGTGCTCCGAAATATCCATGACCGCCATGATCTTGAGGCGTGCCACCAATGCAAATCGATAGCGCGCAGGCAACTCCAGATAGGGTTGCAGGTCGCCATCGATGCGCAGGCGTATGCGCACCGGCTGCGGCGGTGGCTCGGTTTCGATGTGGATGTCGGAGGCACGGTGGGCAATGGCCTCGGTGATCAGCGAATTGATGAGCCGCACCAGCGTGTTGTCGGATTCGCTGATGACGTCGGCTGGCGTCATGTCAAGGTCGCTGCCCGCCGCATCCAGGCTGGAGGCGAGTTCTTGCGCCGTCGAGGGCTGGTTTGTGGCCCCCGCCGCGGCCGGCGCAGCCTTTTTCGCGCCCGCCGTCGCACCACTGCCACCACCATAAAAACGGCTGACCGCCGGCAGCAGCGTTCCCGGCGCGGCGTGCACAGGTATCAGACGCCGCTGCGTCAGAAAGCGCAGCTCGTCGAGCAACATACGGTCGTGTGGATCGGCCATCAGCAGCACCAGCGCATCGTCGCGCGCCAGCAGCGGCAGCACCGATTCGCGCTCGGCCACCGTGCGCGGCACCAGCGCCAGGGCCGCAGGGTCCGGCGCCAGCTTGCCAGGATCGACCACGTATTCGCCCAGCCAGCTGTCGATGACGCGCTGCAGCTGCTCCGGCGTGACATGGCCGTGGCTGACCAGGATTTGCCCCAATTGCGGGTCTTTGCCGTTTTCGCGCTCCAGGCGCTGGACCTGCAACGCATCGGCGAGCACGGACGGGCTGATCAGGCCCGCGTGCACCAGCGCCTCGCCAAGATGGTGGGCTTTGCCTATGACCGGATGCGGGACGGTGACCAGTTTCCACAGCGCCTCGGCATGCGGCGGCGTGAAGGTGCGCGTCGAGGCCTCGGCGGGCTGGTCGGCAAAGATGGGATCGGAACTATCGGACATGAGCAAAAGCCTGGGCAAGCAAAATGCGTGGGCAAAGGCGTCTGTAGGCGCAAAGCCATCAAAGCGCCAGGGCGTAATCGATGGTGATCGGCGCGTGGTCGGAAAAGCGCTGCTCCTTGTAGATATGCTCGGCGCGTGCCAATTCAGCCAGCGTGGGCGTGGCCAGGTGGTAGTCGAGCCGCCAGCCCACGTTCTTCGCCCAGGCCTGACCGCGGTTGCTCCACCAGGTGTAGGCCGCGTCCGTGGCGCTGGGCTGCAGCCGGCGATAAACGTCCACGAGCCCGCCCGGGTTGTCATTCGTGCGCAACAGCTTTGTCAGCCAGGCGCGCTCTTCGGGCAGAAAACCGCTGTTTTTCTGGTTGCTGCGCCAGTTTTTCAGGTCTATGGGCTGGTGCGCGATGTTGAGGTCGCCGCAGAGGATGAACTCGCGCTCGGCCTGCAGCTGCTGTAGGTGCGGGTAAAACGCCTCGAGAAAGCGGAACTTGGCCTGCTGGCGCTCCTCGCCCGAGGAGCCGCTCGGGAAGTACGCGCTCACGATGGAAAGCTTGCGCGCGGGCGTGTCGAAGCGCAGCTCGATGTAGCGCCCCTCGGCGTCGAATTCGGGCACGCCAAAGCCCGTCAGCACGTCGCTGGGCGCGAGGCGCGTGTAGATGCCCACGCCCGCATAGCCTTTTTTCTGCGCAAAGTGAAAATGGCCCTGCAGCCCGGCAAGCTGCTCAAAGCGGCCCTGCACGTCGGCGGCCTGGGCCTTGACCTCCTGCACACAAATACAATCCGGCCGCATCGTGGCGAGCCATTGCTCCACGCCTTTGCTGGCGGCCGAGCGGATGCCGTTGAGATTGAGGCTGCTTAACTTGAACAAGGGTTTTTCCATGGGGGACAAGGGCGTGCAAAACGCACAACAAAGCCAGCTGGCGCAGGATTTCGTGCGTTTCGCCGTCGAGGCCGGTGTGTTGCGCTTCGGCGAATTCAAGACCAAGGCGGGGCGCCTGAGCCCTTATTTTTTCAATGCCGGGCTGTTCGACGACGGCGCCAAGCTCGGCCGGCTCGCGCAATTCTATGCAAGCGCGCTGCAAGCGAGCGGCATCGCCTTCGACATGGTGTTCGGCCCGGCCTACAAAGGCATCCCGCTCGCGGCCACGGTCGCCGTGGAGCTCGCGCGCCGGGGGCGCAACGTGCCCTTCGCCTACAACCGCAAGGAAGCCAAAGACCATGGCGAAGGTGGCACGCTGGTGGGCGCGCCGCTGCGTGGGCGTGTGCTCATCATCGACGACGTGATGTCCGCAGGCACCGCAGCGCGCGAGTCGATCGCGCTCATCCGCGCCGCCGGCGCCACGCCGCATGCGATGGTGGTTGCGCTCGACCGGCAGGAAAAAGCCACCGAAAACGGCCAGGACGTGCCCTACAGCGCCGTGCAGTACGTGCGCCGCGAACTCGGCCTGCAGGTGTGCGCGATTGCACGCCTGGCAGATTTATTGCTGTACCTGTCCGACGCGGCCGGGGACGCAATGGCAGCCCACCGCGCCCGAGTGCTCGCCTATCGCGAGCGCTACGGGGTCGATGACGATGGCGGGGGAACGATCTTTTGAACCAATTCTGGAACATCGGTGCGGCGCTGCTCGCAGGCCTCTGCGTCAGCGCCGTGGGCGCGCAGCCAAGCTCGGGCGCCAGCATCTACACTTGCATCGATGCCCAGGGCCGGCGCATCACGTCCGACCGCCCCATCGTCGAATGCCTCGACCGCGAGCAGCGCGAGCTCGGCCCCACGGGCGTGACGCGCCGCAAAATCGGCCCCTCGCTCACCGAACAGGAGCGCGCTGCCCTCGAAGCGCAGCGCCGCAAGGAGGCCGAGGAGCAGTCGCGCATCCTCGAAGAGCGCCGCCGCGACCGCGTCCTGCTCGCGCGCTACCCGAACCAGGCCGCGCACGATGCCGAGCGCGCCGCGGCGATGGCGCAAGTCGATGAGGTCTCGGCCATCGCCCGCAAGCGCCTGCAGGAATTGCTGCAGGAGCGCAAGGCGCTCGACACGGAAATGGAGTTCTACCAAAAGGACCCGAGCAAAGCCCCCATGAAATTGCGCCGCCAAGTCGCCGAAAACCAGGACGAAACGGCCGCGCAGTGGCGCTTCATTGCCAACCAGGAACAGGAAAAGCGCCGCATTCAGCAGCGTTTCGACGCCGAACTGGCGCACCTGCGCCAACTATGGGACAGCCAGCGTCAGCCTCCCGCCGCAGCCGCGTCTGTGCAGACGCCTTTGCCGGTCAGCGGCCAGCCGGCCACGCCGCGCTGATGGGCGGGGCGGGCCGATCAGACCGCCGCTGCGCTCGCCCACGCTACCCCTCCAGCTTGGCGCGCAGCAGCGCATTCACCTGCTGCGGATTGGCCTTGCCCTTGCTCGCCTTCATCACCTGCCCGACGAGCGCGTTGAAGGCCTTGTCCTTGCCGGCCCTGAACTGCGCCACGTTGTCGGGGTTCGCGGCGATCACCTCGGCGATGATTTGCTCGAGCGCGCCGGCGTCGTTCACCTGCTTGAGGCCCTTGGCTTCGATCAAGGCATCGACGTCGCCGCCCTCGCCCTTCCACAAGGCGTCGAACACCTGGCGCGCCGCACTGTTGCTGAGCGTGCCGTCAGCGATGCGCGCGATCAGCGCCGCCAGCTGTGCCGCGCCCACGGGCGAGCGCACTATGTCGATCTCCTCGGCGTTGAGGCGCCGCGAGACTTCGCCCATGATCCAGTTGCTCGCGAGCTTGGGCTGGCCACAGGCGCGCGCCGCGGCCTCGAAGTACGCGGCCATCGCGGGCGACTGCGTGAGCGTGCTCGCGTCGTATTCCGGCAAACCGTACTCGGCCACGAAGCGCGCCGCCATGGCACGCGGCAATTCGGGCATCAGCGCACGTTGCGCTTCGATCCATTGCTCTGAAATATGGAGCGGCGGCAGGTCTGGATCGGGAAAGTAGCGGTAGTCGGCCGCGTCCTCCTTGGTGCGCATGGCGCGCGTCTCGCCCGTCGCGGGGTCGAACAGCACCGTGGCCTGCTGGATCGCGTGGCCGTCCTCGAGCTGCTCGATCTGCCAGCGGACTTCGTAGTCGATCGCCTGCTGCATGAACTTGAAGCTGTTGAGGTTCTTGATCTCGCGCCGCGTGCCCAGCGGCTGGCCGGGCTTGCGCACACTCACGTTCGCATCGCAGCGAAAACTCCCCTCCTGCATGTTGCCGTCGCAAATGCCTATCCAGGTGACGATCTTGTGCAGCTCTTTGGCGTAGGCCACGGCTTCCTCGGTACTGCGCATGTCGGGCTCGGTGACGATTTCCAAGAGCGGCGTGCCGGCACGGTTCAGGTCGATGCCGCTCATGCCGTGGAACTCTTCGTGCAGCGACTTGCCCGCGTCTTCCTCGAGGTGCGCACGCACCAGGCGCACGGTTTTTTTCTCGTCGCCCACGTAAAACGCCACCTCGCCGCCTTGCACCACGGGGATTTCGTACTGGCTGATCTGGTAGCCCTTGGGCAGGTCGGGGTAGAAATAGTTTTTGCGCGCAAAAATGCTCACAGGCGCAATGTGGGAGCCGAGTGCCAGTCCCAATTTGATAGCGCATTCGACGGCCGCGCGGTTCATCACCGGCAGCGTGCCCGGCAAAGCCAGATCGACCGCGCAGGCCTGCGTATTGGGCTCGGCGCCAAACGCCGTGGAGGCGCGGCTGAAAATCTTGCTGCGCGTGGCCAACTGCGCATGCGTCTCGAAGCCGATGACGACTTCGTAGCCGTGGATCAATGTGCTGCTCGTCATCTCACAATCCCCCGGGCATGCGCAAGTGAAAATCCGTCACCTGCTGCAAGCGGTGCGCCGCGTTCAGTAGCCGGGCTTCCTGGAAATAATTGCCGATGAGCTGCAGCCCCACGGGCATACCGTGCGCGCCAAAGCCTGCGGGCACGCTCATGCCGGGCAGGCCCGCGAGCGAGGCCGGCAGGGTGTAGATGTCGGCCAGGTAGTCGGCGAGCGGGTCGCTGCCGTGCGCGCCCAGGGGCCAGGCCACGCTCGGCGCGACAGGGCCGGCGATCAGGTCGCATTGCGTGAAGGCCTGCTGGAAGTCGTCGGCGATCATGCGGCGGATTTTTTGCGCCTGCAGATAGTAGGCGTCGTAGTAGCCGTGGCTCAGCACGTAGGTGCCTATCATGATGCGGCGCTTGACCTCGTCGCCGAAGCCTTCGGCGCGGGTTTTTTTGTACATGTCTTCGAGGTCGGTGTAGTCGCGTGCGCGGTGGCCGAACTTGACGCCGTCGTAGCGGCTCAGATTGGAGCTCGCCTCGGCGGGCGCGATGATGTAATACACCGGGATGGACAGCTCGGTGCGCGGCAAGCGGATGGGCACGAGCGTGGCGCCGAGTTTTTCGTACTCTTCGAGCGCGGCTTCGACGGCGGCGCGCACGTCGTCGGCCAGCCCTGCGCCGAAGAACTCGGCGGGGATGCCGATACGCAGCCCATCGAGACTGTCGCCCAGCCGCACGCTGAAATCTTCGGCGGGCAGGTCCAGGCTCGTCGAATCACGGTCAGGGTCGGGGCCGCACAGGGCCGACAGCAGCAGCGCGCAGTCCTGCGCCGAGCGCGCCATGGGGCCGGCTTGGTCGAGGCTGGAGGCAAAGGCGATCATGCCGTAGCGCGAGGCGCGCCCGTAGGTGGGCTTGATGCCCGTAACGCCGCAAAACGAGGCGGGCTGGCGGATCGAGCCGCCGGTGTCTGTGCCCGTCGCGGCCGGCACCAGGCGCGCGGCCACGGCCACGGCGCTGCCGCCCGAGGAACCGCCGGGCACGCGCGTGGTGTCCCAGGGGTTGCGCACCGGCGCGGGCGCGGCGAAGCCCAGCGGCGCGATGGCCGAATTCTCGTTCGCCGAGCCCATCGCGAATTCGTCGCAATTGAGCTTGCCCAGCGTCACGCAGCCGGCCGCGGCCAGGCGCTGCACCACGGTCGCGTCGAACGGCGACTGGTAGCCCGCGAGCATCTTCGAGCCCGCAGTGCTCGGGAAGTCCTGGGTGACGAAGATGTCCTTGTGCGCAATGGGCACGCCTTCGAGCGGGCCGCCCGTGCCGGCCTGCAGGCGTGCATCGGCGGCGCGCGCCTGCGCGAGCGTCGCTTCCTCATTCAGCGCAAGGTACGCGCCCAGGTGCTGGTGGGTGTGCGCGCGCGCCAGAAAATGCTGCGCCGCTTCGACGGCGGACATGCGGCGCGCGCGCAATTCGGCGGCGAGTTCGGCCACGCCCAGCTCGTGCAATGCAGGGGTCGATGTCATGCGCGGCCTCACTCGATGACTTTGGGCACGAGGTACAGGCCGCGCTCCACGGCCGGGGCACTGCGCTGGTTGCGCTCACGCTGATTCGGCTCGCTCGCCACGTCCTCGCGCAGCCGCAGGGCCACGGGCTGCACGGTGGCCACGGGGTGTGGCAGCGGCGTGAGGCCGCTGGTATCGACGGCGCGCATCTGCTCGACGATGGCAAAAAAGCCGTTGAGCTGCGCGTGCATGCGCCCGGCTTCGGCGGGGCTGAGCGCGAGCCGCGCCAGGTGCGCGATGCGCTCGATGTCCTGGGGTGTCAGTGCCATAAAAACAAGGGTGAAAGTGGGTGCTGCCACAGATGTAAAACTGTGCTGCGCACGGGGCCGCAAGAGGGCCCGCGCGGGGGCGATCGGGTATTATCCCGGCTTTGCCGCAATACCCTCCCTCCTGCCGGTCATTGTGCGAAAAAAGCAAAACCTGGACTTACGCAAACAAGGATGCAACGAGGTGTTTTGCCATGGGTCGAACGCCTTGCCTCACCCCGATTTGCGTAAGTCGTGAAAACTTTTGACCCCACCAACCCGGCACTGGCAGGCCGCACGTGCATGCCGTGCCCCAGAGGATTTTGAATGTTCGGAGCTTTCCGTCGGTATTTCTCGACCGACCTGGCCATTGATCTTGGCACGGCCAACACCCTGATTTTTGCGCGCGACAAGGGCATCGTGCTCGACGAGCCCTCGGTCGTCGCGATCCGCCACGAAGGCGGCCCGCACGGCAAGAAAGTCATCCAGGCCGTGGGCCGCGAAGCCAAAGCCATGCTGGGCAAGGTGCCCGGCAACATCGAGGCCATCCGCCCGATGAAGGACGGCGTGATTGCCGACTTCGTGATCACCGAGCAGATGATCAAGCAGTTCATCAAGATGGTGCACCCGCGCACCCTGCTCACCCCGAGCCCGCGCATCATCATCTGCGTGCCCTGCGGCTCCACGCAGGTCGAGCGCCGCGCGATCAAGGACGCGGCCGAGGCCGCCGGCGCGACGGCGGTCTATCTGATCGAAGAGCCCATGGCCGCGGGCATAGGAGCGGGGCTGCCTGTGAGCGAGGCTTCGGGCTCGATGGTCGTCGATATCGGCGGCGGCACGACCGAAGTCGGCGTGATCTCGCTCGGCGGCATGGTTTACAAAGGCAGCGTGCGCGTGGGCGGCGACAAGTTCGACGAGGCCATCATCAACTACATCCGCCGCAACTACGGCATGCTGATCGGCGAGCCCACGGCCGAACTCATCAAAAAGACCATAGGCTCGGCTTTCCCGGGCTCGGAAGTGCGCGAGATGGAAGTCAAGGGGCGCAACCTCAGCGAGGGCGTGCCGCGCAGCTTCACCATTTCGAGCAACGAGGTGCTCGAGGCGCTCACCGACCCGCTCAACCAGATCGTCTCGGCCGTCAAGAACGCGCTCGAGCAGACGCCGCCCGAGCTCGGCGCGGACATCGCCGAGCGCGGCATGATGCTCACGGGCGGCGGCGCGCTGCTGCGCGACCTCGACCGCCTGCTCGCCGAAGAAACCGGCCTGCCTGTGCTCGTGGCCGAAGACCCGCTGACCTGCGTGGTGCGCGGCTGTGGCATCGCGCTCGAGCGCATGGATCGCCTCGGCAGCATTTTCACGAGCGAATGAAGCGTTTGGGGCGCCGCGCGATCATGCCCTGCGGATGCCAAGGCGCGCGCTTGTGGCCCCTGCACGGATACCAGCATCACACCTTGCCGTCGGCTGCGCTCTGATCGCCTCCTTCTGAAACCGCCCCATGCCGCCCGCAACCTTGGAGCGCAGTGCGCCCTCGCTCTTCAAGCAGGGGCCGTCGCCGCTGTCGCAACTGGCGCTGTACGCTGCGTTGGCGCTGTTCCTGATGGTGGCCGACGCGCGCTTTCATCTCGTGGACCCGCTGCGCCAGGCCGTGGCCACAGTGCTCTACCCCGCGCAATGGCTGATGCGCCAGCCCGTGGAGTTCGCACACCAGGGGCTGGACTACTTCCGGTCGCTGCACCAGGCCGAGGCCGACGCCCGGGCCGCGCGGGCCCAGATGCTGCAGCTCGCGCAGCGCGCGCACCAGGCGGACTTGCTGCTGCAGGAAAACCAGCAGCTGCGCCAGCTGCTGCAATTGAAGCCGCGCATCGCCACCCCCTCCCAGGCGGCAGAGGTGATCTACGACGCGGCCGACCCGTTCAGCCGCCGCGTGGTCATAGACCGAGGCCAGGCTGCGGGCATGGTGGCGGGATCGCCCGTCATCGATGCCGCGGGCGTACTCGGCCAGGTGACGCGCGTGCTGCCGCTCGTGAGCGAAGTCACGCTGCTGATCGACCGCGAGCAGGCGACGCCCGTACAGAACATGCGCACCGGAGTGCGCGGCGTAGTCTTTGGTGATCCTGTGGCAGGCCGCACTGGCAGTCTGGAACTGCGCTTCGTGCCCAGCAGCGCCGACATCCGCGAAGGCGACCTGCTCAGCACCAGTGGCGTCGATGGCGTCTATCCGCCGGGCCAGCCCGTGGCCCGGGTGCTGCGCGTGGAGCGCCGTGCCGACTCGACCTTTGCGCGCGTCATCTGCGCGCCGCTCGCCCAGGTGCAGGGCGCACGCCACGTGCTCGTGCTGCAGCCGCTCGCCGCGCGACTGCCGGAGCCACCGCCGGCCCCGGCCCACGAAGCGCCTGCCGCAAAGAAGCAGGCCAAGAGCGAAGGCAAGGGAGGGCGCGCACCATGATCATGCCGCGCGGGCAGCCGCTGCTGCTGCCAGCCAACCCTTTTTTCATCGCCGCGAGCCTGGTCGCCGGCCTGGCGCTGAACATGCTGCCGCTCGGGCGCGTGGTCTGGCTGCCGGACTTCCTCATGCTGCTGCTCGCTTTCTGGTGCGTGCACCAGCCGCAGCGCGTGGGCATGGGCACGGCCTTCGTGCTGGGCCTGTGCATGGACGTGCAAGCCTCCAGCCTGCTCGGCCAGCATGCGCTCGCCTACACCGTGCTCGCCTGCGGCGCGGCGGCGCTGCAGCGGCGGCTCGCGTGGTTCAGTTCCTGGGCGCAGGCCTTGCACGTGCTGCCGCTGCTGCTGCTCGCGCACGCCATAGCGCTGGCCGTGGGGCTCGCCTGGGGTGGTGTGTTCCCAGGGCTGGCCAGTGTCGTTGCGCCCTTGCTCGAAACCCTGCTGTGGCCGCTGGCGAGCTGGGTCTTGCTGGCCCCCCAGCGCCGCCCGCTCGAGCGCGACGAAAACCGCCCCTTGTGACCATGCCGAGGTTTGCGCGCCTTCGCCAGACCGCACTGCGCCTGCGCAAGCGCTTGCAGGGCAGCGATGCGCCATGGCCGGGCGAAGAGATCACATCCATCGCGGAGCTGCGCAACGTGCAGGCCGACACGGCGGACTTTCGCCTGCGCGTGCTCGTCATGGGTGCCGTGGTGCTGCTGGCGTTTGGCCTGGTGCTCGCGCGGCTGGTGTATCTGCAGGTGGTACGCCACGAAGACCTGGCCGCGCAGGCCGAGAGCAACCGCACGGCGGTGGTGCCCATCGTGCCCAGCCGCGGTTTGATCCTGGACCGCAACGGCGTGGTGCTCGCGAGCAGCTACGCCGCGTACACGCTGGAGATCACGCCCTCCAAAGTGCCCGAGCTCGAAGCCACGCTGGACGCGCTCGCGCAGGTGGTCGATATCCAGCCGCGCGAGCGCCGGCGCTTCGAGCGCCTGCTCGAAGAATCGCGCAACTTCGAGTCGCTGCCCATACGCACGCGCCTCACGGACGAAGAAGTGGCGCGCTTTGCGGCGCAGCGCTTTCGCTTTCCGGGCGTGGACGTGAAGGCGCGGCTCTTTCGCAATTACCCCCAGGGCGACACCGCGAGCCACGCCATAGGCTACATAGGCCGCATCAACCAGGCGGAAAAGGAACGCATCCAGGACTCGGACGATGAGGCCAACTACCGCGGCACCGAATACATAGGCAAGCTGGGCATAGAACAAAGCTACGAAGCACTGCTGCACGGCACCACGGGCGTGGAGCTCATGGAAACGTCCGCAGGCGGACGGGCCGTGCGCAAGCTCGCGAGCCGCCCGGCCACGCCCGGCAGCAACGTGGTGCTCGCGCTCGACGTCAAGCTGCAACGCATGGTCGAAGACCTGTTCGGCGAGCGGCGCGGCGCGCTCGTGGCCTTGGACCCGCGCACGGGCGAAGTGCTCGCGCTCGTCTCCAAACCCACGTTCGACCCGAACCTGTTCGTCGAAGGCATAGACGTGGAGAGCTGGACGGCGCTCAACGAATCGCTCGACAAACCCCTGCTCAACCGCGCCCTGCGCGGCACCTACCCGCCGGGCTCGACCTACAAGCCCTTCATGGCGCTGGCCGCGCTCGAGCTGGGCAAACGCACGCCGCGCGGCACCATCGTCGATCGCGGCACATGGACCTTCGGCGGCCACACCTTCCGCAGCCACGAAGACGGCGGCCTGGGCGTGGTGGATATGCACCGCAGCATCGTGCAGTCGAGCAATGTGTATTACTACGCCTTGGCGAATGACCTGGGCGTGGACGCCATCCACGACTTCATGGCGCCGCTGGGTTTCGGGCAGATCACCGGCATAGACCTCGCCGGCGAAGTGCGCGGCGTGCTGCCCAGCCAGGCCTGGAAGCGCGCCAACTACCGCCGCCCCGAACAAAAGGTCTGGTACGCGGGCGAAACCATTTCGCTGGGCATAGGCCAGGGTTACAACAACTTCACCATCTTGCAGCTCGCCCAGGCCACGGCCACGCTGGCCAACGGCGGGGTGCGCCACCGCCCGCACTTGGGGCTGGCCACGCTCGATCCGGTCACGCACGCGCGCCAGGCGCTGCCGAGCGAGCCCGGCGTGAACCTGGGCTTCAAGCCTGAAAACGTCGAGGTGGTGCATCGCGCCATGGTCGGCGTGACGCAGCAGGGCACCGCCGCGCGGGCCTTTGCCGGCGCGCGCTACCTCTCGGCAGGCAAGACCGGCACGGCACAGGCCGTGACCATAGGGCAGAAGGAAAAATACAACGCCAGCAAACTGCAAGAGCGCCAGCGCGACCATGCGCTCTACATTGCCTTCGCCCCGGCCGAGGCGCCGCGCATCGCGCTCGCGGTGATCGTCGAAAACGCCGGCTGGGGCGCAAGTGCAGCCGCGCCGATCGCGCGGCGCGTGTTCGACTACTGGTTGTTGGGCGAGTACCCGAGCGAGGAAGACATCGCCGCCGTGCGCAGCGGCAAGGCCACCGCGCCCATCGGCAAGCCAAGGCAGGCGGCCGAAGTGCCGCTGCCGGCCGCTGTGCAACAAGCGCCCTGAGATCAGGACTTGCGCGAGGGCGGCGACTGTAACCCTAAATCCGGCAATTGACCGCTGCATTTTGTATGCAACTCTTTGATTTTTCCGATGATTTTTCACTCTGCGAAAAGCCCCCATCGGGTCAGAGCACTGCGCACCCGATCGCGCCGCCCTCGGGCACGCTGGCCGCGTTGCAAATCCTCGCCATGGCACCCGCCATGGCTGCGGTTTGCGCCTTGCCAGTGCACCCGATGACGACACGCTCGGGCGCGCTCAACTGCCGGATTTAGGGTAACTGGCTCAGCACCAGCGCAGCCACGATCAGCGCCGCGCCCGCGCTGCCCGTCCAGCCAAGCCGCTCGCCCAGCAGCGCCCACGCGGCGAGCGCGGCGAACACCGGCTCGAGCCCGTACACGATGGCACTGCGCACGGCATCGACGCGCTGCTGCCCCCAGGCTTGCAAAATCACGACGAGCACGCTGGCGACAAGCCCGAGATACAGCAGCGCACCCCAGCTTGTGGCGTCGAGGCGCCCGAGCGACGCAAGCCAGCCCAGGCCGCTGCCGCGCGCGAGCAGCAACGCCGTCGCGGCAGCGCACATCACGCCCGCCTGCACCGTGGCCATGCGCGTGGCGCGCAGCGGCTGCGCCGCCGTGTGGCGCGCGCACTCTTCGAGCGCGAGGACGTAGAGCGCATAAAACAGCGCGCTCACCAGCGTGAGCGTGTCGCCGAAATTCCAGGGCGCGTCCTCGTGGAACATCAGTGCCATGCCCGCGCCGGCCAGGGCGCAGGCTGCCCACAGACGCCAGCCATAGCGGCGCCGCAGCACCAGCATGGCCAAAAGCGGCACCCCGAGCACGTTGAGCCCCGTGACGAAGGCGTTGCGGTTGCTGCTGGTGCGCGCGAGCCCCTCGATCTGCAGCCAAAACGCGACGAACAGCAAGGCCCCGAGCAGGCCGCCCCACGCGCGCTCGGGGCCGCGCATGCTGTGCCACAGCGGCGCGAGCACGAGCGAAGCGATGGCAAAGCGCAACCAAATGATCTGCAGCGCGTCGAGCTGCGCCGACAGCAGCTTCATCGCCGGAAAGGTCGTGCCCCAGACCACGGTCACGATCAGCAGGGCCAGCATGGCCAGCAGGCCGCCACGTTCAGAGCGCATGAAACAAGGTGTCAGCGCCTGCGCCGACAGCAACGGGCTGGAATGCGGCCGACTGGATGCGGTTGCCCACGCTGGTGCGCTCGACCACGCCGATCGCACAGGCCAGCGACGAATCCTTGAGCAGTGCGACAAAGCCGCTCACCAGCGCCCGCGCTGCCGTTCGCGGCGGATGGTGCTGGGGCTGCGCCCGCGTAGCTGGGCGATGAAGCGTTGGCTGCGGCCTTGCTGGTGCAGTGAGGCGAGGGTGATGCGTTCTTCGGGCTGCAATGGTGTGTATCCGCTGCTCATCTGCGCAATTTAACCTAAATCCGGCAGTTGAGCGCGCCCGAGCGTGTCGTCATCGGGTGCACTGGCAAGGCGCAAACCGCAGCCATGGCGGGTGCCATGGCGAGGATTTGCAACGCGGCCAGCGTGCCCGAGGGCGGCGCGATCGGGTGCGCAGCGCTCTGACCCGATGGGTGCGTCTCGCAACGTAAAAATCATTCGAAAAATCAAAGAGTTGCATACAAAAATGCAGCGGTCAACTGCCGGATTTAGGTTTATCTGATAGGGTGGTGTTGCACTTCGGACTTGAAATTGCCCTGTCAAAAACTCGCGGCAATCGCAGCGGTCGCTGCGCAGGCCCGGCTTTCAGCGCAGGAAAGCATCCCACCCTGTCTTGCAAATCAAAACGCCCACCACGGCGATGAAAATACCGCGCACGAAGCCGGCTCCGTGTCGCAGCGCCAGATGGGTGCCCAGCACGCTGCCCAGCACGTTGGCTGCCCCCAGCGTGAGCGCGAGTGGCCACCACACGTGGCCTTTGCTCGCAAACAGCAGGATCGCGGCGACATTGCTCGCAAAGTTGAGCAGCTTGGCCGACACCGAGGCGTTCAGAAAGTCATACCCGAGTACGCGCACGAGCAAAAAGATGAAAAAGCTGCCCGTCCCAGGCCCGAAAAAACCATCGTAAAAGCCGACGCCCGCGCCGATCAGGCTCGCAAAAATAGCCTCATTTTTGCCTGAATACCTAGGTGTATGCGACCTTCCAAGCTCTTTTTTAGAGAGCGTATAGAGCAGCACGGCGAGCAATACCAGGGGCAGCAGCCGGCGCAGCGTATCTCCGGGGATCAAGGTGACAGCCCAGGCTCCAGCCCACGCCGCCAGGAACGCGGCTGCCGCGGCGGGCAGCATGGCGCTCCAGCGCAGCGGCACGCGCCGGCTGTAATTCCAGGTGGCCATGGCCGTGCCCCACACCGAGGTGGCCTTGTTCGTGCCCAGCAGGGTCGCCGCAGCCGCCTGCGGAAAAGCCGCAAACAGGGCCGGCAGCAGCACCAGCCCTCCGCCACCGACGATGGCATCGACAAAACCCGCGAGCAGGGCGGCGAGCGCCATCGCAATCCATTCCATGCAGGTATTGTCGCCGCCCCAAAAAGCTACCGACTGAAGAGCATCCAACGCACGATGCAGCTGGACTTTTCCGCATTTTTGGCAAAAAAAAAGCGCCGGGATCACCGACGCTGGAAAAAGTGCACCTCATGGGGCGCTTGGAAAGGATTGTGTGCTTGTGGGTGTCTCCTCGGCTCCCTCGTTTGGCGCAGGCAGCGCTTTCGAGTGATGGGGACTGTAAGCGCATTCACTGCATTGGTGCATTGGGGATTTCCCGCCCCTGCGGCGCACCGCAACCCAGCGCGCCTGCAGCACCGCGCTCCATGCCGCCGGCCCGTTGGCACGCCTTGTGCAAGGGGTCACTCGTTACCACTCTTTACAGAAAGGCGTTCATGATGCCCGCAGCCTTGCTTCGATGGCTTGGAATCACAGCGCTGTTGATCCTCGGGCTTGCTACCGCTGCCCTGGCCCAGACACCGCCCGGCACCGGCGCCGCGCCGGTGCCGGCCCCGGCCGCGCCGGCGGCGCTGACTGCGCCTGCGCTCGTGGCGCAAAGCAGCATCAGCGCCGGGGACACTGCCTGGATGATCACCGCCACGGCGCTGGTGCTGCTGATGACCTTACCCGGCATCGCGCTGTTTTACGCCGGCATGGTGCGCAAAAAGAACGTGCTCAACACGATGGCCAGCGTGGTGGCGATTGCCGCGCTGGTGAGTGTGCTGTGGTTTGCCGCAGGCTACTCGTGGGCCTTCACGCCGGGCAGCCCATGGTTGGGCGGCGGGGAGCGCCTGGGTTTTGCCGGGCTGGACCTGCAGCAGGGTGCAGGCCTGGTCGCGGTGAGCCATATTGCGCCGCACATTCCCGAGTCGGTCTATGCCATGTTCCAGCTGACTTTTGCCCTCATCACCGCCGCTCTGGTCGTGGGCGCGCTGGTCGAGCGCATGCGCTTTTCCGCCCTGTTGTGGTTCATGGGCCTGTGGTCGCTGTGCGTTTACGTGCCGGTGGCGCACTGGGTGTGGGAGCCTGGCGGCTGGCTGGCGCGGCTTGGGGCGCTGGATTTTGCTGGCGGCACGGTGGTGCACGTGAACGCCGGTGTGGCGGGCCTGGTCTGCGCCTGGATCTTGGGGCCACGCCAAGGCTACGGCCGCGAGCCGTTCGAGCCCTACAACCTGGGCTTCACCATGGTGGGCGCGGGCCTGCTGTGGGTGGGCTGGTTTGGGTTCAACGCCGGCTCGGCCATCGCCGCCGATGGGCGCGCCGGGCTGGCCATGGCCGTGACGCACCTTGCGGCCGCCGCGGGCGCACTGGCCTGGATGCTGGCCGAATGGATAGCGCGCGGGCGCCCCTCGCTGCTGGGCCTGTGCTCGGGGCTGGTGGCCGGGCTGGTGGCGGTCACGCCTGCCGCCGGCTTCGTCACCTTGCGCTCGGCGCTGCTGATCGGGCTGATCGCGGGAGTGGCCTGCTATTGGGGTGCCACGGGGCTCAAGCGCCTGCTGGGCGCGGACGATTCGCTGGACGTGTTCGGCGTGCATGGCGTGGGCGGCATCGTCGGCTCCTTGTTGACGGGCGTGTTTGCCGATCCGGTGGTCTCCGGGGTGCGTGGCGATGTGCTCACGCAGGCCCTGGGCGTGGCGGCGGTGCTGGTGTACGGCCTGGTCGGCACCGCGCTGTGCTTGTGGATCACGCGCCTGGTGGTCGGCTTGCGCGTGGATGCGCAAAGCGAGTTGACGGGGCTGGACATCGCGCAGCAGCGTGAGCGGCTGGGTTGATGGCGCACAGCCTACAGGGGGGCGGAACATGCTGGAGAGCGAGAAACTGGCCATCGCAGCGCACCTGCATGTGCTGCTGCGGCGCAAGACCGGGCGCGTGACGGACACCGAATGGATGGCCTGCAATGCCGACTATGCGCGCGAAATCGTGCGTTTTGCACGCCAGCGCGCCGCCGAAGACCAGGCGCCCGAACTGGCCGAGTGGGCCGACAAGCTCGAGCGCGCCATGGGCGCCATGGGCGCGGGCGCCGCGTTACCGCAGGCTCCGGCTCCAGCGCCGCCGGCGCCACCCGAGACGCCACGCTATGTCGGGGGCATACGCTGATCCTGCCGCCGGCGCAGTGATGGCCTTTTCAGACAGCCAGAATACTACTAAATAAGTAGCTTCTTACGATTGCTGGATATGCGAAAAAAGGCAATTTCGCACCGAAATCTCAAACGCGCCGCGCCAGCTCTGCGGCCTTGCCGATGTAGCTGGCGGGCGTCATGGCGAGCAGGCGGTTCTTTTCGGCCTCGGGGATGTCCAGGCTGCGGATCAGCTCCTGCATCGCTGCGGGCGTCACCGTCTTGCCGCGCGTGACTTCCTTGAGCTTTTCGTAGGCGCCCTGCACACCGAAGCGGCGCAGCACGGTCTGTATGGGTTCGGCCAGCACCTCCCAGGCGGCGTCGAGATCGCGCGCCAGGGCCTCCTCGTTGAGCTCCAGTTTGTCCAGGCCCGTGAGCAGCGACTGGTAGGCCAGCGCCGCGTAGCCAAAAGCGACACCGAGGTTGCGCAGCACCGTGCTGTCGGTCAAGTCGCGCTGCCAGCGGCTGATGGGCAGCTTTTCGCTCAGGTGGTGCAGCAGCGCATTGGCTAGGCCCAGGTTGCCCTCGGCGTTTTCGAAATCGATCGGGTTGACCTTGTGCGGCATGGTGCTCGAGCCGATCTCGCCCGCCTTCAGGCGCTGCTTGAAGTAGCCCAGGCTCACGTAACCCCAGATGTCGCGCGCCAGATCGATGAGGATGGTGTTGGCACGCGCCACGGCGTCGAACAGCTCGGCCATGTAATCGTGCGACTCGATCTGCGTGCTGTAGGGCTGGAAGTGCAGGCCCAGGCCCAACGGCTCGGGGGTTTCGACCACTTTGCGGCTGAACGCCTCCCAATCGAAGTCGGGCCAGGCCGAGAGGTGGGCGTTGTAGTTGCCCACGGCGCCGTTCATCTTGCCCAGAATCTTCACGTTGGCGATGGCCACGCAGGCAACCTGCAGGCGCACCACCACGTTGGCCATTTCCTTGCCCACCGTGGTCGGGCTCGCCGTCTGGCCGTGCGTGCGGCTGAGCATGGGCACGGCGGCATGCTGGTGCGCCAGCTCGCGCAGCTTGAGCACCACGCGGTCCAGCCCCGGCAGGATGACCTGGTCGCGCCCGGCGCGCAGCTGCAGCGCATGACTGGTGTTGTTGATGTCTTCGCTGGTGCAGGCAAAGTGCACGAACTCGGCCACTTTCTCGAGCTCTGGCCGCGCCTCGAACCTGGACTTGATCCAGTATTCGACAGCCTTCACGTCGTGGTTGGTGGTTTTCTCGATGTCCTTGATGGCGCGCGAGTCGGCCTCGGAGAAGTTTTTCACCAGGCCCAGCAGATAGGTGCGCGCCCCTGGGCTCAGCGGCTTGAATTCGGCAAAGCCGGCGTCCGACAGCGCGATGAACCACGCCACCTCGACCTGCACGCGGCGCTGCATGTAACCATGCTCGCTCATGATGGGGCGCAGGGCAGCGAGTTTGGCGGCGTAGCGACCGTCCAGCGGCGACAGGGCGGTGAGGGTGGAGAGGCTCATGGCGCGCGATTGTAGGGCGGCAGAGCAACTCCGCGCGGTGCGCCCGCGGCTCGCTCTCAGACTGCTCTCGATAGAATCAGTTGCAAATGGCCCACGAATCCCCCCAGCGTACCGGAAGCAAAACCATGAAACTGATAGGCACGCTCACCAGCCCCTACGTGCGCAAAGTGCGCGTCGTCCTGGCCGAAAAAAAGCTCGACTACCAGTTCGTGCTCGATGACGTCTGGGCGCAGGACACCACCATCGCCAGTGCCAACCCCTTGGGCAAGGTGCCCTGCCTGGTGCTCGAAGGCGGCGAGGCCGTGTTCGATTCGCGCGTGATCGTCGAATACCTCGACACGCTCTCGCCCGTGGGCAAGCTGATCCCGGCGCAAGGGCGCGAACGCGCCGAAGTGAAGACCTGGGAGGCGCTGGCCGATGGCTTGCTCGACGCCGCCATCCTGGCGCGGCTCGAGGCCACCTGGCCGGGCCGCAAAGAGAGTGAGCGCAGCCAGGCCTGGATAGACCGTCAGCTCGGCAAGACGCAGCAGGCGCTCAAGGCCATGAGCCTGGGACTGGGCGACAAGCCCTACTGCAGCGGCATCCACTTGAGCCTGTCGGACATCGCGGTGGGCGTGGCGCTCGGCTGGCTGGAGTTCCGCTTTCCGCAAATCGCCTGGCGCGCGCAGTACCCGAACCTTGGCAAGCTGCTCGACAAGCTCATGCAGCGCCCGAGCTTCGCCGACACCCGCCCGCCCGCTGCCTGACCCCCCCGCACAAGCCGCACGCACAAAAACAGCGCCCAGCGATCGAGCGCCGCTGGGCGCTTGTGCTTTTGCTCGTGCTTTTTTTGCGCTGAGAAAATAAAAACGTTGCGAAGCGTCCCAGAGCAAACAAGAGAGGGAGGGAGGAGGACACCCTGGGAGGTTCATTCGGTACACCCGGTACCGAAAGGCTTCGCAACGACAAAAACAACCGGAACCAACCAACTTGCTATCGTAGGCAGTAGAGGCTCGCTGCCGGTGCGGAGTTCCTTTCCACGGGGTAAAGATTTGTAAACCCCATCGGGTTCGCCGCCGGGCCGGGGCTGCCTTAGCCTGCGGGGCGCGGTACGATTGCCAACCATGAGCGATACCAAGACCCCGACACCACCTGGTGCTTCATCTTCGTACTACCAGCGCCACATCTTCTTTTGCCTCAACGAGCGCCCGAACGGCGAGGCCTGCTGCGGCCAGCATGGCGCGCAGGCGGCTTTCGAGCGCTGCAAGGTGCTGGTCAAGGAGGCGGGCCTCGCCGGCCCCGGCATGGTGCGCGTGAACAAGGCCGGCTGCCTGGACCGCTGCGCCGGCGCGCCCGTGGCCGTGGTGTATCCCGAGGGTGTCTGGTACACCTATGTGGATGCCAGCGACATCGAGGAAATCTTCCACTCGCACCTGCAAAACGGCCGCGTGGTCGAGCGTCTGCTGCTGCCGCCCGATGTGGGACATTGAGAATCTGTTCTGAGAAAATTTCAAGCCTTTTTGGCCTCTAACGCTTGTGCATCAAGCGCTTGCAGCTATCAAAAAGTAAGTTTTACCGATGAACCCCCACACCGAACGCCTGCTGCTGCCAGGCCCTGCGGGCACGATCGAAGTGGCGCGTGACGTGCCCACCGCTGGCGCACCACGCGGCGTGGCCGTGATCGCACACCCGCACCCGCTGTTCGGCGGCACCATGGACAACAAGGTGGTGCAGACGCTGGCACGCGCCTTCGTGCAGGCGGGGTGGACGGCGCTGCGCTTCAACTTCCGCGGCGTGGGCGCGAGCAGCGGCATGCACGACGAGGGGCGCGGCGAACTGCAGGACCTGCTCGCCGTGGTGCAGCAGCTGGCACCGCCCGCGCAGGATGGCCTGCCGACGCAGCCGCTCGCGCTGGCCGGGTTCTCGTTCGGCGCCTTCGTCACGAGCCACGCGCTGGCGGCGCTGTGGCGTGAGCGGCGCATCGCGCACGTGGTGCTCGTAGGCACGGCAACCACGCGCTTTGCCGTCGCGCCCGTGCCGCCCGAGGCGCAGCTGCGTACCCTGGTGCTGCACGGTGAGCAAGACGATGTCGTGCCGCTGGCCAGCGTGTTCGACTGGGCACGTCCGCAGGCGCTGCCCGTGACGGTGATCCCGGGCGGCGGGCATTTCTTCCACGGCCAGCTGCCGCTGCTCAAGAACCTGGTGCTGCGCCACCTGCGCGCAACGGCGGACACCGCCTGACGACTGCTCGCGGCGCTCGCACTGCGCGCCCTTGCGACACCTCCTTCCTTTTTCCTGGATTGGTTTTCTCATGCAACGCCTTTTTGTCACCTTCCGCAATTTCGCCCTCGCCCTGGGTTTGGCCGGCGCGACGCTGCTCGCGCACGCGCAAAGCCCTCAGCCGCCCGAGATCGCCGCGCGCGCCTATCTGCTGCTCGACGTGACGGCGCAGCAAATGCTCGCGGGCAAGGACATAGACATGCCCGTCGAGCCCGCCTCGCTGACCAAGCTGATGACGGCCTACCTCGTCTTCGATGCGCTGCAAGCCAAAAAAATCGACTTGCAGCAAAAACTATCCGTGAGCGAGCGCGCCTGGAAAATGCCCGGCTCGCGCATGTTCATAGACCCGAAGATGCAGGTGCCCGTGCATGATCTGCTCAGCGGCATGATCATCCAGTCGGGCAACGACGCCACCGTGGCGCTGGCCGAAGGCGTGGGTGGTACGGTGGAAAACTTCGTGCGCCTCATGAACGAGCAGGCCAAGGCGCTAGGCATGAAGAGCACCAGCTATAAAAACCCCGAGGGGCTGACCGAGCCCGGCCACACCACCACGGCGCGCGACCTCGGCATCCTCGCGACGCGGCTGATGCACGACTTTCCGCAGTTCATGCACTACTACGCGACCAAGCACTACACCTACCCCGGCACGCCCGCCTCGAACGGCAACAACCGCAATCTGCTGCTGTTTCGCGACCCCACGGTCGATGGCCTGAAGACCGGCCACACCGAGGCCGCGGGTTATTGCCTCGTCGCCACGGCGCACCGCGAGGTGCCCAAGGTCGGGCAGCGCCGCCTGCTGTCGGTGATGCTCGGCGCCGCGAGCGAAAACGCGCGCGCCAACGAGAGCCAGAAGCTGCTCAACTGGGGCTATACCGCGTTCGACGCCGTCAAGCTGTTCGACGCCGGCCAGCCCGTGGCCACGCCGGCCGTCTGGAAGGGCAAGCAGAGCACCGTGAAGCTCGGCCGCCCCGAGCCCCTCATCATCGCCGTGCCCGCGGGCAGCGCAGGCAAGATCGGCACCCAGATCGTGCGCCCCGACCCGCTCGTGGCGCCCATCGCCAAGGGCCAGCAGGTGGGCACGCTCAAAATCGCGCTCGGTGCGCAGCCGCTCAACGAAGTGCCGCTCGTGGCGCTGGACGGCGTGGAGCAGGCCGGCTTCCTGGGCCGCGCCTGGGATGCGCTACGCTTGTGGATAAAGTGACAACGGGAGGCGGGCTGAATCATGGCCCGGCGCGGGCCGCTTGCCCCCCGTGCAAAGCAGCTTGTTGGCCATTGAATGCCTGGCAAGTTCGTAGTGACGCGACGGCTGGCTTGAGAGTGTGGAGCGCCCGCGCGAGTTGCCGGGCAAATTGGGTAAATTAGGTAGAGCGGGCATGAGCCAGCGCCACAACGATTGCAGCGGCGCCAGAATTGCGGGAACAGCCAGGAGTGCAGAGCTCATTTGAAACCTTTCAATTCAAAACCTGATCACCGCTCACATCAACATGGTGTTGCGGATCAAGCCAACTGCCAGCCCTTCAATCTCGAAGGGCTCGCCGGGTTCGACGACGATGATCTGGTAGTCGGGGTTTTCCGGGCACAGTTCGATCAGGTCCTTGGTGCGCCGAAAGCGCTTGACGGTGACTTCATCACCCAGGCGTGCCACCACAATCTGGCCGTTTTTGGCGTCCCGCGTGGATTGCACGGCCAGCAGGTCGCCGTCCATGATGCCGGCGTCGCGCATCGACATGCCACGCACCTTGAGCAGGTAGTCGGGTTTGCGCTGGAACAGGCTGCTTTCGACGTAATAGGTTTGGTCGATATGTTCTTGCGCGAGAATCGGCGAGCCCGCTGCCACGCGGCCAATCAGGGGCAACATCAGTTGAGACAGGCTGGGCAGCGACAGGGGAAATTGTTTGCTGCGGGATTCGTTGATGGAGCGCAGTGCCTCGCTCTTGAGGCGAATACCGCGCGAGGTGCCGCTGACGAGTTCGATGGCGCCTTTGCGCGCCAGCGCCTGCAAGTGTTCCTCGGCGGCGTTGGCAGACCTGAAACCGAGCCCGGTGGCGATCTCGACCCGGGGCGGTGGCGAGCCGGTGAGCGTAATGGCGTTCTGGAT